>NC_004722.1:512500-717500 GCF_000007825.1 Bacillus cereus ATCC 14579 | reverse complement strand
TGCGTATACATCAAAAGCAAACATGAAAGATGCAGCACGCGAAGTCGAAAAAGCCGTCAATACAATTAAATTACCTAAAGATGTAACCAAGCCCGTAGTTAGTCAATTAAACACTTCTATGATTCCACTCGCTCAAATTACTATCCAGAAACAAAACGGTTTTTCAAAAGCAGATGAAAAACAAATTGAAAAAGAAATCGTACCACAACTCGAAAACATTGATGGTGTTGCCAACGTTATGTTTTTCGGAAAATCCACCTCTGAATTATCTATCGTACTTGATCCGAACCAATTAAAAAACAAAAACGTAACATCACAGCAGGTACTAACTGTTTTACAAGGAAAAGAAACTTCTACTCCAGCTGGGGCAATTACTGTTAATCAGGAAGAATACAACCTCCGCGTCATTGGGGACATAAAAAATGTAAATGACATTAAAAACATCACTGTGGCACCCCAAGTGAAATTGCAAGACATTGCTCAAATTGAAATCAAACAACACTACGATACAATCTCACATATAAACGGAGAAGAAGGCACAGGATTAATCATCATGAAAGAACCGAGTAAAAATGCAGTTGCCATTGGAAAAGAGATTGATAAAAAAGTTAAAGAGATAGATAAGGAATATAAAGATCAATTTTCCATTAAACTTTTGGCTTCAACCCATGAACAAGTTGAAAATGCTGTTACTAGCATGGGAAAAGAAGTAATACTTGGAGCAATCGCTGCAACTCTAATTATCTTAATCTTTTTACGTAACTTCCGAACAACACTCATCGCTGTTGTCAGTATTCCATTATCCATTTTATTAACACTCTTTTTACTACATCAATCTAACATTACGCTTAACATTTTAACCCTCGGTGGTTTAGCTGTTGCGGTTGGACGTCTCGTCGATGATAGTATCGTTGTCATCGAGAATATTTTCCGCCGTTTACAAAAAGATTCTTTCTCTAAAGATATCATTCTCGATGCAACGAAAGAAGTCGCAGTCGCAATTACTTCTTCTACTTTAACAACGGTCGCTGTTTTTTTACCTATCGGCCTCGTATCAGGAGCAATCGGAAAATTAATGTTACCTATGGTATTAGCAGTTGTATATTCTATATTATCATCCTTAATCGTTGCACTAACAGTTGTTCCACTTATGGCTTTTTTACTACTCAAAAAAACAAAGCATCGAAAGCCAAGTTCTTCATCACGATATGTCGCTACATTAAAGTGGGCTCTTTCTCATAAATTCATTATTCTACTTACTGCATTTTTATTATTTGTAGGATCAATTGCAGCTTATATATTACTACCGAAAGCAAACATAAAATCTGAAGACGACACAATGTTATCTATTAACATGACATTTCCAGCCCATTATAATGCTGAATCTCAAAAACAAAAAGCATTTGATTTTGAAAAAAAATTACTTTCTAATTCAGATATAACAGACGTTATTTTACGAATGGGATCTAGCGCAGAAGATGCACAATGGGGGCAAACAACTAAAAATAACCTCGCTAGTATATTCGTAGTCTTTAAAAAAGGTTCTGATATTGATCAATATATTAAAGAGTTAAAAAAGGAAAATAAAACTTTTGAGCCTGCTGAACTTGATTATATAAAAACAAGTTATTCAAGCTCTGGCGGCGGCAATAACTTACAATTTAACGTAACAGCTACTAACGAAGCGGATTTAAAAGAGGCGGCTACTATCGTTGAAACAAAACTAAAAAGCATGGATGATCTTTCTAAAGTAAAAACAAATTTAGAAGACTCTAAGAAAGAATGGCAAATTCATATTGATCAAACAAAGGCTGAACAACTAGGTTTAACACCAGAAATAGCTGCGCAACAAGTAGCATTCCTTATGAAGAAATCACCTATTGGCGAAATTACAATTAATAATGAAAAAGCTACTATTATGATAGAACACAAAAAAGAAAACATTAATAAACAAGAAGATATTTTAAATACAAACATACTATCACCTATTAATGGACCAATACCTTTAAAAGACATCGCAACTATTTCAGAAAAACAAACACAAACAGAAATTTTCCATAAAGACGGAAAAGAAACAATCCAAATTACAGCCGAAGCTTCAAATGAAGATTTGAGTAAAGTAAACACAGCAGTAAATAAAGCGATGACTGACTTAGATTTACCTGGTGGTGCAAAAGTAAATATCGCAGGAGCTACTGAATCTATGCAAGAGAATTTTACAGATTTATTCAAAATTATGGGGATTGCAATCGGGATCGTATATTTAATTATGGTTATCACCTTCGGGCAAGCACGTGCTCCTTTTGCAATCCTATTCTCCTTACCATTAGCTGCTTTCGGTGGTATTTTAGGATTAATCATTTCACGAACACCTGTTGATGTAAATTCCTTGATCGGCGCATTAATGTTAATCGGGATGGTTGTTACAAACGCTATTGTATTAATAGAAAGAGTCCAACAAAATCGGGAACATGGAATGGAAACTAGAGAAGCCTTACTTGAAGCAGGTTCTACTAGACTACGCCCAATTATTATGACAGCTATTACAACAATCGTTGCTATGCTCCCACTCCTATTTGGCCAATCCCAAGCAGGAAGTATGGTATCAAAAAGTTTAGCCGTCGTTGTCATCGGCGGTTTGGCAGTCTCAACTGCTCTTACATTAGTAGTCGTTCCAGTTATGTATGAACTATTAGATAAAATCGGGAGAAAAAGACGCTCCCGTAGGAAAATAAGCACTTCTACAGAAACACTTGATATTTAAAAACAAAAGGCGTTATCTTCACAAATGAAGATAACGCCTTTTCTCTATTTAGTCATATAATCCATCATTTTTTCCACATATTGCTCTATAGGTTTACTAGAATCCACAATAAGGTATTCATTATTTGAAGGTCTTTTACTACCATTTAACCACTTTTTAAAACCTACTTCCGACTCCACCTTTTCAATTTGACTGATCATACGCTTACGTGTTTGCAGTCTCCTATTAATCTCTTCCATATCATTAAGATAACACTCAATATATTTATATTTCACACCATGTTTATTTGATAGTTCAATCCCTTTTTCAACCATTCCCTCATATAAACACGGACTATCCAATATAACACTATGCCCTTGTTCTAAATAAGAATCAATCAATACCCATTCGGCATCATACGCAAGCCCACCAACAATCGTTGATTCAATTCCTTTTACTTTTAATGATTTTAACAACGCGGATTTCAAAACATCATGATCTATAATTACAGCACCTGTTAATTTCGCTATATACTTAGAAACTGTCGATTTTCCTGACCCAGGAAAACCTGACATTTGCAGAAAAAACAAATTAAAGCTCCTCTCTAAATTACATCTGTTCTTCTTTATAATTAATCACAAATTCAACAATCATTACATCCATTCCTTCTATATTAAAATACAAAAGAACCCCCTACCTATAAATAGAGAGTTCTTCTTTATAATTTATGCCGCTTTTACCTTTGTCGTTGTTTTACTTTTTCTTTTCGTTCCTGTAAAGCGCTTGTGTAATATAGATGCTATCAAGCGTGAAATAACATTGAATAGTAATACCATAATAATTAATACAGCTGCAGATTTTGTCGCAATCAACTTCGCATCTGGAATAACTCCTTCAGAATTTAATTTCCAAATGTGAACCGCTAATGTTTCAGCTGGTCTAAACGGATTTAAAGGATGCGCAAGACTTGAGAAATCCGCTGCTGAATTTAAAATCGGGGATGTTAAACCCGCTGTGTAAATTAATGCTGCCGCTTCCCCAAATATACGACCCGCCGCTAAAATAATCCCTGTAATAATTTGTGGTAATGACGATGGGATAATAATACGAGCGATTGTTTGCCACTTCGTTGCACCTAATCCAAGACTTGCCTCTTTTACATTCTGAGGAACTTCTGAAATCGCATTTTCACAAACACGCGTTAAACCTGGTAAATTTAAAATAGTTAAAGCAAGAGCACCACCCATTACTGTGTATCCCCAACCTGTCATTGTAACGAACACTAACAAACCAAATAAACCAACAACAATAGAAGGTAAAGACGCCATCGTCTCTATACATAGACGAACAAAATTTAAAAAACGTCCTTGTTTTGCGTACTCCGCTAAATATATTCCAGCACCTAATCCAAGAGGAATAGATATAATAAGCGTTATAACAAGCATGTAGAAGGAATTGAATAACTGCGGACCAATCCCACCACCAGATCTTGTATTGCTTGGTTCTCCAAACAAGAAATTAGGATCCCAAAATCCCCATCCCTTTTGTAAAATCTCAAATACTAAGAACACTAGCAAAGCTACAACTAAAGCCGCAACCGCATAAAAGATACCCGTCCAAACTTTATTTACCGTTCTTGCATTCATTATTATCGCTCACCTCTTTGCCCAATCGCTCGAATTACTAAAATAAACAGGAATGAAATAACAAGTAAAATCATCGCTAAAGTCCATAGCGCATGGGTCCAAGCAGTTCCGTTCAATGTATTCGTCATGTCCATTGTTAAAATACCAGTTAACGTCGCTGTCGGACTATATATTCCTTCTGGTAATTTAATCGTATTCCCGATTACCATTTGAACCGCTAACGCTTCACCGAAAGCACGCGCTAAGCCTAAAACAACACCTGTTAAAATCCCTTTTTTCGCAGCAGGAACAATCACTCGGCTAATCGCTTGCCATTTCGTTGATCCTAGACCATAAGAAGCTTCTAAATAATCAAATGGAACAGAACGTATTGCATCAGAAGCGATACTAGCAATAGTAGGTAAAATCATAATACTTAATACAACAATACCTGCAATTAAACTAAAGCCTACTCCCCCAAACGAATCACGTAATAGTGGTACTAAAATCGTAACACCTAATAATCCGTATACAACCGAAGGAATACCAACTAACAATTCTAGAACAGGCTTCAATACTTTATTTCCAAACTTTGGCGAAATTAAATTCATGAATATAGCAAGAGCTATAGCAATTGGTGCACTAATAATAACCGCGCCTAACGAAACCACCGTTGAACCTACAATGAAAATTAAAGCCCCGAAGGATCCTTGCTCAGCATTTGGATTCCATTTTGTCGATGTTAACATCTCAGTAAATGAGATACCACTTTGTGTAAAAGATTGAATACCTTTCCCACAAATAAACGCAATAATAGCTAATGTAATTAAAACAATAAAAATACCACAAAACGTAACAAGTGATCTTCCTATATATTCACTTTTCACGTAATTAATTTGTTTTTTCCCCTTCATCACAGGACAGACCCCACTTCACAGATTGAAATGAACAGGACTGGCCTTGCAGCCAGCCCCATAAAATTTTATTACTTATTTAATTTAGACATTGGAATGTAGCCCATATCTTCTACTTGTTTTTCAAAATCTTTACCTTTTACATAATCGATGTAAGCTTTCGTCGCTTCCTTCGCTTCACCTTTTGTTACCATATATTCGTAAGACCAGAATGGATATTTACCAGACGCGATGTTTTCAACTTTCGGTTCAGCACCATCAATTTTGACTGTTTGTAGTGCGCCTTTTTTCTCGCCCACCATGTAAGACATTGCTAAATAGCTCACCGAACCAGGAGTAGAGTTAATCGCTTGCTCTACTGCACCGTTAGAATCTTGTGTTGTACCAGTTCCATCATTAATTTTCGCGTCTTTCATAATCGTTTTTTCAAATGTAGCACGTGTACCAGATGAAGCTGGACGATTAATTACATTGATTTTTTCATCTTTTCCGCCAACTTCTTTCCAATTTGTTACTTTTCCAGTGAAGATATCTTGTACTTGTTGCATTGTTAAGTTATCAACTTTTACATCTTTATTTACGACAAGAGCGAATGCAATACCCGCTACCTTGTTATCTACTAATTCTTTCGCCTTTTCAGCATCTTTTATTTTATCTCCGGACGGAACATCTGAATTACCAATTTGTACTGCACCAGATGCTACTTGGTTAATCCCAGTTCCACTACCGCCACCTTGAACTTGAATAGAAACTTTTGAATTTTTCTCCATGAATTTCTTTCCAGCTTCCTCCGCAAGAGGTAGAAGAGCTGTAGAACCAGCCGCTGCAATCGTACCTGATAATTCTTGTTTTGTATTATCGCTTCCTTTAGCAGTGTCTTTACTAGTTGTATCTTCTGCTTTCCCACAACCAACTAATGCTCCTGCTACCACTAAAGCTGCTAAAGAAAATTTAATACCTTTTTTCATAACCATGTCTTGTACCCCCATTTGGATTATCACTTTTCGAATTCATTTTCTTTCGAACACAAATTCATTGTAGGACAACAATATTATGTGAGTGTTAAGCAATTTTTAATTTTAAGTAAATGACGATAATAATCCTTAAAAGCTAGAAATCCCAACATTTATAGTTAAATAACCAAACAAAAACCACACTAACTACACTGCAATGTAAATATATTCTTAACAATGTAAATTCAATGTAAATGTTTTTCTCTCTTTTTCCCTTTTCGTTAAAGTTACATTTACAATTCCGCTGTATTTTGTAATTTTCACACACCTAATTTATGCACATTAAAAATAATTTCAGTAATATTTTTTAGTACAACTAAATAAATTGGAACAATTCTAAAAATAAATGAATATTTTTAAAGTACTAATTGACAACATAATCCAATGTAGTCTACTATATTACTAACAAAAAGTTTACCTTAGGAAACTTTTTAAACTCAAACTAAAAATATAGAGATGAGGTAACTTTTATGGTATCGGCTAATATAAAACCACTTTCCGAATTTAAAATAGGAGAGTTTGTACAAATTGAGAAGATACAATTAGAAGGAACTATGAAACGACGCTTATTAGATTTGGGATTTATCCCGGGGGCGACGATTAAAGTATTGCAACGCAGTCCACTTGGAGATCCGGTCGCTTATCAAGTGAGTAACACAACTATTGCACTGCGTAAAGAAGAAAGCTCCCTTATTTTCGGGGTATTAATAGGAGATGATTTCAGATGAGCAAACATCGTATCGCTTTAGCTGGTAACCCGAATACAGGGAAAAGTACATTATTTAATACTTTAACAGGCTTAAAACAACATACTGGAAACTGGACGGGAAAAACTGTTTTAAAAGCTGAAGGAGAATATGAACATAACGGAAGTAATTATACATTAATAGATTTACCTGGAACCTACTCACTATACTCAAATTCCGCAGACGAAGAAGTAGCGAGGGATTATATTATATTTGAAAAACCAGAAGTAACTGTAGTTGTTATAGACGCAACTGCTATGGAAAGAAATTTAAATTTAGCACTTCAAGTGATGGAGATGACAAACAATGTAGTCATTTGCATTAACTTAATTGATGAAGCCGAGAAAAAAGGGATTGTTATCGATGAAAAGAAATTAGCAAAATCACTTGGTGTACCTGTCGTTAAAATTTCAGCACGTAACCGAGTAGGTATTGGTCATTTGCTAAATGTTATTGCAAAAGTAGCAAATAAAAAACTAATTCCAACACCAATTAAAATTACTTACAGCGAAAAAATCGAAAATATGATTCAGGAATTAGAACCACAAATTTATAAAGTGTTCGGTGATACGTATCCAGCACGTTGGATTGCGTTACGTATATTAGATGGAGATAAAAATTTCTTAACTACACTTCAAAAACACCATAATGAACCACTTGTAAGGGAGGTCGTAATTAATGGAATCTCACTCAGCCAGTAAAGCTCTTCCATTAGACTATATTATTCAACATGCACAAACACTTTCAAAAGAAGATATACGAGATGATATAGTCGGAGATATTTACCGAACATCTGCAAGCATATGTAAAGAATCTGTCCAATATACAAATACTGATAAATTATATCGTTCCGAAAAACTAGATAAAATTTTCACATCTCCAATCTGGGGATTCCCAATTATGCTCGGTATTTTATCTATTATTTTTTATCTTACAATTGCAGGCGCTAACGTACCATCTGATATGATTGCCGAATTCTTCGGATGGGCCGAAGGATATTTAACATCTTGGTTCCAAGCAGCGCATGCACCTGAATGGTTACATGGCATTTTAATACTTGGTTTGTTCCGTGGTATCGGTGCTGTTATTAGCGTTATGTTACCACCTATGGCAATCTTTTTCCCTATGTTCGCGCTATTAGAAAATTACGGATACTTACCACGTGTCGCGTTTAATATGGACCGCTTATTCAAACGATCCGGCGCACACGGGAAACAATCTTTAACAATGGCAATGGGATTTGGTTGTAATGCAGCAGCCATTATGTCAACACGTATCATTGAATCACCACGTGAACGTATGCTAGCAATTTTAACGAACAACTTCGTTCCTTGTAACGGTCGCTGGCCTATGTTAATTTTAATGGCTTCACTATTTATGGCTGCTGGTTATACAGGCAGTATGCAAACATTGGTTACTGCTGGCGTTGTAGTTGGAATGGTTGTACTTGGTGTTATTATGACATTAACTGTTTCTTGGGTACTATCAAAAACAGCCTTAAAAGGGGTTCCAACTCACTACACACTTGAGTTACCTCCGTACCGCAAGCCAAAAGTTTGGAATACAATTGTTCGCGCAACACTCGATAAATCAATCTACGTTTTAAAACGAGCTATAGTTGTTGCTGCCCCTGCGGCTGCATTAACTTGGTTACTTGCTAACATTTTTATTGGTGACACAAGCTTACTTATGTATTTTGTAAACTTCCTAGATCCATTTGCTAAAATGTTAGGACTTGACGGGTTTATTCTAGCTGCATTCATTCTTGGACTACCTGCTAATGAAATTGTAATCCCAATTTTATTAATGTCTTACTTATCAACTGGGGCTTTAACTGAAATAGATGATTTTAATCAAATTAAAAATCTATTCCTAGAAAATGGTTGGACTTGGTTAACAGCGTTAAACACAATGTTGTTCTCACTTCTTCATTTCCCGTGCGGAACAACACTGGTTAACATATACAAAGAAACAAAAAGTGCAAAATGGACATTCTTATCGTTTGCAATCCCTACCGTTATCGCCATTGTTGTTACATTCCTCTCTACACAATTGGTACATTGGTTAGGGCTTGTATAAAACAAAGCATACATAGAAGGCATCCCCCTTCACATATGCTTTGTCCGAAAGAAACCTGAAAATCATTCAGGTTTCTTTTTTTGTACATCAGTATTCCACGGCTGCGCTCCATACGTTGTGAGTTTTTTATGAATGAAATATATAGCCCCCGGCAGCACCGCCATTAATATCGTGCAACTAATTCCTAATCCAGTAAACAACTTTCATCACCTTATTTCACTCTTTTCGGTAAAGCTGAACCTGAATGTTCAATTGTTGGATGAACGTGAACAGTAATTTCAGCATTACTAAAGTAATTTTCGCCTTGATCCCAATTCTTACTTATTTTTGTCCATTCTTTATAATTATGTCTCTTATACACTTCCCCTAACTCTAATACATCTACCTTATATTTTTTTTGAACAAGCTTAATCGATTTTTGAATACGCTCCTCCATTTCTTCCGATATATCCTTCTCTAAACGTTTTTCATTCAAAACCTTTTTATGATCACTAAAGTGCAACTCAGCTATTGTACCTTCCAGAGATAAATGAATATTAAATTTCGGTTTTGTAGCATTCGTTGTGGATACTTTAATTTTTCGACGTAACTTATGAATTTCATATGTAATAAGTTGATCCTTTTTACGAATGGTAAAAAAACCTCCAATTTTTTTACCTATTATATAATTCATCCCTAATGTTTCTTCCCCACTCAAATTGCCTACACACTTATTATCCTTTCCACGAAACAATGCTGCACCGTTCATTTGTACCCCTTGTTTTGTTAGTTCAAGAATAGGTAATACAAAACTTCGGTTAGAGATCATCTTTTCCTGCACCTCACCAATTCTTGCAGCCTCAATCATTTGGGCATTTTTTGGAGGGTGTTCAGCTAACATATCAATATACTGCGCCGGTAAATTTTCAGGCTTGGCACTTTGTTTTAAAATAGCTTCGGCATTTTTATTAGAAACGAACAAACGAATATTTCTTCTCATCTCATGATCGCGAATATATACATCTAACGTATTTTGCAAAATGTATGGATGTGAAAGTAATTCTTCAGAGAAAATAATCACTTGTATATGAGGGAAAAATAATGTACGACTAATTTTTTTGGCGATTATTCTTATTTGTTCAAATACACTATCTGCTTTTGCACTAACATTAATATAATTTTCGCTATCCCCACCCCCTTGTCCACCCTGTTGAGACAATTTACTAGGGAGTACCATCTGATAGGTTCCTTTCATAATTGGATTCGCTTTCTTCTCCTTTACGATATCGTAAGCCGCTCCTACTACAAATCCTCTTTCTTCTATCTCTTCTAACTCAGAACACCCACTCATAAATCCAGTTAAAGCCATAACCATTATAATTTTAAGAAGGTGTTTCATTTCCACCATTCCTTCTTTTTATTTTATATACAATTAAAACGAGCAAAGGCGCTAACACAACAAACCCCATATCTATCCAAGCTAAATAAGTCCCATAACTTGATAAAGCATTTAAACTACTAGGTATCATATTCACCATAAAAATAATAGGGGCACTTACGAAAATAAAAATATGTTTCTTCACTTTCGGAAACATAGCACAAAACAATAAAGATGCGACATCATAATACATTGCTGTAGTGTTATAAATAGTAATAATCCAAGTCGTAAAAAAAATCGCATCAAACCTTTCTAAAAATCCTCCACCAATTTCAATTTCTTTCCCTAATTCAATTGTTGGATATGTCAATCCACGTGTTGTCATATAAGTAAAAACACTAATACAAGTTACATAAATTAAAATGTATGACAGCACGTTTACCATCACCGCTTTCGCGACTGCCATTGGCGCTTTTTTCGCTGTCTTATCATTCAGCAAAACCGCATAAAATAACGCTACTTCAAATCCAATAAACGTAAAAATAGAATTTTTAACTCCAACAGCATATTGACTTACTTTCGTTTGAAAAGCTGGTAGTAAATTATTTATTTCCATTAAATTTATATTCAATAAAGAAAGAAGTACTATCGCAATTAAAACAATAGGTAAGAATAAAACATTTAACCTTAATAAGGCTGCTCTTGATCCTGCTATTCCATAAATAACAACTAATAAGAAGAAGAAAGACAGTAGTTGTATTGGTGTATCACTAAATAAATACGTTTGAGAAATAACTGAAATCATTCGCGATTCATATGCTGTCAAAGCAGCAAACGTTAATACTAAAATACTACTAATTGTGTATGCAACAGGCTTCGTCAAATGCGCACTCGTATATTGAACAAAATTTTGTTTTGGAAATAAGATAGCCACTCTCGTCACAAACCAACCTAAAACCGCGCAGATCAATCCACCCAAAAGCAAGATAATCCAACCGTCCGAAAATAAAGTTTGGTTAGCGATATCTCTTGGCATAGACAATGCCCCTATACCAATAATGGTCGATGATACCGCAAACCCAATTTCACGAGATCCAATCTCTTCATCGCCATACTCAAATGGTTTCACTTATTTTCGCTCCTTTGGACGTATTGTAGAATCTTTTGTTTGTAAGTACTCTGGTCTATCTTTCAACATCGATTTTGGCATGCGAATAAATTCTTCTTTCCAATCTTTATAAAATGCAGGAGCAATTGGAGTTGTATACGGTATACCAACACTTGTTAAATTTGTAATATGAATAGCAAGTGCGATCAGAGCTAGAATGATCCCATACAGCCCAAAAGCCGTTGCAGCTAATACAAAGACGAAAAGTAAAATTCGGAACGTAATCGTAATACTATATACAGGAAGCGAAAACGTAGCAATCGCAGTAACTGCAATAATAATAACTAAAAACGGATTTACAATCCCTGCATTTACCGCAGCTTCTCCAATTACAAGACCTCCTACAATCCCTATCGTTTGTCCCATCGGTTTCGGCAATCGGATTCCAGCTTCTCGTATTAATTCCATAGTCAAGGCCATCATTAACGTTTCAATATATGCAGGAAACGGAACACCTTCCCTCGCACCTGCAATTGAATAAGCCAGTTTAGAAGGAATAAGTCCTTGATGATAAGATACAAGTGCTACATACATAGCTGGTAACAAAACCGCAATTATGCCTGAACCCATACGTAAAAATCTTAATAACGTTCCAATCACCCAGCGCTCGTAATGATCTTCTACAGATTGAAAAATATCAACAAACACAAGTGGTGCAATAAGAGCAAACGGGGATCCGTCTACTAAAATGGCTGCCTTCCCTTTCGCTAATGAGGCTATAATATTATCAGGCCTCTCTGTATTCAAAAACTGTGGAAATGGGGATAAATTATTATCCTGAATTAATTGTTCAATCGTACCTGTTTCCAAAACGACATCTGTCACTATTGATTGAAGACGGCGATCTAACTCTTTTACAATGTGAGGATTAATAATATCTTCTATATATACTAGGGTTACTTCTTTCTGCGATCGCTTCCCCATAATATAAGATTGGAACCTCAACTTTGGATCGCGTAAACTGCGTCGGATTAACATTTTATTCACATTAATATCTTCATTTAATCCAACTCTCGGTCCGCGTATTAAATCTTCTGTCACTGGTGGTTATAAACTTCGCTTCTCCCAGGCCCTACTATTAATAACGATAGCGGTTTGAATATTATCAATTAATATAACTGTATCTCCCGCTAATATCGCATTCATAATATCTGGAAACTTCGTCTTTACACCCACTTCTGCGATAGAAATAAAACGATCCAATAACGTTTGAACAACAGCTTCCTCATTTATAATTTCTTCGTATTGCAGTGTGCGAATGACATATTTATAAACATTATCCTTATCTGTCAATCCACATAAAAACACAACCGCACAACGTGTAAAACTCCCAGCAAGAGCAACTTCTCTAATTGTTAAATCATTAGGTGAACCTAACTCATCCCTAATTTCTTTCATAACTTCAAATAAGTTACCTTCAAGCTCTAACAATTTCCCCACCTAGCTTCCTTTTCAACAAGTTTTTAGTTAGATTCCGCTAATAGAAGGAAATATATACAAAAAAAGAGCTATCTCTTTTCAAAGATAGCTCTAATAAAGTAAAACTTTAATCACCCCTCACCAATCGGGCTTTTACGGACAGTTTAATCCCCACCTAACTTCTTTGCTTCCGCTGAATTTTGAGGTGGGGGTCTTACTGCCCGTTAATGCAGGATAAACGAATTACTTTTCTACTATTATAGTGTTTTTCTTTATAAATACACCTTTTGTAAATCCACTAACTACAAACATCACAATTATATTAATTAACAATGCGACTATACCTACATTCAAATCTTTTATATACTGCGGGAAACTCGGAAACATCGTGGCTATAGTTGAACCAGATAAGGTAATATATGCGACCACTAATAGCCCAACTCCCATTCCTGCAATCGCCCCTTGCTTCGTAATAATTTGACGTGGAAACAAGCTACATACAAGTGCAGGGAAAAGTTGTGTAACGATACTGTATCCCATTAATAGAAGTGCTCCTATTGTTTCTCCTCCTTTAAATGTAAATAAAACTGCCACGAGCGTTACTACAGGCACAAATAATTTTGCCATCTTAGCAACTTGTCTATCTGAAGCAGACGGGACTATCGTTCGGTAAATATTTTTTGCTAACAGTGTAGAAGCCGCCATAACAAGCATAGACCCTGGAACCAATGCCGTTAATACTCCCGCACTACCAATAATTCCAATAAACCAAGGATCAAAAGTTTGTAAAGCAAGACGGAATAACGAAAGATCTACATCCGCTCCCTTTAACCCAGGAACTTGCAATATAGCAGCAAATCCTGCAAAAAATACGAAAAGTAAAACTAAAGAATACAATGGCATAATTGCTGCATTTTTACGAAATACTTTTTCATTTTTTGCAGAAAAAGCAGAAGCAAATGTATGAGGCCACATATAAAAACCGAGGGCCGTTAATATAATAGTAGAAACAAACCAAGAAATACTCATTCCTTCTTCAGGTAAAGATAAAAATCCCGGGTTCGCTGCCTCTACAGCCTCAAACATCGGCTGAAATCCTCCATAATAATGATACGGCAAATATATACCTAAAAACATAACGATAAACAGTATCATAATATCCTTCAAAGCAGCCGTCCAAGCCGAACCATGTATACCTGAAACCATTACATATATAGTTATAACAATAGCACCGATCCATACTGCAACAACAGGTGACACCCTTCCGTAAGAAGCTTCTGAAACGATAATTCCCAGTCCTTTTAACTGTAAAACAAGATATGGGATGATGGAAACAACACCAACAATCGAAACAATAAGTCCAAGCGCTTTACTTCTATATTTCTTCGCAAAAAAATCTGACTGTGAAACAAGGTTATGCTCTTTCGCATACTTCCAAATGGGTGGCAATAAAAAATACGATAAAAGATAAGCTAAAGCACCATATCCCAAAATATAAAAGGTAGGTGCTCCTTTACTATATGCCCAGCCGCTTCCCCCTAAAAATGTAAACGTCGTATAAATTTCACCTGCCATAAGGAGAAAAACAAAAATAGTGCCAAATCCTCTTCCTCCAACTGACCATTGTTCTAAATTCATATCTTTTCCATGTTGTGCCCGAATCCCTAAAAATAGTGCGAGAAACAAAAATAAAATAATGATAAGTAATGCAGTCATTTTACATCCTCCTTATTAGCAGGATCAAACACGTACACAAGCCCCATACAAAAAGATGTAATAAACACTGATAATAATACCCAAAATAATAAAAATGGCATCCCTAATACGTAAGGAGTAACTGAATTCGCAAATATTGGCCCAACTACTAAACAAAGAACTGGGATAAGCGCTAGAATGTGTATTTTCTTCATCTCATTCTCCTTTACTTATAAAGTTCATAATGGCTGATACAAAGACTTCCACTCCAATCGGTAATGCATCTTCGTCAATCGTAAAACGAGGGTGATGGTGAGGATATATAATACCTTTCTCTTTATTTCCCGCTCCAATAAAAAAGAATGTCCCCGGTGCCTTTTGTAAAAACGCTGAAAAATCTTCTCCAGCCATCGTCGGCTGTAAACGAACAACTCTATCCCTTCCATAAAGTTGTAATGCCGTTTGTTCAATAAGCTCTGTAGCTTCATAATCATTTACAACTGGTCGATATCCATATTCATATGAAAATGTATATTTCGCTCCGTAAGATTCCGTAATATGCTTCACAATCCGCTCAATCTTCTTCTCTGTTTCACCTCGTAATTCATGTCTTAAACTTCTTACTGTCCCTTCAATCTCAGCTTGCTCTGGTATTACATTATGAGTTGTCCCAGCATGAAATTGCGTAACAGATATTACGAGAGAATCTAATGGATTCGTGAGGCGAGATACAATTTGCTGAAGTTGCGAAACGACTTGTGTTCCGATTGCAATACTATCCACCGTTTCATGAGGGATTCCAGCATGTCCACCTTTCCCCTCTATCTTAATTTTAAAAACATCCGGTGCAGCCATTGCAGGACCATAAATAACACCTATTTTCCCAACCTCTAACGACGCCCAAAGGTGAGCACCAATAATATAATCCACACCTTCCATTACACCTGCAGCAACCATCTCCTCTGCACCACCAGGAAAATTCTCTTCAGCATGTTGGAATAGAAAACGAATCTCCCCTTTAATCTTCTCTCTTTCTTCTACCAACTTATGTACAACCCCAAGTAATATCGCTATATGTCCATCATGACCACATGCATGCATTACACCTTTATATGTAGAAATAAAATCAAACTCATTTTCTTCATGAATAGGAAGAGCATCCATATCGGCTCGAATCGCAACTGTTTTGCCCGGATGTTTACCTACTAACTTTGCCATCACACTATATTTAGTCGGCCGTGACACTTCTAAATATGGGAATTTCCGAAGTATATCGAACACAAACTGCGATGTTTTCTCTTCTTGAAAAGATAACTCTGGATACTTATGAAAATGCCTTCTCCACTCAACTAACTGATTTTTTGACAAAACAAGTTCCTTTGCAACATCCATTTCTCTTCTCCCCTTCTTCACCAAGTTAAATGTTATTATAACGTGAATCGTTAACTTTTAAAAGAATCTTCTGAATTTTCAGTGTTAATAAACCAAAAAGAAAAAGCCATCCCAAAGATGACTTTTTCATTATTATAAAATAGTAATTGCTTGTTTTCCCATTTGCTCCCAAGCTTTCTCAAATTCTGCTCGCGGAACAGCCAAACGTGGATTATTTTTAAGAGGATCATTTACATATACAAAGTTTTGATCATATCCAATTACTACTGCACTATGCTCATAATATGTAATTTTCACTTCGCCTGAACTCGTATTCCATGTTTCAAAACTACTTTCAGCTAGCGGCTTAAACGTCGTATTAATAATGACCCATACCGGAGAGCCAGAACTAATTACTTTATATATATCTTGCATGTCTCTACCTGTTAAATTAATTACTTTTTCAGGAACATATTTTTCTGCTAAATCAAAGATTGGTTTATTGTATACACCATATCCAGGCTCTGCCTTTGTATAAATATTTCCTACAAATCCCTCGTAAGGATTTCCACGCAAACCATTTTGTTCAAATGGAACACGATGAATTTCGCTAGCAAGTTGCATCTTATCTACTTGTACACCTTTATATTGCAGCAACATAGCTAAACTTGTCACTTCACACCCTCTAGGCAATTCTGGTAATTGTTTAATAAACGGAACATCTTCAATCATAGCTGCTTCTTTCATTTCAGATAGAAACTCTAAGCGTAGAACTTGCGCCTTTTGCATGATTTTATCTTTTCCTATAAAAAATGCAGCAGCAAGTATAATCCCAAAAACAAAAAGATATTTTAACTTTTTCATTATAAACAAAACTCCATTAATTATTATTTTACAGATACACCTCTTATCATTGTACCCTTCTTCTTACTAGTTTGCTAGAAAGATCATGTGAATTATCGCTCATAGAATTAATTATAAAAATTCTAATTATTTTTAATAAAAAGAAAAATAAATATACATTTACAGAATATTTTGCTAAAATCAAAATTGTTAACATAGTGAAGATATCACCATGTTAACAAACATTCTTAGAGTATTTAGTCATAGTTCGTTTTTTTACATACTCCATTCATTTCATAGCAAATAAACCGAGTGTGTGTTGCATCCCCCACTAATGATTAAAAACTCAGAATAAAACGAAGTTCACACATTCAAGAAAATACGGGGTGAGGGACATATGAATCAACAAATTGAACAAACAGATTTAAAACGAACAATGAAAAGTAGACACCTATTTATGATTGCACTCGGCGGTGTTATCGGAACCGGGTTATTTATGGGATCTGGTCAAATTGTCCATAATGCCGGACCTGGTGGTGCTATTCTTGCATTTTTAGTCGGTGGATTTGTTATGTATTTAACGATGTTATGTCTTGGTGAATTATCCGTCGCTATGCCAGAAGCAGGTTCATTCCAAAGTTATGCAAGCAAATTCATTTCACCTGGTTTTGGATTTGTTGTCGGTTGGATGTATTGGTTAAATTGGGCTGTTACAGTTGGCGTAGAGTTAACAACTGTAAGTATTTTAATGAAACGCTGGTTTCCAGACGTTTCTTCCTGGATTTGGTGCGTTACATTTGCAGCAGCACTCTTCCTCGTAAACGCTTTATCAGCAAAAGCATATGCAGAAGCAGAGTTTTGGTTCGCAAGTGTAAAAGTCGCAACAATTGTTATTTTCATCGTACTTGGCGGCGCTGTTATGTTCGGTCTACTAGACTTTAATGGAAAGCCAGCTCCAATGCTTCATAATTTCACTGAAAATGGCGGGCTATTTCCAAATGGTGCATTAGCTGTTCTTCTTACGATGATTACAGTAAATTACTCCTTCCAAGGAACAGAATTAATCGGAATCGCTTCAGGCGAAAGTGAAAATCCTGAAAAAACAATTCCAAAAGCAATTAAAAACACAATTTGGCGAACTCTCTTCTTCTTCGTCTTAGCGATATCAGTTGTTGTAGGTTTACTCCCATGGCAAGAGGCTAATCTAGTCGAAAGTCCCTTTGTACTTGTATTTGATGTAGCCGGTGTCCCATATGCAGCAGACATTATGAACTTTGTTATTATTACAGCTGTATTATCCGTTGCTAACTCTGGTCTCTACGCAAATTCTCGTATGCTGTGGGCGATGGCAAAACAAGGAATGGCAAGTCCAGCATTTACGAAATTAACTAAAAAAGGTGTACCGCTAAATGCATTAATTTTCAGCCTAATTTTCGCTAGCCTGTCCTTACTAACAAGTGTATTTGCGGCAGATACTGTCTTTCTAGTTTTAACATCTATTGCAGCAATGGCTGCCGTTGTCGTTTGGATGTCAATCGCCGCTTCACAGTTTTTCTTCCGTAGAAATTTCGTGAAAAACGGTGGCAACATAAATGATTTAAAATATCGTACACCGCTCTATCCACTAGTTCCAATCGTAGCGTTTTCGCTGAATTTCATTACATTTGTTAGTTTGGCTTTCATTCCAGATCAAAGAATTGCTCTTTATTGTGGCATTCCATTTATGATTATTTGTTACATTTTATATCAAGTTAAATATAAAAAAATTGTCACACTTGAACAGCCACGAACTGTCATACGAGAAATAAACTAAATATACAAAATATTCAGCTATCTTTCTTATGATAAGATAGCTTTTTTCTATTTCTTGGATATCCTGGTATAACTTTATTTATCTTAAAATTTTCACAATCACGTTTTTCCCTGGAAAATAGTTTACAATGTAATCAAGTTACAAATGATATTCACCTTAAAAAGTGTGCATTTGTGTCTATTTTTTAACAATATATCAAAAACTATTGCCTTCTATAAATTAATAGGTTTATATTGTTTTATTGGCATAGTTTCAATCCAAGGAGAAAGGAGATTTTCAATCGTGCAACTAAAGAAAGCGTTTTGGAAGTTGGCTTCGCTTCTTCCGTTATCATTACTTCTGTTCCTCGGTGGCTGTGATAAAAAACTCGCAGTATTAAATCCGCAAGGACCTGTTGCAAAAGCACAGTATGATTTAATTGTTTGGTCATTCTTGCTTATGTCATTAATTATCGCAATTGTATTCATTCTGTTTACAGTCATCTTGATTCGTTATCGTGAAAAACCAGAGAATATGGACTATGAGCCACCTGAACAACACGGTAACACATTACTAGAAATTATTTGGACGCTTGTTCCTGTTATTATCGTTATCGCATTATCGATTCCAACAGTAAAAGCAACTTATGCTTCGGAAGAGGTTCCGAAAGAGTCCAAACATATTAAACCAGTTGAAATTTATGTTACATCTGCAAACTGGAAATGGTTATTCAGTTACCCAGAGGAAAAAATTGAAACCGTTAACTATTTAAACATCCCAGCTGGTGTACCAATTCAATTCAAACTGACTTCTGTCGGCCCAATGAATGCTTTCTGGGTACCAGAACTTGGTGGTATGAAGTACACAATGGATGGCATGATTATGGATCTTTATTTACAAGCTGATAAGCCAGGTTCTTACCTAGGCCGTAGTGCGAACTTCTCTGGTGAAGGATTCACACACATGGAGTTCGAAGTTGAAGCAAAAACTAAAGAGAAATATGACAAGTGGGTTAAAGAAGTACAAGAAACTGCTCCTAAACTAACAGAAGCTAAGTACAACGAAATTGTTAAACCTGGTGTAGTTGGTCGTATGACATTCTCTAGTCACCACTTAAGTTATGTAGATCCAAAATCACTTGAATATTGTGATTACAACTACTACAAAAACAAAAAATAATAGCTATTATTCCAACAGATTGGAGTGAACACAGTGAAGCTTGATGAATTCTTTGTCACAGGTGACCCGATTATTTACGGTGCAGACGCTTCTATCGTTCTTGTGACATTAGCAATCATTTTCGTACTAACAAAGTATAAAAAATGGAAATGGCTTTGGGACGAATGGTTAACAACTGTTGACCATAAAAAAATCGGAGCTATGTATATTATTTCTGCGGTTATCATGTTATTCCGTGGTGGTATGGATGGTTTAATGATCCGTGCACAGTTAACATTCCCAGAAACAACTTATTTAAACGCTGAACACTATAACGGGATCTTTACAACACATGGTACAGTAATGATTCTTTTCATGGCAATGCCATTCGTTATGGGATTAATGAACCTTGTAGTACCATTACAAATTGGTGCTCGTGACGTTGCATATCCGTTCTTAAATGCTTTAAGTTTCTGGTTATTCTTTGTCGGAGCAATGTTATTCAACATCGCTTTCGTAATCGGTGGTTCTCCAGACGCTGGGTGGACTTCTTACTTCCCAATGGCAGGTACAGAGTTTACTTCGGGCGTAGGAAATAACTACTACGCAATTGCATTACAGATTTCAGGTCTCGGTACGCTAATGACCGGTATTAACTTCCTTGTTACTATCTTAAAAATGCGTACACCTGGTATGACTTTAATGAGAATGCCAATGTTTACTTGGTCAATCTTAATTACAACAATTATCATTATTTTCGCTTTCCCAGTATTAACAGTTGCTCTTGCATTAATGACATTTGACCGTCTATTCGATGCTCACTTCTTTACGATGGCGAGCGGCGGTATGCCAATGTTATGGGCCAACCTGTTCTGGGTATGGGGTCACCCTGAAGTATATATCGTTATTTTACCGGCATTCGGTATTTTCTCTGAAATCATTAGTACATTCTCACGTAAACGTCTATTCGGTTACAGTGCAATGGTATACTCAATGGTTGCAATTTCTTTACTAAGTTTCGTCGTATGGCTTCACCACTTCTTCACGATGGGTGCAGGTCCAGCGGTTAACTCATTCTTCTCGATTTCGACAATGGCGATTTCGATTCCAACCGGGGTTAAGATCTTTAACTGGTTGTTTACACTGTATAAAGGACGTATTCGTTTTACAGTTCCAATGCTTTGGTCATTGGCATTTATTCCAAACTTCGTAGTCGGTGGGGTTACAGGGGTTATGCTTGGAATGGCAGCAGCTGATTATCAATACCATAACAGCTACTTCCTAATCGCTCACTTCCACTACGTATTAATCGCAGGTACAGTATTCGCTATGCTTGCTGGATTCACATTCTGGTATCCAAAAATGACTGGTCATATGTTAAATGAACGCCTAGGTAAATGGACATTCTGGATCTTTATGAGCGGATTCAACATCTGTTTCTTGCCAATGTACTTCTTATGTTTATACGGGGTTACTCTTTGGGTGTGCACTGACTCTGAAAGTCTTGGATGGGGATGGCTAAACCAAATCGCATCTGGTGGTGCCGGAATGAATGGTATCGGCTTCCTACTTTTTTGCTACAACGTAATTTGGAGTGCACGTCACGGTGAACGTGACACAACTGGAGATCCATGGGATGGTCGTACACTTGAATGGGCAACTCACTCTCCTGTACAACATTACAACTTCGCGAAGCTTCCTGAAATTAAAGAAGCTGATGCTTTCTGGTACATGAAAAAACGCGGAGAAACAGTTACACCAGCAGCAGAAGATATTAAACCAATTCACATGCCAAGTAACTCTGGTGTGCCTATTATTGCGTCTGGATTCTTCGGTCTTGCAGGTTTCGCATTAGTATTTAGCTGGTTCTGGCTTGCAGCAATCGGTGGTATTGGTATTTTAGCTTGCTTAATCTATCGTTCATTCGATTATGATGAAGGCTACTATATCAGTGTTGATGAAATTAAAAAAACAGAACATATAGCATGAGAGGTGAAATGACATGGCGGCTTTAGATAAAAGCTTACCTTTGGAATATCAATCCGAACAAAGCAGATTGAATATCCTAGGATTCTGGATTTTTCTTGGGGCTGAAATTATGCTGTTCGCAACACTTTTCGCCTCTTATCTAGTCCTTGCTGGTCGTACGGCAGATGGCCCAACACCAGCGCAATTGTTTGAACTTAAAACGCTTTTAATTCAAACATTACTACTTTTAACAAGTAGTTTTACATGCGGTATCGTAATTCATGAAATGCGTAAGCATAACCAAAAAGCGATGCTTGGATGGTTCGTCCTTACATTACTTTTAGGTGCAGGTTTCCTATTCTTCGAGATCGAAGAGTTCATTATGTACATTGGTGAAGGCGCAACAATTCAAACAAGTGCTTTCTTATCTGGATTCTTCGTTCTTCTTGGAACGCATGGAGCCCACGTAACAGGCGGTATCATTTGGGCAATTTGTGTTATTATCCAAATTTTAAAACGAGGTTTAACACCAGTTACAGCTCGTAAAGTATTCATTATCAGCTTATACTGGCATTTCCTTGATCTTGTTTGGGTCTTTATTTACACACTAGTTTACTTGAACGGGATGGTGGCGTAAATGGCTCAAAACAACAATCAAGCAAACGGACATGCGCATAGCGGATTCCCTTGGTCACACGTTTTCGGATTTATTTTATCGCTTGCATTAACGTTTCTAGCGTTATACGTGGCACTTTACACAACATTGCCACTTTCAACAGTCTTAACAACTATTATCATAATGGCTGTTGCGCAAGCATTGTTACAATTAATTATGTTCATGCATTTAAAAGAAGGAGAAGGAAGAGTTCAAATTCTTACAATGATATACAGTTTCTTCGTTGCAACTGCAACAGTTGGTTTAACTGTATGGATCTTCTTCTCAATGTAATGTACATGAAAAAGACTGCTGAGATTCCTCAGCAGTCTTTTTTTATCCCCTCTATTACATCCACATTACGGAATTAACAGCATAATCATGAAAAATATACTTATTATGACAAATGTTAAGAAAAGTCTTTCTTTATGAAATCGAATCCATATGCGTTGCTTTTCTACCTATTATATGGCTAAATAGGTACTATATTTATTTGAAGGGAGAGAACGCAATGGAACATCATACTTCTGTTCTATCACTTATGGTTGTCGTTGCAATCGCGTTTTTCGTTCCCCTTTTGTTACAACGCTTTAAATTAAAAGCACTTCCTGTGGTCGTTGCAGAAATTATTGCAGGAATCTTTGTAGGTAAAAGTGGGTTTAATATTATTGAGCCAGATATATGGCTTCAAGTTTTATCAACATTAGGATTTATCTTCCTCATGTTCTTAAGCGGTTTAGAAATTGATTTTTCTATCTTTAAACAAAAAGGGAAAAAAAATACGACAAACGAACCAAATACATTTCAGGCAGCAAGCATTATCTTCTTATTTATTTTCATCTTATCTTATGCCCTATCATTACTATTCGTATGGCTAGGATTCGTAGATAATGCAATGTTCATGACTTTAATTATTTCAACTATTTCTTTAGGTGTTGTTGTACCAACATTAAAAGAGAATAACTTAGGAAAAACAGCAATTGGGCAAATCATTTTATTAGTCGCTGTTATTGCGGATTTAGTTACAATGATTTTACTCGCTGTATTCGTCGGATTAAATTCCGAAAGCGGCCAAAGCATGTGGCTTCTTCTTCTTCTATTCGGCGCTGGTATTGTTATTTACTTCGTTGCAAAACGTTTTAAAAACATTCCATACTTAGATAGTTTAAAAGCTGGTAGTGTACAAATTGATACACGAGCTGTTTTTGCACTCATTTTAATCTTAGTTGGGTTATCGGAATCTGTTGGAGCAGAAAATATTTTAGGCGCCTTCTTAGCAGGTGTACTTGTATCGTTATTATCACCAAATGAAGATATGGTGGAAAAACTTGATTCTATCGGCTATGGTTTCTTCATCCCTATTTTCTTCGTAATGGTTGGTGTAAATCTAGAGGTGTGGTCTATTTTCAAAGAACCTTCTAGTATGCTAATGATTCCAATCTTAATTGTAGGACTCTTTATTTCGAAACTCTTACCATCACTCGTCTTAAGAAAATGGTATCCACGTAATATCGTACTTGGAAGTGCAATCTTATTAACATCGACACTTTCTTTAGTTATTGCGGCTGCACAAATTGGTGAAAAACTGGAGATCATCAGTCCAAGTTTATCTGTCTCTCTTATTTTAAGCGCAGTTATTACTTGTATTTTTGCACCTATATTGTTTAAAAAAATGTTCCCAAAAGTAGAAACACCAAAACCAAAAGTAGCTATTATTGGCGCGAGCAGAATTACCCTTCCGTTATCACTAGATTTAAAACGAGAAGATTATGACGTAACGCTATATATGATGCGTCAAAACAAAATAAATGATGAAGAAGCGACATCACATGACTTCCCTATCGTGAAATTAGATGACATCACAATCGCATCATTAACTGAACAAACAGCATTTGATGCAGATCGCGTCGTTGTTGCAACAAGTGATGATGAACAAAACTTATTATTGGCAGAACATGCAAAAGAGCTAGGTGTTGAACATGTTATTGCAAGTGTAGAAGATCCACTTCTACAAGAAAAAGCAACGCAAGAACATATCGCTGTATTCTCAACAATTAACTCTACACGTATTTTATTACGTGCGCTTATTGATAAACCTAGTCTCGTTCGCTTAATTACAACAGCAAACGAAACAGTCCGTGAAGTTGAACTACGGAGCAATAAATATAACGGCGTTGCACTTCGTCGCCTTCCGTTTTTAGGTGATGTACTAGTCATTCAAATTTATCGTGGAAATAAAGCATTAATCCCACATGGGGATACAAGACTACAACACGGTGATACATTACTTGTAACAGGCTCAAAAGAACATATCGATACACTAAAAAACATATTAGAATAAAAAAATGCCCCTCACATAATTGAGGGGCATTTTTTCCATTTCATATGGTAAAATGTTACTATCACATATTATGGGGATGGATTACATTATGTCTATTATAACTTTAGCTCTCTTATTATTAGCCGAAATACTCGTTGCCATTATTCTCATCGGTGTTAGTATTGAGATTTGTAGTTACGGATGGAAAAAATCGAATGGAATAAAATATTCTTGCCTCCTACTTTCACTCCTTCTTGGAACTGCTAGCATACTCGGACTTCTCGCCGCACCTGCCTATTTCTTTATACAATTAACAGAAAAAGCGTTATAAGAAAGGATGTTAATATGATTACCGTGAAAAATATTGAGGGATCTGAAACTTACGTATTACGTCAAAAAATTTTACGCCCCAATCAAACATTAGCAGATTGTAAATACCCTTCCGATTATGAAACAGATACCTTTCACTTAGGCGCATTTATAAACGATCAACTTATTAGTATCGCTTCTTTCTCAAAGGAAATGCATCCCGACTTACAAGCAGGTATGCATTATCGTCTACGAGGAATGGCCACATTGCCTGAGTTTCGAAACAACCACGCTGGAAGCTCCTTAATTCAGAAAGCAGAACAAATCTTACAAGAGCGTCAAGCAAATATGCTATGGTGTAATGGCCGAATTACTGTAGCTGACTATTACAAGCGCTTAGGCTTCCAAGAACATGGTGAAATCTTTGAAATTGAACCAATTGGCCTTCATAAAGTACTGTATAAAAGAATATAAGAAAAGCTTTCCGCAATACGGGAAAGCTTTTCTTATATTTCAATCTTCACTTTTTATCTTTTTCATATATATGTATATAAACAGACTAGGAACTAAAAAACAAGCAAACATAATAAATCCTGTCATACTAATTTCCTTTATCGAAATATCTGGTGTTACAACGATACAAATAGCTAAAATCCCAATAACAATACTTACAGGAATTAATAATAGTTTCATGAAATAGCTACGTGATACTCCCCCTGTATGCTCATACACTTCCACTGAATTTTTCAGATTTAAAAAGTTAATAACTACAATCCCACCCATAAATACCATTAATAAATCCGAAACACTTTCATATCCTGCATCTTGCAAAACGTAGCGATAAAAAACAATACCTAGTATGAAAATATTTTGTAAGATGAAAACTAATCTAATATGTTTTAACCCTTCAATCATTAAACGTTCATCTTTCACAATTTTCATCGAATCACTCCTTTTCCTCCCAAAACAAATCATTCAAAGTTTTATCTACTGCATAACAAATTTTCAAACATAAATCTAAAGACGGATTGTATTTGCCCTTCTCAATTAAACTAATCGTTTGCCTTGTAACGCCTACTTTTTCTGCTAATTGTTGCTGTGTTAAATCTAACTGAACACGCGCGACTTTTATTTTACTTACAGCCATTCATGTTCCCCCTCCATCCATATTGTAACATATATATTCCATTAAGTAATTTATATTTTGCGTGACTGATTATAGTTTCACTTTATTATACACAAAAAAGGAGCCCCTCATAAGAAGCCCCCTCTCCTATATTATAAGAATAAATGACATCCAAATAAAATTGTAAATAAGTAGAGTAACGGATGCACTTCCATCCCTTTCCCTTTCACAATTTTCAAGACTGGATACACTAAAAATCCAATTGCAATTCCATTCGCAATACTAGATGTTAACGGAATACCTATAAAAATTAAAAATGCTGGTAACGCATCTTCAAATTCATTCCAATTAATATCTCGAATGCTTTGTGCCATTAAACTACCTACTATAATTAATGAAGGAGCTGTAATAGCGGCTACACTTGATAAAGAAGCAATAACAGGACTAAAAAATGCCGTTATAATTGTTAGACCAACAACTACAATCCCTGTTAACCCAGTTTTACCACCTGCAGCAATACCTGCTGACGATTCAATCGTCGCTGCTGTTGGGCTTGTTCCAAAGATAGAACCTGTAGTCCCGCCAATTGCATCTGCAATAAACGCTTTACCAAAACGCTTCTCTGTATTGTCTGTAATTAAACCTGCTTGTTTAATTAAACCAAGTAATGCACCTGTTGTATCGAATAAAAGTACAAGTAAAAATGAAAATACAACGCCGTATAATCCGTATTCAATTACATCTGAAAAGGCATTGATTGGGTTTGAAACGATGATACCCTCTGGTAAATGAGGCATCGCCACAATTTTATCAGCAAACTTCAATTGCCCTGTAAAGAAGGCAATAATTCCTGTCACAATCATACTAATAAATAATGCACCGCTCACACGCAATGTCATTAATACCGCCGCTAATATTAAACCAATTAAAGTTAAAATAACAGCTGGAGAATGAAAATCACCAATCGTAACTAAATTAGACGGATGATCCACGATAATTCCAGAAAGGCGCAATCCAATAAAAGCAATAAATAGTCCAATTCCACCTGCAATTGCATGCTTTAAACTATCAGGAATTGCTAAAATTAACTTTTGCCTAAACGAAGTAAAAGATAATAAAAGAAAAATAATCCCCGTTACAAATACAGCTGAAAAGGCAACTACATATGTAATCCCTTCTGCCTTCTGTACAACAGAATAAGCAAAATATGCATTCATTCCCATAGCTGGAGCAATAACAATCGGGTAATTCGCGAAAATCGCCATACCTACTGTTCCAACAACGGTTGCAATAATTGTTGCTGTAAACGCTTGGTCAAATGGTACACCTGCATCAGATAATATTTTTGGATTGATGACAAGAATATACGCAAATGTAAAAAAAGTTGTGATGCCAGCTAAAAACTCTTGCTTCACAGAAGTGTTATATTTTTGTAATTGAAACATGCTTATGTACCCTTCCTACACCTGAATTATTATCACACATTCTTTTTCTTACTAGTATGTGAGAAAATATAATACTTAATCTTAACAATCAATAAAAAGAAGAGTCAATATATTCCCTAATAGTTAGAATTTTAAGTTTAAGTCTGACAAGTACAGATGTAGTACAGTTCATTATGATTATTTTTGTAGCATAACAGATAGAAATGTTTTATAATTTGAAATAGTTAAATATTTAGTAAACGCATTCAAATATCGTTCACTCTACAAGGGGGATTCTTCTTATGCAGCACACAAACAAATCTGGAACTTTAAATCGTGGTTTAAAAGAACGACATATTACTTTAATGTCACTGGGCTCAGCTATTGGCGTTGGGCTATTTTTAGGATCCGCTTCCGCCATTAAACTAGCAGGTCCTTCTATTTTGCTAGGCTATATGATTGCCGGTCTCGTTATTTTTTTCATTATGCGAGCGCTTGGGGAAATGGCAATTGAACAACCTGTTGCTGGTTCTTTTAGTAAATATGCATATGATTATATTGGACCACTCGCTGGTTATATTACTGGTTGGAATTACTGGTTCTTATGGGTTGTTACTTGTATGGCTGAAATTACAGCAGCTGGTATTTACATGCAGTACTGGTTCCCAGATATCCCGCGCTGGACTTGGGCATTACTTGCTCTATTATTAATGAGCGCTTTTAACTTCTTATCGGTAAAAGTATTTGGAGAACTTGAGTTTTGGTTTGCTCTCATTAAAATTGTCACAATTATCTGTATGATAGTAGTCGGAGCTGGTATTATTTTATTCGGATTCGGAAACGGTGGTATCGCTACTGGTATTTCAAATCTTTGGTCACATGGTGGCTGGTTCCCAAATGGATTTTCTGGGTTACTACTCTCCATGCAGATGGTACTATTCGCTTATTTAGGCGTTGAATTAATCGGTGTTACAGCTGGTGAGGCTCAAAATCCGAAGAAAACACTCGCAAAGGCAATCGATAACGTATTTTGGAGAATTCTACTCTTTTACGTTGGGGCATTATTCGTTATGATGGCAATTTATCCATGGAACGAACTTGGTGAGAAAGGCAGTCCATTCGTATTAACATTCCAACAAATTGGTATCGCAAAAGCAGCAGGTATTATTAACTTTGTCGTATTAACAGCAGCTCTTTCTTCTTGTAACGGTGGTTTATTTAGTACAGGCCGTATGCTATATACATTAGCTCAGCAGAAAAAAGCTCCTGAAAGATTTGGTCGTTTAAATAAAAATGGCATTCCAAGCCAAGGAATTGTAGCAACTGCTATCGTTTTACTAATTGGTGTTATATTAAACTATCTCGTACCTGCAAAGGTATTTACATGGCTTACTAGCATTTCAACTTTCGGTGCAATTTGGACTTGGGGAATTATATTAGTCGCTCAAATTAAATTCCGTAAAAGCTTGCCTACTCAAAATAAACAAAAGTTATCGTATAAAATGCCTTTATACCCATTAAGCTCATATTTCTCACTCGTTTTCCTTGTATTAGTAT
Source organism: Bacillus cereus ATCC 14579 (assembly GCF_000007825.1). Taxonomy (NCBI): domain Bacteria; kingdom Bacillati; phylum Bacillota; class Bacilli; order Caryophanales; family Bacillaceae; genus Bacillus; species Bacillus cereus. The sequence continues at coordinate 688,218 of NC_004722.1, read as the reverse complement.
TAGGTATAATGGCGTATTCAGAAGATACACGAATTGCATTGATTGTCGGCCCAATTTGGCTTATCGGCTTAGCAATCGTATATTACATGAAAGGGTTTCATAAGATTGATGAAACACCTAACTCAAAAATTAGTTAAGCAAAACATCCCTTCCTTATTACTTGGAAGGGATGTTTTTATATCTATATAAATATTTCTCAACAAAATTCACGGTATTTTTACAATTTTTTAATATTTTTTATGTTTTCCGTCTTTATTTTTACAGAAAAATAAATTACATTATTAAAGCACATATATTTATTATTAGGGGGATTCTTCTATGAAGAATAAAAAATGGATTACATTTTCTTTAGCAACAGCAATTACACTAAGTATAGGGACCTCGTTCATATCGTCTACTTATGCCGAAAGCTCTGTAGACCCAGCTCCTGAAATTGCTGCAAAAGTTGTAAATCAAAACAATGGGAAGAAAGTATTATTCGATAATACACACGGTCAAACTGCTGGGACAGCTGACTGGGTTATTGACGGCGGCTTTTCTGACTTCGGAAACGGCATTGCAAAAAACGGATATCACGTAAAGGAACTTCGTAAATCAACACCTATTACGTACGAAGACTTAAAAGATTACAATGTATTTATCGTTCCAGAAGCTAATATTCCTTACAAAAAATCTGAGCAGGACGCTATGTTACAATATGTAAAAAATGGTGGTAGTATCTTCTTTATTGCTGATCATTACAATGCAGATCGTAATAAAAATCGCTGGGACTCTTCTGAAGTATTTAATGGATATAGACGCGGTGCTTGGGATAATCCAGCAAAAGGAATGTCTAATGAAGAAGCTAATTCACAAGCTATGCAAGGAGTAGAAAGCTCTGATTGGCTCTCTGACAACTTCGGTATTCGCTTCCGCTACAATGCACTTGGTGATGTTTCAGCGAAAACAATTGTATCGCCTGAACAATCTTTCGGAATTACAAAAGGTGTTTCGTCTGTAGCAATGCATGCTGGTTCTACTCTAGCAATTACAAACCCAAAACTAGCAAAAGGACTTGTTTACCTTCCAGAAAATCCATCAAAATGGAATAACGCTGTTGATAGTGGCGTTTATAATGGCGGTGGTATTGCAGAAGGCCCATATGCTGCTATCGCAAAAGTAGGACTTGGAAAAGCTGCCTTTATTGGTGACTCTTCTCCTGTTGAAGATGCTACGCCAAAATACGTTCGTGAAGATTCTGGCCAAACAAAGAAAACTTACGATGGTTATAAAGAAGAAAACGATGCGATTTTATTAGAAAACATCGTAAATTGGTTATCAAATAAAGAGACATTTACAAGTTTAGATCAAGTAAATGGTTTACAACTTGATTCACCTACAGCTCTACAAACATTTGAACAGCCAAGCTTATCAACAGAACCACAACCTGAACCTTGGAGTGCACCAAATGCAGGTTATCAATGGTTTAATACAAATACTTTTAAACCAGGTTCATACGGTTATAACGGTGCGGTAACAACAAGCGACTACGTCGTTACACACCCTAGCATTCTACCAAACAATGAAATTTTCCAAATGAAGATTCAAGTAAATAACTTACTACCTAATACAACGTATAACAACTATTCTTTAGGTATCTTCACTACTGGTGGAACACAAGTGGCTAAAGTACAAAATGCAAACGGCACTTGGCCATCTACTTTCGGATATAGTAGTGCATTTTCTTTCACAACAAACAGCTTAGGCTCTGCTGAGAAAGTTGTAAATGTACAGATTGATTCAAATACAACTGGACAAGCAACGCTTCGTCTACGCCAAAATACAACAACGAAATATAATGAAACTGTAACGATTAATAAGAAATAATAAAAAAGGCAATCCATACATGGATTGCCTTCTTCTCACTTCTCTTCCTTCGAGAAAAACATTCTTGAAATAACGATACCTATACTACCGACGATTAGGAATAACACTGCCCTAATCATCATCGATACCTCTGGTAAGTCAAGTAAGAATAACTTCCCTACCGTTACGACTAAAACGACTAAACCAGCATATAATATTTCATCCATATTTCTATTTCTTCCAAACCAAACCGCAAATAATGCATATACCATCCATAATAACGATACTGATACACTAATTACGCTTCCATCTGCAGATAAAACTTCACCGATTCTCGTAATTGTAATAAATACAATTATCATAAACCAATAGAGCACTATAGAATACATATATTTGCCGAAGCTCGCTAATACTTCTTTCGCTTCTCTCATGCAATAATAGAACGTTCCTATTAAAATAAGATGAGCAACAAAGCCTGCCGAAATAAATTGATCAAACGGGCTAAAAATAGTCTGTATCATTCCAATTGCGTAAACCGTCGCACTAACATACAATTTTATCTGTTGTTTTACTTTAATAGAAGTGACCATGCCGAGGAAACCTTGTAACAATAGTACAATCGCTGCATTCACTAAACTATACTCATATAAAATTGCTAAACTAAATGCTCCCATTGCGAAACCAAATAAGAGATTTGTAAATGTAGAATGTCTATTTTTCCTATATTCACATACGAACATAGCGGCATGCACGAGTGCACTAATAATTAATCCCCATGTTGTAAAATCAGGTATTTTTGAAATAGCTAGTATAAAGAACACTGCATTCGCACTAAATATCGCCAAACGTGGTTCTAGTATAAAACTTCTCTCCGTAAACATATGCCAAAATAATAGTAAATGAATCAAACCATATACAATCGTTAACTGTATTTGCAAGTTCTCTACTAACATTGACATAACAGCAAAGAAAACGAAAAGGACAATGGCAGCAACAGCGTAAGAAATCATATATAAGTATTTATAACGATTTTTCAACGCATACCATAATAAACTAAGTGTTAATACTGTCTCATATCCAAAGAAAATATAAGGATTAGGAGTCGTACTATTTAACAAGAATGGTACGAAGAACGCACCGACCGCTACGAAAATAGTGAGATATTCCGATTGATATCTTTTCGCTAAATAAATCCCTAAAATAACCCATGCAATATTACAGAGAAACGCGACACTTGCCGGAATAAATCCATATAAATAATGTGCTGCAAACGTCGTTAGAACAATCCCGGTAATACTTCCTCCAGCTAATACTAATCCTAACGCTTGCCGCTCTCTTTTAATTTGAATATCTCCTATATAATACAACCCGATAGATAATGCGATACCAAACACAATTCGTATCGCTGGTGTTAATAAACCAGCATCTACCCCTGCTTTAAATAACCAGATCACTCCAAGCAACATAATACCGACAAATACACGCGGTAACCACGTCTGACAAAACTTAATAATATTAAATGGCTCTGGTTTAAAAGCCGATATATCTACTTGTTTTAACTCAGGTTCTTGCAAAGGCTCTTTTATCTTAACTATTTCTTCTTTTGGCTTTTCCTCCATTACCGTTTCAATATATTCTTTCTTGTTCTTACTAACATGTTGCTGAGCGTTTTCTACTTCTATTTCCCTCTGCTTTACTTTTAATTCAGCAAGTGCTTCTTGAATTGTTTCAATTGCCGTTTCGAGTGCTTCTATTTTCTTATCCAAATCCTTCTTCATACGCTCCCCCCTTATTCGTAACTCTCATTGAACCTATATATTACCAATTATCTTTATCATACTCTTAGTCTATTCATTTTCAATAGTATTTTTCCAAAAAAAGAAAGGTGTCTTCCCAAAATAGGAAAACACCTTTTTACTCATTTATTCTTATTTAGAAAAATGCTAACGATAAAACCAAGACACATGCCTACAATAGCTGGAACAATCCACCCAACACCTTCTGTATAAAACGGGATGTATTTTAATGCTGACGTCCACTGATTCATCATTACATTTTTATTTAAAATGTCAATTGCACTAAATATCGCTACAACCAAAACAGTTACTGCATATACGTATGCATACTTTCCAATATACTGATGGAATAACCCTAGAATAATAAGCGTTAACGCAATTGGATAAATAAATCCAAGAATTGGTACTGATACTTTTAAAATTTGCGTTAACCCTAAATTAGCTAAAATCATACTAACAACGCTTACTATAAATGCCCACAATTTATAAGATACTTTCGGAAATGCACTCGCAAAAAATTGACTACAAGACGTAACAAGTCCAATTGAAACACATAAACACGCGATAGTAAAAATAAGACCTAATAAAACGACTCCGCCCTGTCCAAATAATGTAATCATAACTTGTGCTAACACTTTCGCACCGTTATCAAATGTTCCTAATGAGCCACTAATTGCCCCCACATATCCAAGGATGACATAAATAATAGATAATAATAGTCCTGCCCCAATTCCAGCAATACTCATATATTTCGCTAAACCTTTATCATCTTCAATACCCTTTGCACGTAATGCATTTGCAATAACAATTCCAAAGATTAAAGCAGCTAACGCATCCATTGTTAAATATCCATCTAAAAACCCTTGAAACATAGGAGCTTGGCCATAGTTCCCTATTGGTTCTTTCATATCTCCTACTGTTGTAAACATACTCTTTATAAAAATGAGTGCAATCATACATAATAATAACGGCGTCAAGACTTTTCCAAACAACCCCATTAATTTAGATGGGGATAAACTTAACCAGTAAACAATACTAAAGAAAATAACTGTGTAAAACAATAATAATCCGTTTCCTGCTTCAGGGAATAACTGACCTGGCCCCATTTCAAAAGCTAAACTTCCCGCACGGGGTATACCAAGCCCAGGTCCAATAAATACATACACGATACATGGAAAAATAATTGCAAATGAAGAATGAACCCTACCCGCTAACGTTTGAAAACTTCCTGCTTTTGCAATAGAGATAACACCTAATATAGGAAGACCTGTTGCTGATATAATAAACCCTACTAATGAAATCCAAACATGTTCTCCTGCTTCATACCCAAGGAAAGGTGGAAATATCAGATTCCCTGCTCCAAAGAACATAGAGAATAACATAAGGCTAATAAGTAAAATTTCTTTTTTCTGTAACAATTTCATTTCTTTCTCCTTCTTTAATTTCATCTTTTATGAAATCAATTTCACATATAAAAAAGTACAATAACCCGCTTCCTTACAAAGAAAACATAGTCCATAGTCTATCACAAAAGAAACACCCATTCTATAGCTATTCCTCTTTTCCAATTTCTTCTGAAAAATCAACCTTTATTGACTTATAATAGTTAATAAAGTAAAATATTAAATGTACAAAATTATTAACTTTGTTTTTGTTTGTGTCAGGAGGAAAATAACATGGAATCAGCGATACAACTAGAAAGAGAACAACAAAGAAAAAAGAAACATCCTCCAGGTTTATACTTACTCTTCTTTACAGAAATGTGGGAAAGATTTAGTTACTATGGATTACGAGGATTATTAACATTATATTTAACGACAGCTTTAGTAAGCGGTGGTCTTGGGTTTAGTCCCGCATGGGCACTCTCTATTTACGGATTTTATACTGGAGCCTGTTATTTCACACCAATGATTGGTGGATACTTAACAGACCGTTTTCTAGGTAGACGAAAAGCAATCACAATTGGTGGTATAACAATGGCAATCGGTAACCTTACACTATTTGCCTTGCAAAACCAATTAGGCCTATACCTCGGATTAGCGCTTATTATTATCGGTAACGGATTCTTCAAACCGAACATCTCTACACTGGTTGGAGAATTATACGAAGAGAACGATCCAAAACGTGATAGTGCATTTACCATTTTCTATATGGGTATTAACGTCGGTTCATTTTTAGCTCCACTCGTTTGCGGATTTTTATCAGAAAATTTATTCAAAACAACAGTTGATGGCGTTGTACATTACGGATTCCGTTACGGTTTCTTAGCCGCTTCAATCGGAATGATCATTGGACAAATTTTATTTACAACACTATCAAATCGCTTCCTTGGTAATATCGGTAAAAAACCAACTCGCGATTTACAAACAGCTGCTGGACAACCATCAGTAGGAGATACACCATTAACAAAAAAAGAAAAACAACGTACCGCAGTTATCGTCATTTTAACATGCTTCGTTGTCTTCTTCTGGGCTGGCTTTGAACAAGCTGGTAGCTCATTAACATTATATACAAACAAATTTGTAGACCGCTCTGTGTTCGGATGGGAAGTTCCAACATCTTGGTTCCAATCGGTCAATCCATTATTTATTATTTTACTTGCTCCAGTCATTTCTGCATTATGGGCAAAACTTGCAACTCGCAAGCAGGGTGATTTAAAAATCCCAACTAAAATGGGACTTGGTATGATTTTGCTCGGTATTGGTTATATCATTCTCGTTATCGCTACATTAAAAACAGGTAGTGATGAACATAACATTACAGAAAAAGCAAACTTACTGTTTATCGTCTTTACGTATCTTTTCCATACGTTAGGTGAGCTATTCTTATCACCTGTCGGACTATCAATGGTTAGTGCGCTTGCTCCGGTAAAATTAGCATCTTTACTAATGGGTGTATGGCTAGCAAGTTCAGGTATCGCCAACATTTTAGGCGGACAACTTGCAAGCTTCACAACTTCACTTGGATACGCTGAAGTATTCACAGTTATTGGCGCTGTGGCAATTGTACTAGGTTGTGTTTTATTATTAATTTCTAAGAAATTAGTGAAATGGATGGATTAAAAAAGATGAGGAATTTCTCCTCATCTTTTTTTATGCTGTTTTACCTTTTTCAATTGCTTGTTCGTACAGCTCTTTATGTTCTTTATATTCACTTGGTACGAAACTCTTATAGAAGAATGAGAACCAGCTGTCTCCCTTTTTATACCCTTCTTCTCGAATTTCCGCTGCTTTTTTATTCGATTTAAATCCTTCAGTAAACCATTTCTTTAACAATTCATTTCTTTCATACTTAGCAGGAACTTTTAAATCATAGTTTTCAAATGCATACTTATAGCCAGCCTTTTCTACTACCTTTTTTGTAGACTTATAGCCTTTTTCATACGCTGTTTCATATGCCTTCACGTATACTTCTTTCTCTCTATTTCCAGGATTCTTTTCAGCTAGTTCTTTCCCTGTCTTTTCCCCTAACTCAGCTTGCTCTTTTTCAATTTTTTCTGTTCTTTCTTTATTCCCTACTTTGAATCCGTCTGCAAAGTTTACCTTAAACTCTGGAGCAACTTGACTATCGTCCATCGTCTCTTGTGCTAAACCTTGTTCTTTTCCTTTTTCAAAATGCGTTTTCTTCTGCTCTTCTAAAGACCATACGGCTGCATAAGTCGCTTTAAACGCTTGTTTATATGCATCAGATTTTCCAGCTACATGCACTTCTGCATCATTTTTTCCTGCTTTAAAATCAGTTTCTCCATTCTTTTGACCTTCAAGTTGACCTTTTTCCATATCAGCTTGGCGCTGCGCTTCCTCTTGCTTACGTGCCTCTTCAGCTTTTCTTTGTTCCTCGGCTACACGTTGTCTCTCTTCTTCAGCTTTACGCTGTGCTTCTGCATTACGTTGTTTTTCCGCCTCAGCGTTGCGTTGCACTTCTGCAGCACGTTGTTTTTCCGCCTCGGTATTGCGCTGTGCTTCTGCTTGTCTCTCAGCTTCTACAGCACTATTATTATTCTGGCTAGGAGCTGGGCTCGTTGCGCCACTACTAGAAGCTGGTTTATTGTGATAATGATATTCCCCGTACTGTAATCCCCATTTCTCACAATTTGTACGACACGTATGTCCGCCATTAGCATCTGTACGCCCTGGATGTGCATAAGCTGAAATCGGAGCTACCAATAACGCTATACTCGTTGTTAAAAGAAGTTTCTTCACCTGTTGTCTCACTCTTGTTCCTCCCAAAATATAGAATCCTAACTTTATTATACATAAATAGAATAATATTTAAATACAAAACCGAAATATTCTATTATTTCTCAACATTAGTAAAAAAGAAGGTGAACTCTTTAAAGAGTTCACCTTCTTTTTTACTTCTTCGCCTTCGTTCTTACTAAATCACCAGCAACAACATAACGCTTAGAATTATCCTTTACAGATACACATGTAATAAGCGTTATCTCATCTTTCCCATGATCCTCTACAACTTCCCACTTATCAGGAGTCACTTCAGATACACCAGTAACCGCATACTCATATTCATTTTCATTGTCATACAAATAAATTTTATCGCCTTTTTTCAAAGAAGCTATATCACTAAATAAAACACCTTTTTTAGACATGTTATGTCCTGCTAATGCGTAATTTCCTTTTCCCATAACTTGATTCTCTTTTACTGTCGCTGCACCTGATAATAAGTTTTTTTCAGTAGAAGCTTTTAAAACAGGCAGTTCTACTGAAACACTTGGAATCGAAATACGACCAATTACTTGTTTCTTATCTAATGATGCATTCGCCACTTCCGCCAAGTCTGGTTGATTAATTTTGGAAGCATCTACAAATTCCGTCTCATGCTTTTCATAATCCATCTTTTGAACAGCCTGCACATTTTCAGTCTGTTTCTTTTCAGCCTGATATCCATCATAAAATGGCTTTCCAATTAACACGCCACCTACAACAAATAGCAGAATTGCTACTATACTATAAATTCTTTGCTTATTCATACACAGTTCCTTTCCCTTACAAAATCTTACTCTATATAAAATGATAAAATAATATCGCTATATGTACAAGTATTAGCTTGAAAAGAAACCTTCTTGCCGATGCAAGAAGGTTTCTTTTCAAGCTAATTTATTTCTGTATAGTGATACGTGAAATACTGTCATTTGAATAAAGAAAATAGAAAATAGAATATATAATGGGTATCCAGGAAGATATTCATTAATAATAGGCGAAAAAGTTAAAAATCCAACTGCACAAGGTAACACAAACCATAACGATACAAATGTTGTTCGACAAGCTTTATCCGTAATCGCTTTTTCACGTTCATCTTCTAGCGGAAATAATAATGGATACATCCAAAAAGATAAATTCTTATATTTTTTCTTTTGAATTCTATAAAAAATTGTAACTATAATTGCTCCAATAAATAATAAAATGAATGGTACTCCATTAAACCATACTTCAAATGGGAATTTGTCGTTTTTAATTATATCTGCTAACTCTGTAATAACACTATAAAATTCAACAAATGTCCAACATGCTAGTGCAGTATAGAGTACATTTATAATATAAGAAAAAACAATTCTATTCATCCTCTTCCTCCTCCTTATTTAAAACAAACACGTCTTCCATCTTTAACTGGAACACATCACAAATCGTAAGTGCTAATAACAAAGAAGGAACGTAATCCCCTTTTTCAATTGCAGCAATTGTTTGTCTCGTTACTCCAACCTTTTCTGCTAATACACTTTGCGTAAAGTTAAAACGAGCTCTTAATTCTTTTACTCTGTTTAAAATGGTCAAATTTACCACCTCTCACCATTATTGTATGCTACCCTTAACAAAATGTAAACTCAACTTAACATTATTATTATAAAAAAATCCAACTCTACGTATTGTAAAGTTGGATTACGTTTTAGTTTAAAATTGTAACTTTAACAATTTTTCTTCCCCATTGACTAGAAGACCCTTTATCAGGCATTAACACATCAATTCTGTTACCTTTAATCGCTCCACCAGTATCTGCTGCAATTGCGACTCCATACCCTTCAACATTTACAGTTTTGCCTAATGGAATAACTTTTGGATCTACAGCAATTAATTTCATTCCTGGGTTTGCAGTTAGATTATAACCTTTACCACCTGGTCCCCATGCAGAAAATACTTGTTGACCTGGCGCATAACCATTTTCTCCTGGATCAGCTGTATAAGCTGTAGCTTCTACATAAATTTCTTTCCCACCAGCAGTTGGCTTAGAAGATGGTTCAGGTTGTGCAGGTTTTGTAGGTTCTACCTTCGAATTATTATTAGCAACTGGTTCAGCTGGTTTATTAGCTTTTTCCTGCTTTTGCTTTTCAGCAATTTCCGCTTGTGCTTTCGCTAAAGCTTCTTGCTCTGCTTTTGCAGCCGCTTCTGCTTTTGCACGCTCTTCCGCTGCGATTCTTGCTGCTTCTTGTTCACGAGCAATCGTTTCTTGTACTGCCTTCATATTTGATTCAATTTTAGCTTTCTCTTCCGCTGCTAAATTAAGTTGGCTTGCAACTTCATTATATTTAGCTTGAACTGTTTGCAAGTTATCTTGACGTTTTTTCAGGTTATCTTGCAGTTCAGCTTGCGCTTTTGCTAATTTTTGTTTATCTACTACTAAAGATGCTTCTTTTTCGTCAATTGTTTTCTTGTCCTCTTCAATTTGACGAAGATCTTGTTCTTGTAGACGTAAAATTTCTTTATCAGCTTCTAGAATAGTAGAAACTGCGTTCATACGTTGTAAGAAGTCTGCAAAGTTTTTTGACTCTACTACAACTTCTACTACTAAACTTGTATTTGAACTGTTTTGAACAGAAACCATACGTTTTCTCATAATATCTTTACGAGCAAGGACTTTATCCTCTAAAACGATAATTTCTTCCTTTTTTTGTTCAATCTGCTTATGTGTTTCATCAATTTTACGTTGAATAGCAGCTTGATCCTCTTTATTTTTTGCAATTGTATTATTTAAATTATGTAGTTCGTTTTCGATACCTTTAATTTCTTTACTAACAGCTTGCTTTTCTTGCTCTTTCTTTTGCATTTCTGCATCGTTTTGTTGCAATTGCTGTTGCATGTTGTTAAGTTTCTCGTCGTTTGACTCTGCTTTAACAGCGACTGTACTAGAAAGACCGATAATTCCTGCTAATACTAGACAGCTGATTCGCTTAAAATAGTTCATAATCCGACTCCCTTCTTATACAGTTATACATGATTTATTTTACAGTTTGTTTACAAAACGATTAAATACAGTTTATTTTTCGTGACGAAAAAAAGAGAATTATGAATAAAATGTAATAGATTCTTAAATATTTAACAATTCCTATATTTAAAAAATACAAAAGATGCTAAAATCCAAATATAGAGAAAATATAACTTTCGAAGGCGGTTGAAATAAATACATGTTTACTCAAAAAAAATCACTCCAACATACAATTTCTCAATTAGAAGAGCGTATACAAGAATTAGAATTAGAATTAAAACAAAAAGATATTGAAAAACAAGAGACTATTTCTACTATCCACGATCGTGTACAAAGCGTTGTCCAAGAGCATCAACTTGTAAATAACCAACACAATACACTTCAAAGCTTAGTTCAACAATTAAGTTCATGTTTCGAAAATGTTTCAACACGTACGACACATTCCAATGAGTTAAATAATGAAATGTTACAAAAGGAACAAAGCTTAATTCAGTCTATTGCAGAAATTATTGACTGCTCTAATGAAGGAAAAGAATCCGTTCACCGCTTACTTATTGTAATTAATAAATTAGGTGAACAATCTCAACGCACGTCTAATAGTATGAATCATCTAAGCGAACGCTCAAAGGAAATCGAGCAAATTGTAGAAGTCATTCAAAACATTGCAGCACAAACAAATTTACTTGCTTTAAATGCGAGTATTGAAGCCGCGCGTGCTGGAGAGCATGGTAAGGGATTCGCTGTCGTTGCCAATGAAGTAAGAAAACTAGCGGAAAGTACAGCAGAAAGTACAAAAAACATCGGCAACTTAACGAAAAAAATTCAAGAAGAAATTGAAAAAGCATATGATAACACAAAAGATAATTTACATTTAGTTGATGAAGGTGTAGAAATGAGCGCCGATACAAATGCTAGAATTGAAAATATTTTAGTTATGATTCAAACGTTACAAAATGGTGCTACAAATGTTATTAAGGCTATCGAAAACCAAAAGTCTTGTAATGATGACATATTACGAGAATTCGCTAACACACAACAAATGTTCCAAAAATTAAATACTACTATTATGAATCATATTCATGATGCTGAAAAAGTCGATGTTCAATTGTCTAAAAGTCTTCAAGAAACAGTAACTTCTTAATTAAAAATAAAAATCCCTTATACTGCTATAAGGGATTTTTATTTTATTTTGAATATTTATTTCTTTTCAATATTCATCCATATCTTTGTTATAATGGAAAAGTTGTTTCTTTCAACTAATAAACAAGGAGGTTATTATGGAACAATTTTACTACGTTTTAAAATATTTAATTCTCGGTCTGTTCCAAGGACTAACAGAACCAATTCCGATTTCTTCAAGTGGTCATCTCGTTTTAGCACAACATTTGCTAGGACTAAAAATAGAAGGGTTTAGCTTCGAACTACTTGTTAATTCAGCTTCATTATTAGCTGTATTACTTATTTATAGAAATGATTTAATTCGTCTAACGAAGAATGGTCTCTCTTATATATTTACAAGAGCAGAAGACGCAAAATCAGATTTCTTCTTTATTATTTATCTTGTTATTGCAACCATTCCAGCAGGTGTTATTGGTGTTTTATTTAAAGATTACATCGATCAGTACTTAAAAGGTGTGAAGATGGTTGGGATTTCCCTTCTTATTACTGCTGTCGGCCTTTGGATTATTAGAAATTTACGCGGTCGTAAAAATGATGGCGACCTTTCTATGAAAGATGCAATCATCGTCGGATTAGCACAAGCTTGCGCACTGATTCCCGGAATAAGCCGATCTGGTGCCACAATCGTAGCAGCAATGTTACTTGGTATGAAGCAAGAAACAGCACTTCGCTTCTCATTCTTACTATACATTCCTGTTAGCTTAGGTGGCTTATTGTTAAGCATTACAGACATTGCAAATGATCCAAATCTAGACACATTATTCGTACCATATGTCGTTGCATTCATCGCAACATTTATCATGACGTATATTTCACTAAAATGGTTTATGAACATTATGGCAAAAGGAAATTTAAAATATTTCTCTTTCTATTGTATTATCGTAGGTGTACTTACTCTTATTTTCTTATAAAGTAAAACTTACAAATTGAAAGCGAGTCATCTAGTGTAATAGAATGACTCGCTTTTTTATACCTCTATTAAGTTAAAATCTATTATTTACTTAGAATTTTCTGAATAGTATAATATTATTTAAGTTTACTATTACAGTAATTCTATCTTTCCTACTATTATCGTAAAAGAGGTGTTTATATGTTTATAGTTACTAAACTCATTCACATTAAGTACGAATATGAAAATGAGCTACTTTATGGGCTTAAACAATATTATCCTTCCCCTGGAACGAACGGTTGTATTAACATAGAGTTTTCACATGTTCATCGTACAAATGATAAGGCAGAATATATGATTCGTCTGTTATGGAAAACACAACAAGATTACCATACATGGCTTTCTCAAAGAGAAGGCCATGTAACTTTGAAGCACAAAATACAAGGCTATATACTTTCTTCCAAATCAAATGCTACCTATGTGCATTAACCCTTCTCTTTTTATTCCTTACGAGGGGCAAAATGATAAAGTGAAACTTTAATCCTCACCAATTGTGCTTCCCACAAATAGCGGGATAAAGAGCCCTCTTACTTTTCATACTGTAAGAGGGCTTCTCTTATGCATACACTTTCTTCTCTTGACAATACAAACGAATAACATGTTTATTTTGTTGAAATACATCATGCGTCAGACGAATAATAATAAAGTTTCTTTTTGTTTGATCATCATGAACAAAAATCTGTTCTCCCTCCTGAAAACGCCATGCACTTTCAAAAGTCGTAATATGATCCCCACTTACAGAAAAAAGTTCATATCGCATCTCTTGTACCCTCTCTTAACTTACATAATCATAATATCCTCATATTAAATTTATTATAACTTAATTCCTATAAAATTAGTAATTATTTCTATTTCGAAAGATTTTAACTTTGTATTTAAATATTTTTAGCGCTATAATGATAAACGAATTTTCATTGAAAGGAGTTTTACTTTGACTGCATATTTATTTCCAGTAAAAACAGCATTTATTTTATTCCCCTTTTTAGCAATGTTTCTTTTAATCCCTTTTTTAATATTTAATTATCGAAAATACGGTTATTTAAATAAATGGCGCTCATTTATTTTATACTCATTATTACTTTACTTATTAAATGCCTATTTTCTTGTTATTTTGCCGTTACCACAAACGTTTGATACTTGTAGCCTACAACCAGCTAATACACAACACATGCAACTCTCACCATTTTATTTCATACAAGAGATTAGTAGTCATACATCGGCAGTTTTAACGAAACCAGCTACTTATTTCTACTTATTAAAAGAGTCTGCGTTTTTACAAGTTGCATTTAATGTTCTATTAACTGTTCCATTCGGTATTTACTTACGTTATTATTTCCGACGTAGTTTCTTACAAACAATTTGCATTTCCTTTTTCCTTTCACTATTTTTCGAGCTAACACAAGTGACTGGATTATACGGTATATACAATTGTGCATACCGATTATTTGATATCGATGATTTGTTTTTAAATACATTAGGTGGCGTAATTGGTTTTATCATTGCACCAATATTTACGTACTTCCTTCCGAAGACAAACGAGTTAGATAGTCATATTGATTTGGAAACGAAACCAGTCGGATTCATTCGTCGCCTTATCGCGATGCAAATTGATTGGATTTTCTTATCTATCGTCGTACCTGTCGTTAAAAACAAAGGAAATTCTTTCTTCGTTTCTAATATGCAATCTTACACGAATATGTATGAACTCATTTTCATTACGTGTTCAATCCTTATTTATTTTATTCTTATTCCATACTTTACAAATGGAAAAACAATTGGGAAAGCATTGCTTCGCATTCATCTGAAAGGAAAAGCAGATCGTATTACATTAAAAGAACTATTTATTCGCTACGGTATATTTTATTTTGCGTTAGGCGGAATCAATTATATTCTTTCTAGTAGCTCTATGTTAAATCATACAGAACCTTTAGTATTACTCATTACATTGTTATTCCTATTTATCATTAACGGCCTATTCATTATTCATGTTTTACTGCATGTATTTAGCCGTGATAAACTACTATTTTATGAACATATTAGTCATACAAGAAATGCAATTACACTAAAAAAAGCTGACAAATAATTATTTGTCAGCTTTTTTATATACATAATGTGAAAATTTAATCAGTGGGGGTCTTACTGCCCGGCAAATAGCGGGATAAATAACTTTTCTGCATAAGGATTAAAAAACATTCCAAGTTCATCTAGAGACTTCCTCGCCTGTAAAAACGAATGAAACTCTGGATATATATCTTGTAATTGCTCATACGATAATGTATGCATTTTCCCCCAATGCGGACGCCCTTCATACTTCAGAAAAATTTTTTCCACTTCACCAAAGTAAGCAGCATATTTCATACCTTTATACATATGAACAGCGATATACGCTGAATCTCTTCCATAGGCTGGACTAAGCCATATATCATCACCTTTCACATAGCGGCATTCGATCGGGAAGTGCACCTTATACTTTTTCTTTTCAATAAGATTTGAGATTTCTTCTACAACCGTCCTCATATACTTTGAAGGAATGCTATACTCCATTTCATAAAATGGTACCGTACGTGATGTAGCAAATACTTCATAGCTCGGGCCAATTATTTTTGTGTTTGGTACAGCTTTAGCTGATAATCGACTCACTCCTTTACTTATAGAAGGAAACCATTTACACCCTTTAGATAGTAAAGAGAACATCCTATTTTCAAGTAACTCCACCTTTAATTTATGCCATTTCAAATCACTGCCTGTATTCGTTGTTTCGTTCGTAAGTTTTACTTGTACTTCATCAGAATAAGGAAAAACGAAAAATTCAAAATGACGATGCTTCTTATATTCTTCTAGTTTGTTCATTACAGTGGATAATGACTGTTTTTCACTTTCATAAACGAGTGAATACGCTGGAATAACCTTTAATTTTATCTTTACAATGATACCTAACATTCCAAGTGACAACTGAAACGCTCTCCAATATTCTACGTTCTCAGTTTCCGAACAAACTATACTCTCACCATTAGATAAAACTGCCGTAATCTCTATAACTTGTGTTGATAAACTCCCAAAGGTAATACCCGTTCCATGAGTCCCCGTACTAATCGCTCCTGCAATAGATTGTGAATCAATATCCCCTAAATTTTCTTGCGCATAGCCTTTTTCCTCAAGTAACTTCCCTAAATCATATAACTTTGTTCCTGCCCATACTTCAGCAACCATCTTCTCTGCATCAATATTCACAATACCCTTCAATTCATCTAAAGAAACTAAAACTTCTTCCGTTTGCACAAGGGGGGTAAACGAGTGTCCTGAACCGACAACACGAATTTTCTTTCCCTTTTTTCGCGCAAGCCCCACAACTTCTACTACATCTTGTATACTTTCTGGATACATCGTATAATGCGGCGTTCCTTCTACATTCCCTGTCCAATTTCTCCACTTTTTCCCCTTTATAGAAAGCATTGGCCATCCCCCCGATATGTTGAATACTTCCCAACAATCTCTCCTTTTTTAACACGATACAAAAAAGGAAAGCGCTCACATAATTCACCAGCCTTACTATGACGAAACAAAATGGACTCTCCTATATCCACTCGTTCCTCGCCGCTATAAAAAATTGGCGTTTGTACCTCGCCAGCACCTTCTAAAGCTAATAGTTTTGCACCCTTCGGTCTCCAAACTTCAGGCTCTTTATCTTTTCCAACTGCTCCTGAAGCAATATATCCACCACCTAGGCAAGTGTAAATAAACTGGACTGGTTTACGCACAACTGGTAAAGCAAATCCGACCGCTGGATGAAATTTCACCTCTTTATAATAATCAAACAGCTTCGGAGAATAAAAAGCAGAACCTATTGTAATCTCTGAAACTGAATTATCTTTCTCAGTTGTTTTTATGCTTCCTGTTCCGCCTCCATTTACAAACCTTAGCTCAATACCAAGTTTTTGTATTGCTTTTACAATATGTTCTCTTCTTTCTTTCACTTCTAGCACTGATTTCTGCTTTAAATACGAAATCACTTTACTTTTCAGCCATTGATTCGGTATATGGTCTCCCACCCCAGCAATTTGAGCTTCATAACCCATCACACCATCTAACATTAAATATGATGACCTTCTCACCTTTTCTACTACTTTCAACGCATCCTGCACATTTTTTACTGGGGATCTTTGTACACCAAAATGAAATTGAAAGAAACGACTACTCATATCAATATCCAAACAAACACGAAAACATCCTTTAGATTTCTCAGCAATTTTTTCTAAATACACAATATGCTCTTCACAATCCACCATACAAGTTATAATGAAACCTTTCTTTGTTAGCAAACTAATTTCACACAAAGCTCTTTCATCATAAGCAGGATATCCGAGCAATAAATCATTAAATCCTTGTTCTATTAAAAATAAAACCTCTCTAGGTGAAAAGCACATAATACCTTGAAATCGATCATTTGCAGCTAAAATCTTTTGCATAATCGGAACAGAACGTAACGATTTACTCGCTATACGAATCTTCTTATTTCCACTTAACTCTATAATCGATTGAATATTTCTATCTAAAGCCACTTCATCCAAAAATGCACACGGTAATGGAACTTCTTTAAAAATTCCTCGATCCACATTTTTCTCTCCTCTTTTCAATATGTCTTATACATATTGGAAAGAAAGTATGATTTTCCTGTTTGCAAATAAAAAAAGTTTCTTCTTTACGAAGAAACTTTTTGAAACTACTTCATAGAAATAGTCGCCTCTACTGGATAATGATCAGAGTAATCATTATACGTATATTTTTGGAACCATGATGTAACAGTCCATTGTGGAGATTTCGGCTGTAACACCTTATTCTCTATATACGATGGGTTCGCATGGTCTTTGCTTGCAATAATATAATCTAAATATTCGGCAGGACTATCAGGGAAATTATATTTTGCAATACTGTTTGTCGTTGCATCCCAAGTCGCTGTATGTCCAGTATAAGATGGTACAGAAGCGTTCAATGTTTTAAACATAGATGCATACTCTGAATCATTATTGTTCTCTGCATTTATCTTATTTACGTTCATATCACCACCAATTAACACATACTCATTATTTGGTATATTTTTATTTTTAATAAAATCTTGAATTTCTTTTAATTGGTTCGTACGTACAGATGCTGGTGAAGTTTTTCCGCACATACTATCTTCAGCCTGCAAATGCGTCCCAATCACGTGAACGAAACGATCATTTTTCTTAATTTTCGTGTATACAAATCCTTTATTCGATAAATTATCTGGCCCGCATCCTTTTGCAAATACATATTGAATCTTTTCAGCGATTGGCCATTTGCTCACAATCGCAACGCCACCATCTTCAGGAGTTGAAGATGAATAGTTTCCTAACGTTTTATCCCATTCACTTCCACTACTACGACCTAATACTGCTGTTTGATTTGGATATTCTTTCTTCAAATTCCCTAATAAACGATCTGAAGCGCTATTATCAAACACTTCATTTAATATAACTACATCTTGATTCTTTATATAATCTGCCGCCCCGATTAAATCAGCACGCTCAGTTTGTCCCCAGTTCGGATATAAGTTTGTTGATAGCATATATACATTATGCGTCATCACTTTTAATGTATCATTTTGATTTGTAGACACTTCTGCTTGAGCTGACGTTCCGCTATATAAAGCTCCTAAACCAACACCTAAGCTAAGTACACCTTTTAGCAATTTACCTTTCACGTTTCATACCTCCATGTATTGTATAGTGATAAAAAGGCCAAATACTCTATTCTGAGATTTGACCTTTTTTAAATACTTAACGATTTCCGTACGTATCAAACCAAAGCTGAATATATCCAGCAGTAACACGTTGTGCATCCATTAAACGCTTACCTGTCATTGGTGTAACTTCAGCGCGCCATTTATCTGCATATTCTTGTGATACAGCAGCTCTCACGAACCAATCTTTCGTATTATCATTTACAATGCCAGCGTAATCTTGTTTCGCAACTACTGCCGCTCCATGAATCCAATCTTCTGGATTCGTACCTTTCCAGTTCCAATATCCATTTCCATCCGTTACTTTATAATTATCTTTTATCGTATCTACAAAGTTTTCATATTTAGAATGGAATCCTTGTGGATACGATAGATTCGTAAAGTTTGCCGCATGCATCGGTTGGTTTACATCCCCTAAATAATGAAGAGATAATCCTAAATAGAAGAACGCTTGTTTCATATCTTTATTTTTATAAGACTCACCAGCTAATTTAAAATATTTAGCTCCTGTTTCCTTTGCTTGCTTTGCATACGGAATATAAGTTTTCCCATTGTCAGGGTCATAGAAATGTGAAGCAAATGTGCTATTATCATAATAAGGATTTTCATAGTCAGCAGCATAAATACCGTTCTCTAACTCAGTACGCCATTCATTTAATAGTGCAACTCGATCTTGTTTTACAAGTGTTGTATTACGAGACATAATATCAATTGCACGGTTTACAATCCATAAATGAGAATTCACGCCTTCTTTATGTTTATCTTCAGCAGACCAGCGCGGAATAACTCCAAATCTCTGTCCCCCATCATTTTCATGAGCAAATGCAACACTTTGTAATGGAGCAACTAATGTAATAGCTGCCGCTAAAGCAAGTACTTTTTTTTTCATATAAAATCCTCCATTTTATAATTGAATTATTGTAAACATTTTGTTAGGATCCTATGATGTCGTCCGGTTAACCTATGACTAGAATATCCCACCTTTCATGAAATTTCTATCAATAAATTAAAATATGCAAATGTTCATATCATTATAACTTTATACACAGTGAATATAATGAATGAATACACTTTCATTTTAATAAACTATTATTAAGGCTTGTCTAAACTAATGTAAAAAAAAAGTAAAGCATCTGAATGCTTTACTCTTTTTTTCTATTCGATAATATACTTGGCAATTGTACATTAACTGCTAACTTATGAATAAATCCAAACACTAGTCCAATCCCAATAAATATGTATAAAATTGTAAATATCTTTCCGAAATCAGTTTGCGGACTAAAATTCCCATCACCGACAGTCGTCAACGTGACCACACTAAAATATAAAGCGTCAATAGGACGTAATCCTTCAACTGTACTATAAAAAATCGTACCCGATATTAAAGTCAAAATTGTTAATACAAATAATACTTGAAATTCTTTATCTTTCCACGCTCGTAAACAGGCTCTTAACATTCGCTTTAAAGTTAACAAAAATGAAAGCATTAGATTCTCCCTTCCAAACAAAAATACATTGAGTCAAAGGAAAGTCTATCACCTTTCAGTATAGAAAAAAAGTAGCCCTCTTCTATTTCTAGAAAAGGGCTACTCTATTCGATTCTATCTTATTTAGGTGAAACAAGAATTTTCACTTGTGTTTTATCTTTTACAAGTGCTTCAAATCCTTCTTCAACAACTTGATCCACTGTAATTTTTTTCGTAATTAATTTCTCTGCTTGAATTTGACCGGAGCTAATCAATTTAATAACAGCTGGGAAGATGTGACGGTATCCTAAAATACCAATAACTTCTTTTTCTTTTAATACTAAGTTATTTGGAGTAATTGTTGCGTCTTTTTCCCATACACTAACAATTACAGTTTGTCCTTCGAAGCTTGTACTTTCAATCGCTTGGCGTAGTACAACTTCAACACCTGTTACTTCAAAGCTAACATTTACACCTAAACCATTTGTTAAGTTACGAATTTCAGCTAACACATCTTGAGTTGCTGGATTTAATACATAATCCGCACCTGCTAATTTCGCTAACTCTTGACGTTCTTTAGAAAGTTCAACTGCAATAACAGGAGTTGCTCCTGCTGCTTTAGCTGCTTGGATAACAAGAAGTCCAATTGGACCGCAACCAAATACCGCTACAGCTTCCCCTTCTTTTAATTTACTTTGACGTACTGCATGAACTGCTACTGCTGCTGGTTCTACAAGCGCACCTTGTTCATACGTCATTTCATCTGGAATGTGATGAACCATATCTTCTGGTACTACTGTATATTCAGAGAAACCGCCGCCTTCTCCGCCAAGACCGTGGAAAACAAGTTGTTCACAAACATTGTAATGTCCATGTTTACAAGCTTCACATTTACCACAAGAATAAATTGGCTCTACAACAACGCGGTCTCCCACTTTATGAGATGTAACTCCTTCACCAATCTCTATTACCTCACCACTAAACTCATGACCTAAAATAACAGGTGCTTTCACATGTGTTAATGGATGTTCTTCTGTTGGAATAAAAATAGGCCCTGCTAAATATTCATGCAAGTCTGTCCCACAAATACCACACCATTTAACTTTGATTTTCACTGTTCCTGGTTTTACTGTTGGTTCTGGTACTTCTTCTACTCGTACATCACGTTGATTATGCCAAAGTAGTGCTTTCATTTTATACATCCCTCTCTATGTATATACTTAACCTGGTGAAGTTTACAATTCTATTATAATACTTCTATCCATATATTTCAAAAAAACAATCACATCCCCACTAATTTTTTACAAATAACGTTCAATATTTTGTCACTTTGTACTTTTTTCCACATCTGTTAATTCAATTTCATTGCAGGTGAAATTAGCATTGTGCCATAATAGCATAGGAGAGGTGAATATCGCTTGAAATATTTTATTTACTTTATCGTTATCGTGGCATTTTTAGATACATTTTCACAATTACCTATTATGAGTACTTTCGCTCAAAGCCTTGGAGGAACTCCTCTTATTATCGGGCTAGTTGTCGGTATGTACTCATTCGCTAATATGATCGGTAATATTATTGCTGGAGCCGCTGTCGATAAATTTGGTGCAAAAAAAATCCTTTATATAAGCATGGGAATTACGAGTTTCATAGTCTTGTTATACACCGTTGTTCAAAGTGGTGAACAACTATTAGTTGTGCGCTTTATGCATGGATTTAGTGATGGCTTTTTAATTCCTGCTGCCTTTACATTTTTATCAAAACAAACAAATGCAAAAAGACAAGGAAAAGCAATGGCTCTATCTGGTGCTGCTGTTGGAACAGCCGCAATCGTAGGACCTGCTTTCAGCGGTATTATGAAAGCAACAGCTGGCGTAGAGTGGGTCTTCATTACTATTTCTATTTTAATGGCTCTTGGTACGATCGTATCTCTATTCTTCTTACCAAATAACGTATCAAGAAAAGATACATCAAGAACGCAAATGATGAACAAAGAAGATATGGTTGAACTTTTAAAATCAGAACCGTTATTACAAGCATATATTGGTGCTTTCACATTAATGTTTTCACAAGGAATTGTCACTTATATGTTACCAGTAAAAGTTGAGGCATTAGCGCTTAAAGCATCTACAACAGGCATGATGTTAAGTGTATTTGGTATAACTGCTATCCTCTTCTTCTTGCTTCCAACAAATCGTATTTATGATCGATTTAATCGTTCGAAACTAATGCTAATCGGAATTGCAGTTATGGCATTCGCATTATCTTTACTCGGATTATTTGCTACAAAAGGTATGCTCTTTATCGTAATGATGATTTATGGAATTGGATTCGCAATCCTCTTTCCGTCTATTAACGCTTTACTTGTTGAAAATACTACAGACGATAATCGCGGAAAGGCATTCGGATTATTTTATGCCTTCTTCTCATTAGGAGTTGTTGCTGGCTCCTTTACAGTCGGCGCAATCGGAGCATCACCTAGCGTCAGCTTCATTATCGGGACAGCATTTTTATTAACATTTGCTGGGATGATTTATGTAAGAAGCAAAGTAAAAAAGACAATGATGGGATAATCCATCGTTGTCTTTTTTTTAATGCATATTGATATAACTCGTAATATAATGGAAGCGTTGGAATAATGCCAATTAATTTAAATATAAAAGGTAACCGCTCATCTCCTTCTTCATATAAACGAAAAACAAAAACTGCAGTTAAAGTCCAACTGAGGCTAAACAAGAAGATACATTTCCAAACAATCGAGGTTAATATTTGTATATCAAATACAAAACCAAAGAGCCCTATCGAATAGAACTCTTTTTGCCCAATATATTACTTTTGTGTATAACCAAATAACAATGTAAATAAATTGAGCCGTAAAGGCAATAATACATCTCTTCTTTTAAACAGAAAGTTTATAAATACTGACGATACTTCGACAATTTCCTCGGAAATATTTCCTTTCCCCACATAATTTGATACAGTACACATGAATAAACACTTGTATTACATAAAGTGAAACTTTAATCAATGGGGGTTTTGTTCCTCCCCACTGATTATTAGTTGAACCAATCGGGCTTTTACGGGTAGTTGATCTCCCAACTAACTTCTTTATTTCCACTGAATTTTGAGGTGGGGATCTTACTGACCGTTAATGCGGGATAAACTAAAATAATAACTTACTGTACAAATTAAAAAGCACACTCTTCATATGAAGAATGTGCTTTTATGTTATTAACGTTTAATCCAAACAGCGCCTGCCGATTTATCTTCTGCCTGTCCAACAACTTGGAATTTAAGTCCAAGGTTTGGAACTTTTCTTCCTGCGTCTGCAATTTGCTTGTTACTATATACTTTTGAATCATCAAAAGTTGTAACACCTTGTAATCCAGAATAGTTAAACTGACCACGTGTTAATGAATTTACACTCCATGCTGGTGTTTTATCAAATGAAAATGCTGCATCTGCAATTTGCATGCCTGTATTACCGTATGCTGGTTTTCCGTTTAAATTACCAACTAGCGCTTCTGGATGAGAATCTACAACACCAAGGAATCCTTCACCTGGATGCACCCCAACCCAGTTATCTTTGAAACTATCATCTGCATACCAAACGACAAGACCTGTATTATACACTGGACCTTTTCCTGCTTTTAAACCATTATCTGATCCCGCATAATTTCTCCACTCTAAGTAGTAATAATGAGCTTTCTTCTCTGTCCCATCAGAAACAACAAAACCATTTAAATTCATTTTAGACTGTCCTTCTGCATCATCAGAAAATACAACTTGTCCATCAACAGTTACATTTACATTGTCCATCGCAAAACCTTTATATGTTACAGCCGGATCTGTAATATAGTCGAATTGTAGTTTCACTTTTTTGCCTTTAAATTGACTTAAATCATATGATTTATCAATCCATTTCCCATCTGTTGTATCTTTATCTCCTTGGACTACTTTTTCCCCAAGTCTATCAATTAATGTTTTCGTTCCATCTTCTGTTACTGCATGTACTTCGACGAAATCGCACTCTGCTTCTAACTCATAATTTGCTTTATAATCGAATTTTGCATTTGTTCCCTTTGTTAAATCAAAGAATGGTGTCTCTAACGTTGTATGCATATCATCGCCTCTTGTACTATAATATGCATGCTTTCCAAACTCCGGTTTAATCGTTTCAACACTTTTACCTGGTAAGTTAACACGTACAACGCCTGGACGATTTGATTTCGTAACACTTTGATCAATATAGGTAGGAACTCCCACACCACTCTTAATTTTATCGTAATCTACTTCTAATATTTTTGCCCAGTTGCCACCCATATTCTTTTGTAAGAAGTCTTTATTTTGTGGTGAAAAACTAGTCGGCTCTGTTCCTGCGATTTTCCCTGTCCAACTACCTCCACTCATTAATGACCAAGCTTCGACTGGTGAACCATTTCCAGTATATTTCGTGTCATATTCATCTGGTAATCCAAGATCATGTCCAAATTCATGTGCAAACACACCTACAGCTCCATCTTCTGGTTCAATTGTGTAATCATGTGCTGCTACTTTACCACCAAAGTAATCTACCTTTGATTTCGTACCTTCAATCGCTACTGGATCTACTGCTAATTTTGAACGATGTGACCAGATCGCATCATCACCTAATTTACCGCCACCAGCTTCTTGACCAACACCAGCATGGATTACCATTAAATGATCAATTACACCGTCAGGTTCATTTTGATTCCCGTCCCCGTTTGTATCATATCTATCAAATTGATCAAACTGAGATAAATCTAGTCCTTTCTCAGCAGCTGCATACAAAGCTTCTTTCACTAAATCACGTGCACCCTTTGGACCTTTATTATCGTGACCACTGCTACCATCAGCTCCATAATCAGATGCTTTTCCTGGAACAGTTAGCCACTCCGTTACATATCCATCTGTCGTATAACTACCACCAGACTGCTCTTCATAGTATTGTTTAAACGTTTTTACTTTTGAACCATCAAATAAAGTATACGGCTCATTACCGAACAACATCTTTTGATAATGTTCTCTACTAAAGTCTTTCGAATACATATAACCTGGTGTTTGATCAATATTATTATGTTTATAATCACTAAATTCAACGAGTAACACTAATACTTTATCCGATCGAACAGATCCCTTATATGGAGCTTGCTTTGCTTTTGAAGTTGGAACTTGCCCATTCAATTGCTTTTTATTTGGTTCTGGCTTTTGCTCAAGGCTAACATTTTTTTCAGCCTTTTTTACATTTTCCTTTTCTTCCATCTTTTTCTCTTTTACTTTTTTTGTGAAATCAGATGTTTCTTGTGAGTGAGCATCTGGAAGAATTTCTTTATTCGCCTGATCTCCTTGTTTCTTTTCAATATATTGCTCAACAGCTTTTTTCGTCTCTTCTTTAGAAGATGCTGGATTAATTGTTCCTCTTTCTTTCAGAGCTTCCGCTAAACGATCTTCTTGAATTAAATTGTAATCAATTGGTGTTGTAGATACACTATCTTTCTCTTTTGCTACCGTTTCTGCATATGCTAACGGAGCACTCATTACAGATGTACATCCGATAATTGCCGCAATTGCTAATGATGACAACACTTTAAATGGTGCTTTTCTTCTCATTCCATTTCTCCCCTTTATAAAACTTAAAATTCAGATAAATCGGTGCATTTTTGTCCAAATCTCTGTTTACTACCCTCCCTATATAAAAAGACATAATTCTATAAACATTAAGCTTTTTGTTATAGAATCATGCCCTCCAGTTTTCTGGTCAGACCCTCTATCTTTTTATCTCTTGGTTCAATTAATAATCAGTGGGGGAATGAACAAAGCCCCCACTGATTAAAGTTTCACTTTATGTCGAAATATTAAAAATAAAGAGTTATGTGATATATATTAAATATCTTATATAACAAATTTAAAAGACAATATGCAAAATTGCATGAAAATTCTTTTAAATAAAAAAGAATCCTAGTCAATTAAACTAGGATTCTTGCTTTTCTATTATTTCTCTTGTGTTTTTTCCCAATCAGCTAAGAATTTCTCAATTCCTTGATCTGTTAATGGGTGCTTCACTAATGAAGCAATTACGTTTGCTGGGATTGTTGCAATATGTGCACCGTTTAATGCTGCGTCAGTTACGTGAACGCTGTGACGTACAGATGCTGCGATGATTTCTGTTTCGATACCATGAATTGCAAAGATTTCTGCGATTTGACGAATTAAATCCATACCGTTATGACCGATATCATCTAAACGACCTAAGAATGGTGAAACGTACGTTGCACCAGCACGAGCAGCAAGTAATGCTTGAACTGCTGAGAATACTAATGTAACGTTTGTACGAATTCCTAAATCAGAGAACGCTTTTACTGCTTTTAAACCTTCTGTTGTCATTGGAACTTTTACAACAACGTTTGGAGCAATCTTCGCTAATTCTTTTCCTTCTTCAATCATTTTATCAGCTTCTAAGCTAATTACTTCTGCACTTACAGGTCCTTCTACAACGTTGCAAATTTCACGAATGCGCTCGTGGAAATCTACGCCTTCTTTTGCTACAAGTGATGGATTTGTCGTTACTCCAGCTAATACGCCTAATTCATTTGCCTCTTTAATTTCGTTAATGTTTGCTGTATCAATAAAGAATTTCATTTGTTGTTCTTCCTTCCTAATTTTCATTTTATATTTATTTATTTTTCTTAATAAGCTCTAATTCAATCGGAATAGATTTGTCCACTTTTTTACCTTGTGTTATCTCTTTTGCTGTTTGCATCGCCTTCTCTCCGATTAATTCTGGTTTTTGAGCGACTGTTGCAGCCATACGCCCATCGTTAACCGCTTTCACAGCATCTTCTGTTGCATCAAATCCAACAACTACTACATCTGTTTTTCCAGCAGACTTCAATGCTTCAAGTGCACCTAATGCCATCTCGTCGTTATGAGCAAACACGGCTTTAATATCGCTATTTGCTTGCAAAATGTTTTCCATAACAGATAATCCTTTCGCTCTATCAAAATCAGCCGCTTGTTTGGCAACTACTTTTAAAGACTTATCGGCTACGTTATGGAATCCTTTCCCACGTTCACGAGCAGCAGACGATCCAGGGATTCCTTCTAACTCAGCAACGTTTGCTCCTTCGCCGACTAATTCACGAATGTAATCACTAGCCATTTGACCACCTTCGATATTATTAGATGCAATGTGAGAAACAACCTTACCTGAATTCGCAACGCGGTCTACTGTAATAACAGGAACATTTGCTGCGTTTGCTGCACTTACTGCTGAAGCAACAGCATCTGAATCGGTCGGATTAATAACAACTACATCGACACCTTTTGAATTAAATCTTCAACATCGTTCGTTTGCTTTGCTGCATCATTTTGCGCATCAACAGCAATCAATTCGATGCCACTATCTTTCGCTTTCTTTTCTGCCCCCTTTTTCAAAGTTACAAAGAAGGGATTATTTAAAGTTGAAACAGAGAATCCAACTTTAATAGTTTTATTTCGACCTTTATCGCTAGAATCCTTTGCCCATTCTGGCGGTTCCATTGAACAACCAGCAGTAATGACCATAATACATGCAACGAGTATAAGTAACCATTTCTTCATGAACTGTCCCTCCATTACGCTTCTTTTCTACGATCAATTAATACAGCTAATAAGATTACAAGTCCTTTTACAACTTGTTGGAAGAAAGAAGATACACCTAATAAATTTAAACCGTTATTTAGTACACCGATAATAAGTACACCGATGAATGTACCAACAATCCATCCTCTTCCCCCAGAAAGACTTGTTCCACCTAATACAACTGCTGCAATTGCATCTAATTCATAAGAAGTACCTGCAGTCGGCTGTGCAGAATCTAATCGTGACGTTAAGACAATACCTGCAAGCGCTGCCAAAATTCCGGAAAGACCGTAAATCATTACTTTAATTCTCGTAACATTAATACCTGATAGTGCTGCTGCTTCTTCATTTCCACCAATTGCAAATGTACGGCGACCAAATGTCGTTTTCTTCAAAATGAAGTACAGTACTGCGAAAGCGATCATCATTGTAACAGCTGGTACCGGAATACCAAGAAAATAACCGCGGCCAAACATTTGGAACATTAAATGATCACCAAGACCAGTGATCGGACGTCCGTCCATATAAACAAGCGTCAACCCACGAAAAATAGTCATTGTTGCTAAAGTTGCAATAAATGGAGCTACTTTTCCTTTCGCAATGATGATACCGTTTACAATTCCCATTACAAGACCTGCTAATAGTCCAACTGCCATTGCAAGGAACGGATCCATGCCACTTGCCATCATTCCAGCAACAAGTGCACTTGATAATGCTAAAATAGAACCTACCGATAAGTCAATACCCCCTGTTAAAATTACGAAGGTCATTCCAAATGCAATAAGCGCATTAATCGATACTTGACGCAGTATATTAAATAAATTTGGAATTTCAATGAACGCTGGATTTAAAGCTGTAATTACGACGATAATTAATACTAAACCGATTAAAGAACCGAGTTGTTGTAATACATTCCCCTTCTTAGCCATCCTTACTCTCCCCCTGTAGCTAGTGCCATAATAGACTCTTGTGATGCCTCATCTTTCCCTAAAATTCCGCCGACTTTTCCTTCATGAATAACAAGAACTCGATCACTCATCCCTAAAACTTCCGGAAGCTCAGATGATACCATAATAACGGCATCGCCTTGCTCTGTAAGCTTATTCATAATAGAGTAAATTTCTTTTTTCGCTCCAACATCAACACCTCTTGTTGGCTCATCTAAAATGAGTAATTGTGGATGAATGCCTAGCCATTTTGCGATTACAATCTTTTGCTGATTTCCACCAGAAAGAGATTTCACTGCCTGCTCCCCGCTAGATGCTTTCACATTAAGAAGCTTCATCATATCCTCTGTAAACTGTTGTTCTAGCTCATTGCTTAGAACACTTCCCTTTGAAAGATTTTCTAAATTCGGTAAAGCTAAATTTTCTCGAATTGAAAAATCTAACACTAATCCTTCAGACTTTCTATCTTCTGTAATGAAAGCAATTCTTTGTCTAATTGCATCTATTGGACTATCAATCTTTACTTCTTGTCCATTTATAAAAATTTGTCCAGAGTCTAAAGGTTCATAACCAAATATCGCTTTCATAATATCAGTGCGACCAGCCCCCATCAAACCAGCTACACCAAGGATTTCACCTTTCCTCACTTGAAACGAAACATTTTCAAATTTCCCTTTCTTCGTTCCATTACGCATTTCAAAAATGACATCACCAATTTGACTATTTCGCTCTGGGTAACGTTCACCAATGCTGCGCCCCACCATCATACTCACTACTTCATCAAATGATGTTTCTGGAATTAATCTCTTTCCCACGTATTCTCCATCACGCAAAATCGTAATAGCATCACATATTGAGAAAATCTCTTCCATACGATGCGAAATGTACACGAATGAAACACCTTCTTTACGTAACTTATTGATTACTGTAAAGAGCGTTTCGATTTCACGATCCGTCAGTGCCGCAGTAGGTTCATCCATAATAATAACGCTCGCGTTTGTCATTAATGCTTTCGCAATTTCGATAATTTGCTGTTGTCCAACCGATAATTCCTCTGCTAACATAGCGCCTCTTACATGCAGCCCTAGCTCTGCTAGTTGCTGCTGCGCAATCGCGTTCATTTGTCGAGTGCGTAAAATACCTGTTTTCCCATACATTAACTCTTTACCGAGAAACATATTTTCAGCTACTGTTAAATTCGGCAATATGTTTAGTTCTTGATGTATAAATGCGATGCCGTACTCTTCAGCTTCTTTCGCATTTTTAAAGGTGCGCTCTTGCCCATCAATCTTGATTGTCCCACCATCTTTTTTGTATACACCTGTTAAAATCTTCATGAGCGTTGATTTACCCGCTCCATTTTCCCCCATCAATGCATGGACTTCTCCTGTTTCAATCATAAACTGTGCATTCTTCAAAACAGGATTGCCATTGAACGCCTTTGAAATGTTTTTCATTTCAATATGCATTCCCATCACTTCCCTTTATTAAAAAATCACGCCTGCATGTAAAATTACATTTGCATAAGGCGTAGCCTCGCCTGTACGAATAATTGCCTTCGCTTTCTTTGTATGCTCTTTAAATTGTTCATGAGATACATACTCAAATGCTGGCTCTATTAATTTCCGTTCGATCTCTTTATTTACTTCCGCATTATTTATAATGACTTCTTCTGCTAACGTCACTTTTTCGATTGCCATATCATCAGCTACAACTTGTAACACCTCTAAAAAACTCGGTTTTCCAATCTCAACAGCTAAATCAATTCGTTTTACTCCGTCAGGAATTGGTAAACCGCAATCAGCAATTACAACCGTATCTGTATGCCCAAGTGAAGCAAGGACTGCCGCGATTTCACTGTTTAATACACCATGCTTTTTCATCCAACAATCACCTGCACTTCACGTACTCGATCTCTCGTTGGCATACCGCCCTGTGCCCCAAGTTTCGTTACAGAAAGACCACCGGCAATATTCGCGAAACGAATTGCTTTTTGAAGTGTCTCCCCTTCAGAAAGTGCAACTGCTAACGCACCATTAAATGTATCACCAGCTCCAGTTGTATCCACTACATCAACAGCAATGCTAGGAACATGTACAATCTCTGTTCCATTATGGAAACGAACACCGTTAGAACCTTCTGTCATCAATAATTTATTTGGATACTTCGCCAATAAATCTTCAATTGGTGATGTAAAATCATCTAATACGATGCGGCACTCATGTTCATTTGGCGTAATATAAGTTGCTTTTTCTAAAATTTCTTCTGATAAAACTTGTGCTGGCGCTGGATTCAACATAACAGGAATATTATGTTCCTCACAAATAGCCAATACATATTTTACTGTTTCAAGTGGAATTTCTAGTTGAAGAACAACCATATCCGCTTTTACAAGAAGGTCTTTGGAGCGATCTACAACTGACTTATTTACAAGAGCATTTGCCCCTTGTACGACAACAATACTGTTATCTTCTTCTGCTAAAACGATATGAGCAATTCCTGTCGTTCTATCTGTAACCGGTACCACATAATCGATAAAAATGCGTTCGTTCTCTAAATTTTTTCTAACTACTGTTCCATAATCATCATTTCCTACCGCTCCAACCATTGCTACATTTGCTCCTAACCTAGCTGCAGCAACTGCTTGGTTTGCCCCTTTCCCTCCTGGGATTGTATGAAACGCTTCACCAATTACTGTTTCTCCTGCTTTCGGCCGTTTTTTTGAAACAGCCACTAAGTCCATTGAAATGCTTCCTACTACTGCAATATTTGGCATCTGTTTCATCTCCTTACTTCGTTGTATTTCGTTCTATAATTTCAATTGGCAAACGATAGTGTTTCTCTTCTAATGTATTTCCTTCCATTTGCTCTAACAACAACTCTGTTGCAATTTTCCCCATTTCATATATCGGTTGTGCAACTGTTGTAATAGATGGATACATCATTTCCGTTAAAGAAATGCCATCAAATCCGATAATTTGTAAATCATCTGGAATGGCAATCCCCTTTTGAAGTGCAGCCTTTACAATACCAATCGCAATTAAATCATTCCCAGCAACAATACCATCAATATGCGGGTATTCTTCTAATAATTCCATCGCTACACGCTCACTATTTGCTGGCTCAAACGTACTCTCCGCAATCATATACGAAAGATTATTTTGCGTAATAACGTCTACAAAACCTTCAAAACGTTCATTTGCAGTACTCACATCACGTGGTCCGCGAATATGTGCAATATGTTTACATCCTTTATCTAGTAACAACTTTGTCGCAGCCTGACTTCCTGCATAGTTATCTGCATATACAGTAGGAATACGCTCATTAAACATACGGTCAATCGCAACAACCGGAACAGATAAATTCATGTAATTAACACTATTTTGTGGATTCGTTGCTACAATAAATCCATCTACATTATTTTGTCTAAGTACATCAATGTATTGTTTCTCTTTTTCTAAACTTTCATCAGAGTTACAAAGAACAACTGTGTAACCTTGTTTATGTGCTACATCTTCTACGGCACGTGCAACTTCTGGAAAGAACGGATTCACGATATTCGGAACAACTAAGCCAATTAAACGAGACTTTTTATTATACAGTGAACGCGCTACTGTACTAGGCTTATAATCTAACATCTCTATTGCACGCTCTACCTTTTTTAATGTATCTTCATGAACATATCCATTTTTATTTAGAACTCTGGAAACGGTCGCAACAGATACTCCCGCTAATTTCGCAACGTCTTTAATCGTACTCATTCTCTTTTCTCCTCATTTCATGTAACCGTTTACAGAAAATAATATAACGTATTTCTAAAAATACGTCAATCATTTCTCACTAAAAAGCTTTTAAGGTTATACTCAAAAAAGCACCGCCATAAGGCGATGCTTCTTCATTACGAGTATGATACAGTTTTTTCTTTTTCTTCAACAGCAGGCTCTTCAGCATCTTTTTTACGATCTGATAGTTTAATTTTTTGTAAGAAAATCGTAAAGATGGCACCTACTACGATAAATACTAATCCTGTTAAGAATACAGTATGAAGCGAGTCTACTAAAGAGTTTTTCAAAATAGGTACAATGCTGTTAGCAAACGCTTCTGGCATTTGTTTTAATGCCTCTGGGCTAAATAGCATCGAATATAAACCTTGTGGATCTGTGTGAATCATATCTTTAAATTTCGTTACCATTTGTCCCGCTTCTTTCGGGAATGTATCTAATACAGGTACTAATTTATTTGTTAACGTTGTACCTGAAGTGTTATTCATAATTGATCCTAAAATTGTAATACCAAATGTTCCACCAATTTGACGGAAGAACTGACTTGATGACGTTACGACACCAAGGTCTTTTTTCGGGAAGCTTTCTTGTAACGCTAATGTTAATGTCGGCATTACAAGACCCATTCCTAAACCGATAACCATCATATAAGAAGTAGCTGTAAGCTTCGTTGTGTGCATATCCATCGTTGTTAATAACCAAAAACCACCGGCCATAATAAGCATACCTGCGATAATTTGTGGTTTTACACCAACTTTTAATACAAGTTGCCCACCGATAATACTCATTACAATCATTGTAATCATCATTGGAGTCATAATTGTTCTTGATTCAGCAGCACTTACTCCTACAATACCTTGCATGAAGAATGGTACGAACATAATCGCGCCGAACATTCCAATACTCATAAAGAATCCAATCGCATTCAGTATTGTAAATGTGCGATTTTTAAAGAAATGCATTGGTAAAATCGGCTCTTCAGCTTTCGTTTCAACAATAACAAAGCTAACGATACCAATTACAGCTAGTGCGAATAAACCGATAATTTGCCAAGAATCCCATGCATAATCTTTTCCGCCAAACGTTAGCGCAAGTAATAAACTTACAACACCTAGAATCATCGTAAAGATTCCAGCGATATCAATTTTAATTGGTCCTGTTTGTTTATGTGATTTTAATCCCATTGCAATAAAGATTGTTGCTAAAATACCAACCGGTAAGTTAATGTAGAATACCCATCTCCAGTTCACTGCATCTACAATCCAACCACCAACTTGCGGTCCAATTACAGAAGCAAGACCGTATAACGCACCAAAAATACCTTGCCATTTCGCACGTTCTTTTCCCGTGAACATATCTCCAATAATAATCATAGCCATTGGCATCATAATACCGCCACCAAGACCTTGAATACCACGGAAAATAATTAATTCTGTCATACCATTCGCCATACCACATAACGCCGAACCAATCATGAAAATAACTAGCCCTGTTATATATACGTTACGACGACCAAGTAAATCCGCTAATTTACCTGCAATTGGTACAACTGTCGTTGATGTTAACATATAAGCTGTCGTTAACCATGTCATTAAACTTAATCCGCCTAGGTCACCGACGATACGTGGCATTGCTGTACCAACAATTGTTCCATCTAATGCAGCAAATAGCATCGCGATTACTAAACCGATTAACAACAACTTTCTATTTTGATTTTCTTGTTGCTCCATGTAATCTCCTCAATTCCTCTTAGTTATTCTCTTTTTTCTCTTGTGTCCCGCAAATAATGGTTTCTAACTTCTCAAAGAGACGTAATAAATCTTCTCTTTCTTGCAACTCTAAATGTGAAAAGTATTTTGCAATATGCTCGTTGCGAGCTGTCATTGCCTCTTCTACTCTAGCTTTCCCCTTTTTCGTTAACTCGATGATGACAACACGACGGTCATCTTTGTCGTGATAGCGTTCTACAAGTTCTTGATCGATTAGACGATCAATCATCACTGTAATTGCGCTAGGCTTCACATACATCTTTTTTGCTAATGTTGTCGCTCTTGAAGCCCCATAATGATCTAAAATCTTTAAAATATAAAACTGCGGTGGTGTAAGTCCTGTTGCTTGCATTTGTTCTAATAACTCCGTCTGCATTTTCTTTCCAATCGAAAAGGCAAGAGCTTGAATTTTATCGATATGCGTCATATCATTTGGCATGTTATCCACCTCTTATTTAAACAATAAAATATTTAACGTATTTAAATATTAATCCCGCGAACAAAATCCGTCAATACTTTTATTCATAAAAACGTTTACATTTTTGTCACAAAGTTGTATAATTTTCAACGAAGTTAATATTGACAGTCACGGAGAAACGGAGTACACGGCTATGAATCATAAAAAAGGAAACTTTTTTATATTTCATGGCCTTTTTATATTCTCTGTCTTAAAACGCTTCGAATTAATTAGGGGAGGATTTTCATTTTATGTTTTTTACACAATTATTTAAACCTGCGCCCCACGCGGAACGCTTACCAGCTGATCGCGTTGATAGCGAATACCGTAAATTACGTTTACAAGTATTCTTAGGTATCTTCATCGGTTATGCAGGCTACTACTTTGTTCGAAAAAACTTTTCACTAGCAATGCCATACTTAATCGAGCAAGGCTTTAGTAAAGGGGAACTTGGGGTTATCCTTTCAGCAGTTTCTATTGCTTACGGATTAAGTAAATTTCTTATGGGTATCGTATCCGATCGTTGTAATCCTCGCTACTTTTTAGCAGCTGGGCTATTTTTATCAGGTATCATTAATATTATTTTCGGCTCATTTTCTTTCATTACAACGAGCATTATACTTATGTTTGTACTTCAGTTTTTAAATGGATGGGTACAAGGTATGGGATGGCCTCCTTGTGGTCGTACGATGGTTCACTGGTTCTCTATTAGCGAACGTGGTACAAAAATGTCTATTTGGAACGTCGCTCATAATGTTGGCGGAGCGCTTATGCCTTCCCTTGTAACATTAGGCTTATACTTCTTCGCAGATGACTGGAAAAGTATTTTTTACTTCCCAGGTATTCTTTCAATTTTAGTTGGTATTTATGTATTAATTACGATGAAAGATACACCTCAATCTTGTGGACTACCTTCTATTGAAGAACATACTGGGGAATATCCACCAGATGAAAAAGTAAAAGATCGCGAACGCGAACTTTCAGTAAAGGAAATTTTATTTAAATACGTATTAAACAATAAGTTTTTATGGTACATCGCTATTGCGAACGTTTTCGTATATTTCGTACGTTACGGCGTTGTAGACTGGGCTCCTACTTATTTAGTAGAAGAAAAAAGCTTTACTCATAGTAGCTCACGTACTGCTTACGCTCTATATGAATGGGCTGGTATTCCAGGTACACTTCTTTGCGGATGGATGAGTGATAAACTATTTAAAGGACGTCGTGCACCTGCTGGTATTCTATTTATGGTTGGTGTATTTATCGCAGTTCTTGTTTACTGGTTAAACCCTCCTGGTAATCCAATGGTTGATAGTATCGCACTTGTCGCAATTGGATTTTTAATTTACGGACCGGTTATGTTAATTGGTCTACACGCTCTAGATTTAGCACCAAAGAAAGCTGCTGGAACTGCAGCAGGCTTAACTGGATTCTTCGGTTACTTAGGCGGAGCAGCTTTCGCTAGTGCAGCTATGGGCTTTATCGTAGATGCATTCGGATGGGATGGCGGATTCATCTTATTACTTGCATCTTGCGTACTTGCAATGTTCTTCCTTGCTCTTACTTTAAATACAGGGTCAGTAAAATCAAAACAAGCTTAAATAATATATAACAAGCATAAAAATAGCTCTTAGCATTTACATACATGCTAAGAGCTATTTTTTATTTTCATTGCTGTTCCTACTAATGATAACAACCCATTCCTTCCCTACTATAAGATTAAAAGATTTGATGAAACACCTTTATTAAAACGGCTAACGTAACAGATGCAGCAAATCCCCCTAAACAAATAAGACTGACACCTTGGCTATATGACAAATTTTGAAATGATTTCATTGCTTCCATCCTCCCTATCTCCCCTTTGATACTTTTATTTTACCAATGGGAAAAATTTCATAACATCGATTTCTCTAACAACTAACTTACAAATTTGTAAGTTAACATCTTTTCAACTTATATATCTAGTATTTCCACAGATAAGAGTCATTTATACATAAAAAAAGACCTCAGTTATACTAAGATCTTCGTTACATTCTATTTCATTTTACAATCATCACTGGACATTTCACACGCTTTGCTATTTTATGACTTACACTTCCCAGCACCATTTCTTGCAGTGTATTGAGCCCTCTACTTCCAGCAATGACAAGATCTATATCTCCTGTATTCACATATTGAACAATTGTATCTCCAGGATCACCATGTAATATCGTAATTGTATAAGAAATGTTCTCTTTCTTTAATAAACCTTCAATCTCTTTTAATTTATCTTTTCGACTAGCTGATATTGTTTCTAAATCTGTTTGACCTTGTATAATATCTGATTTTGCCGTTCTATTATCTACTACGTACACAACTTCAACATTTGTTTCTTCGCTACATTTTGCAATATATGTTGCATGTTCCGCTGCTCGAAGTGCATGTTCAGAACCGTCACATGCTAATATAATTTGTTTGTACATATGCTGAATCCCCTTTTCGTTATCCTACTCGTATTATATAATAAAGCCCCCTAAAAAGGAGGCTTTTAACTAGCAATTCTTTTATTATAAGTAGCTAAATTTGCAACAAGTTTTGAGCTACGTTCATTTAATCCTGTTATACTTACTTTCACGCCACTTTGTTCATATTTCATAATAACTTTATCAATTGATGCCACTGCCGAATCATCCCATACGTGCGCATGAGTAAAGTTCATTTCGATTTCTTTTATACCTTCATCCAATGAAAAAGCATTTATAAAATCTGCTGTAGATGCAAAGAAGAGTTGACCGTGAATTTCGTATATTTTCTTATTTTCAATATATAAATGTTTCACGTGAATCTTTGCCATATTGAATGCAAATAAAACCGCACTAATTACTGTTCCGATAATTACACCTAATCCCAAATTATGAGTGATAAGAACGACCACGACTGTTACGATCATGACGAATGCGTTCCCTTTTGGCACTTTATGAATCGTTGCTACAGAATTCCAATCAAACGTTCCGATTGAAACCATAATCATAACCGCAACTAAAGCTGCCATCGGAATATGAACGACATAATCTCCTAAAACGAATAGTAATACGATTAAAAATCCGCCCGCTACAAATGTTGATAGGCGACCTCGTCCACCTGATTTAATATTAATAACAGATTGACCGATCATTGCACAACCTGCCATTCCTCCGAAGAAACCAGCAACAATGTTTGCGATCCCTTGTCCGCGTGCCTCTTTATGCTTATTACTTTCCGTATGCGTCATATCATCTAAAACTGAAGCTGTTAATAATGATTCTAGTAAACCGATAATTGCAAGCATAACTGCATAAGGTAAAATAATCCCTAATGTCTCAAGTGTAAAAGGCACGTCAGGAATACTAAAGAACGGTAATTCTTTCGGCAGGCTTCCCATATCTCCTACTGTTTTCAACTGTAATCCGCTCATAAGTGCAATACTCGTCACAATAATAATTGAAATAAGCGTAGAAGGTACAGCCGTTGTAATACGTGGAAATAAATATATAATTGCAAGTCCTAATACAACGAGTGCATACATTTGCCAAGTTGCATTTTTAAAATGTGGCAATTGCGCTGTAAAAACTAAAATTCCAAGTGAATTTAAAAAACCACTCATAACAGATTTCGGAACAAACTTCATAAATGAGCTCAGTTTGAACACGCCAAAAATAATCTGGACAATACCTGTTAATATTGTTGTAGCAAATAAATATTGCAAACCATGATCTTTAACAAGCGTTACCATTAATAATGCCATTGCACCTGTTGCAGCTGAAATCATTCCAGTTCTTCCGCCAACAAATGAAATGGTAACTGCAATACAAAAGGCTGCGTATAGTCCAACTGTCGGATCCACGCCTGCAATAACAGAGAAGGCTATCGCTTCAGGGATTAACGCTAAAGCAACGACAATTCCTGATAACACGTCCCCTTTCACATTAGAAAACCAGTCATTTTTTATCGTTTGAAACAAAGTATCACTCCTCTACTCCTTTATAATTTGGTTTTCTCCATAAGAAAATCTAGCCGACTGCACGAAAGCTATTATATAACGAGTAGAAGATTTTTTGCTATGTAAAAGTTTCCTAAAGAAAAAGACACTACCTTAGTAGCATCTTTTCTCATTTCATTAATGTCCACCGTGTCCTTGACCACTTTCCTGAACAATTTCTAACCTCTCATCTAGTATTCCTTGTGTTTCAAATGAAATATCACTCGTATTTCCTAATAAGAAACCGTGATTATATGGTCCAAGTGTTGGATCATCTTTAAACTTCGGCTGAATGCTTGCAAGGAAGTCATACACTGTTTGTGAAGCTTTACCTTCTTCTAATAATACAACAGGTGCATGTTTACCCATATGTGAAAAAGGTGCCCCAGCAACTGCTAAATCTGGTGTTTTACTTGAAACAAATGATAAACCGTGACCAGGTTTTGTGAATCCCCAGCCAAATTTTGTTTTTTCATCTTTAAATTTAGCGAACGCAATCGAGTTTTCTGTAGGGGTCTCTCCACTAATACGCGTTACTTTCCCGTATTTGCTTAGCTCTTTTTCTACTTCTTTTGAAACAATTTTTTCTGGCCCTAATACATATATATTTGCTTTATCTTTTCTCATTTTTAGTGCCTCTATTGTCGCTTCTGGCACTTTATTCTTTTCTGTATAGAGTAGTGGTTCCGGCATATGAGAAATCCAATTTACAGCGGGGGTTGTATATAAACGTCCTTCTTCTGCAGACGAACCGATAATAACACTATTTGGGTAGCTTCCTGTTATATCGGCATACTCCTTATCAACATCCTTCGCAAATATAGCTGGGTCCGTTTCTTTTATTTGTTTTACTTTATAACCTTTTAATTGTTCAAGCGCGCTAGTACCTACATCTCCCATCACCATAATTTGTGTTCCATCTTTCGTTCCGATTGGATTTAATCGTTTTATTTCTTTTAACGTCATTTCCGGTATCTTTTCTTTTTCTATAAATAAAATCGGCCCGTTATTCGGATGATGAATAAAATCTGCACTCGCAATACCTAATTGCCACTCGCTTGCTGGTACTAAAATAACAGCACCTGGCTGGTTCTCCTTATGAGTTGCTGCCCATATCGTTTGCGAAGTTAATACTGCCATTTGCGAAGGATCATTTGTGTTTAATCTCGTTACATTTTTTAAACTTGTCGTTAATAAATCATTAGATGCACCTTGGTTCATTTCTTTTGGCGCCGTTACCTCCTGATTCATTTTCATTTCCTTTTGCTCTGTTTTCTTCTCTTTTGTAGATTCATGGTTTTTATGGTCTGTATTCGTTTGTCCGCATGCAGCAAGACCAACTGCTGTAATTATTGTTATCCCAAAAATTCGGGTCATTTTTTTCACTATACCGCCTCCGTATTAATCATTTTTGAGCCAATATGATTACCTAAAATGTAATTTCAACTCCACAATAACAAGCAATTCTGAAGAAATTATGCAGACACATCATAATCTGCACCATTTCTTCATGATTTTGCATTACACTTTAAGTAACGATTATAAATATGGAGGGCTCTCTATGATTGATATACTGCTCGTAGACGATGAACCGAGAATGCTTGAATTATTAACGCTTTATCTTACACCAATTGGATATAACTGCGTATGTGCGACTTCAGGAGAAGAAGCTATTTTACATATAGAAAATCAAAACTTTAAATTTGTTTTACTCGATATTATGATGCCAAAGATGGACGGATGGGAAACGTGCAAAAAAATCCGATCTTTTAGTAACATTCCTATTATTATGGTTACAGCTCGTGATCAAACAGTAGATGTCGTTCAAGGATTAAAAATTGGAGCCGATGATTACGTAACGAAACCTTTCCATGAAGAAGAACTTTTCGCAAGAATTGAAGCCGTTTTAAGACGTACAAATGAACATAAACAAATCCAATATCACGGTATTGTATGGGATGAAACAAAACACTTCGTTTCTGTCCATAATGAAGAACTCCTTCTCACACCAATTGAATTTTCTTTACTCGGATTATTTTTACGCCATGTGAACTACGTATTAAACCGTGATCAGCTCATCGAACGAATTTGGGGGTTAAACACAAATACAGAAGATCGCACAGTCGATTCACATATTCGTAATTTACGTGATAAATTGCGAAAAGCAAATTTCCCTATTGATCATCATTTAAAAACCGTGTATGGAGTAGGTTATCGATGGATTAATACTGAACAGTAAGGGG
Source organism: Bacillus cereus ATCC 14579 (assembly GCF_000007825.1). Taxonomy (NCBI): domain Bacteria; kingdom Bacillati; phylum Bacillota; class Bacilli; order Caryophanales; family Bacillaceae; genus Bacillus; species Bacillus cereus. The sequence continues at coordinate 647,171 of NC_004722.1, read as the reverse complement.
CAAAACGATGAAACGAATTTCAATTCAATTCGGATTTTATTTTTTAATTGTTACACTTTTAATTGAAAGTGTTCTCTTTATTTTGCTCTATTATAGTCTTGTAAACACTAGAGTAAATGAAGAAATGACAGCTTTATTAAAGCGAGGAAATAGTCATCGAGATGTACTTGAAAAATATTACGATGAGCAAACCATCTCTCACGTAGCATTAATGGAATCTGAAGCTGAAACAACTGTCGTTATTACAAATGCAAATAAAGAAATACTAGCTAAATCTAACGAAATAAACACGACTATAAACGATCATATTAGTAAAATGCAAACTCGAACAGACCATAATGGAGCGATTATAGAAAATCATTGGAAAACATCTAATTATATATGTACAGTTAGCCCCATTGTAGTAGATGGAAAACATGAAGGCTATGTGTACATGTTTCTTGGAACAGAATCAATTGAAAAGTTAGTTAATGGATTAACAAAACAATTCATTATTGCTGGTGCCATCACATTTCTACTCACAGTCATCACAATTTTCCTATTATCTCGATTATTAACAAAACCATTGTTACACATGAAACATGCCACTGAAAAAATGAGTAAAGGTGATTTATCTGTTTCATTAACAACTACTCGAAATGATGAAATTGGTGAACTAGCATCATCTATTCAGACGCTCGCAAATGATCTACATTATATGAAAACAGAGCGAAGTGAATTTCTAGCAAGTGTTGCTCACGAATTACGAACACCGTTAACATACGTAAGAGGTTATGCTGACATTGCTTTAAAAGAAAGCACCCCTTCTGAACAACGTTTGCGATATTTATCAATTATAAAAGATGAGTCTGATTACATTACAAACTTAGTTCAAGATTTATTTTCACTTGCACAAATGGAACAACATAACTTTTCTATTCAAGTAAAGGAAGTGCATTTACACACCTTCCTTACGCGTATATGTGAAAAAGTAAACGCCATGTATAAAGAAAGGTACATTAAAGTTTCTTTCTCTTGTCCTCCTACACTGCTAGTAAACTTAGATGAACAACGATTCGAACAAGTTGTTGTGAATATTTTAAATAACGCTTATAGACATTCAAAAGAGCATTCTCATATAAACATTTCTATTACAGAAGAACATAAACGTATCTCCATTACAATTGAAGATGAAGGCGAAGGTATTCCGCTTGAAGACCTCCCTCACATTTTTGACCGCTTTTACCGTGTCGATAAAGCAAGAACACGATCTACAGGCGGAACTGGTTTAGGGCTATCTATCGTAAAAGAAATTGTAGAACTACACGGCGGAAATATTACTGTAACGAGCGAAGTCGATTACGGGTCTTGCTTTATAATTTCATTACCATCCATAAAAAAACACGACTATCATCAATAGTCGTGTTTTTTTATCACTTTACTTTATAATATAAATTTACAAATTGCCCAAAACGTTTCGTATCCGTCAAAGTTAAATTAATTTCTGGGTTCTTGTCTTGAAATAACGGAACTCCAGAACCTAATATATGCGGTGTAATCGTAACAACATATTCATCAATTAGATTATTCTTAAAGAATTCTCTCAGTAGCTCTCCTCCACCAACCATCCATATTTTAGACCCTTCTTGTGCTTTTAACCTTTTTGTAAACTCCACTACATCTTCATTTACAAATTCCACGTTTCCGTCTGAACCTTTTTCTGAACGAGAAAAAACATAACATGCTTTATCTAAGTACGGGAATGTTTCCGTATGCTCTACTACATAATCGTACGTTTTCTTTCCCATAATTATTGTATCAATCGTTTCGTACATTTCTGTATAACCATTATCTCCCTCTCCTTCCGTTTCCATTAACCACTCTAAATCATCATTTTCTTTCGCAATATATCCATCTAAACTCGCCGCTATAAATAAAACTATTTCACGTGACATATCTTTTCCTCCTTGTATCTCATCTTGATAACATATGATGTAAACAATATACTAACAATAAAACATGACAATTTATGTCACGTTAAAAAGAAAAGGTGATACATTTGTCAAAAGCTAAACGCTTATTAGATATTCTTATATTTGCTTCTGCGAAAAAAACATTTACAGCTCAAGAAATAGCTGATGAATTTAATATTTCCGTTCGTACGGTTCATAGATACATTTTAGATTTAAGTGATATGGGGTTGCCCATTTACGCAGAACAAGGTCGTAACGGCGGCTATAAAGTATTAACGAATAGAGTAATTCCGCCTATTTTATTTACGGAAGAAGAAGCAGTCTCTATCTTTTTTGCTTTTCAATCTTTAAGTTACTATCGCGACTTACCTTTTAACACAGAAATCAATTCCGTTACACATAAACTGTATAGCTCCCTACAACATGATGCGAAAGTGAAAGTTGATAAAATACGTTCTTATATCGCCTTTTGGAATCCGAAGAGAACAATTGAGACCCCACTTTTAAACGAAGTGTTAACAGCGGCTATTGAAAATAAAAATTTACACTTTCAATACGAATCTAAATCAGGGATAAAAACAAAACATGTTCATCCGATTGGTGTATATGCTCACGACGGGTTATGGTACTTACCGTCCTATGACTTCGGTAGAAAAAAAGTATTACTGTATCGCATCGATCGTATTCTTTCCATATTATCAACGGAAGAAAATGAGGATACATTCATGAATTTAGAAGAGTGGTTTGCCTCTAACTCTAACGTAGTACACATCCCTACTCAGTTACATGTTTTACTGACAACAGAAGGCGTACGCCAATGTAAAAGCGTTCCTTATCTTGAGGAATTCGTTATAGTAAACGAGGATGGGACAGGATATATACACTCAACAATTGATAAAGGTGAGATTAACTTTATTACTCCTTTATTTTATAGACTTGGAAAAGATGCAAAAGTGTTAGAACCGAAAGAATTGATAGATGGTTTACGTATACGTGCGAAAGAAATTTTACATATGTATGAAGACGAAAAAAGCTGCTAGATGTAAGCAGCTTTTTAGTCTCTTTGTTACTATTGACGAATATCAATCCACCAACGATATTCCGCATTCATATTTTCAGTGCCACCATTCCCTCTGTAATGGAAAGCATCCAAAAAGATTGAATCTAGTTTATCCTCATCTACAAAATAACCTAAGTTAACCTTCACCGTTTGTCCTGGTGTGATACTGCCAATATTATAAAAGCTTTTCCCGTCTCCGTGAGGTTCCAAGTAATCAACTTCACCCGTCATAATACGCGTTGCGTCCATTCCCTCTTCTTTAGCGTAGTTCCATGCATTCCCTTCAAATTTAAGCTGTTTTATGGATGGATGCATATAGATTTCTTCTGTCGACTTTTTACCAATATTTTTCACTGTTGTTGTTAAATAGACAAATTTAACATTAACTAATTTCGAATCTACTAATGTATCAATTGAATCTTTACCATTCCCTAATTTATATTCATCTCGTCTGTACGATAGTAATTTTCCCATCTGATCTAAAGCCTTATTCTTGCTTAATATCTCTAGGCCAAGTTCATTAAAATTCTCTTGTTTAAAATCTTTAATTGAATCAAAGACTTCAACTTTTTCTATCACATATTCAATTTGGCTGTTATCCATAGAGATCGTTACTGGAACCTTTTGTCCTATATGAAATAGTCGTAGACTATCTTTTTTCAATGGAATCACCTTATTTTCTTTCGGTTCAGCTGCTTTGGTAAAGCGATTTTCATCATAATCTGCTATATATGATGCCTTTTCTTTTGACGTAGGCTCAAGTGAAATACTCCCTAACACATCTATCATTTGTTCTTCGTTTACATCGGATCCAATATAACTTTCTAACATAATCCCTTCTTTCTCAAAAAAGAGAAAGACCTTTCTGTCAAACATTACGTTGTTGTTTCCAGTTTCTTTATGGACAATTACTGCTTTCCTGCCATTTATCTCTTTTTCTTCATAACTTTTTGAATATAAAGTTTGAAAATCCGCATTTTCTCCCACTCTCGAAAGAACAAATGAAAACCCGCCCATTGCGTCGTTATCTTTAAATGAATATTTCATAGCACTATCATCAATTGCTTCCATATTTTCTGGCAATTTACCAATCTTCAACTTATACCACTGATTACTCTTTTTCGAATCCTTATTTGTTAAGGAAACATTTACTTCGTAATTTTGTTTTTGAACAATCATATTATAGACTTTCACTGCACCAAAAACAGTTGTTGGCATACCAATTAATAAACAGGCAGCAGCGATTAACATACGATGTCTTTTACGCTTTTTCTGTGGTCGCTCGCCTCTCAGCTTCATTTCTTCCATAAACAATTTCTTTTTGCGCGTATATGTATGTGAAAATTCATGTTGTTCTTCGGATTTATCAAAATCATCTAAAGCAATTTTTTCAGCAAGTTCATATATTTCTTTGGAGTTCTTTGAATTCGTCATGTTGTATACCTCCTATCATATTTTGGACTCGTTTTCGAGCGCGTTCAAACTGCTTGCGGACATTAGCCTCCGTAATCCCCATTACACTTGAAATTTCTTGATACGTTAAGTTATAGAAGACTTTGTACTTAAACACCTGTCTGTTAGATTCATTTAACTCTTTTAGCAATGTATCAATTTGAACCTCAGACATTTTACGTTTTTCCCACTCTTCAATATTTTCATCTACTGCTTCTATTGATTCTCTTTCATATTCTTCTAAAAATGTTTCATGTCGTTTATTTTTCCGGTAACTATCAATCGCCTTGTTTTTCGCGACCCTCAAAATATAGCGTTTAAGCTCTTCAGTGCTCAAGCTATGGAGCTTTTCCAAGTTCTTATAAAGAGTAATAAACGTCTCTTGAACCGCATCTTCAGCCTGTTGAATATTATTTAAAATAGAATAAGCTACATAATAAATTTTTTGTTCATACAACTCATATAGCTCTTCCATCTTTTCATAATCTTTGTTTGTAACTTTCATATAATTCCTCCTCTCACTCTATATAACGAATGAGCACTGTAACTTTGTGACACTGCAAAATCTTTTTATAGATAAAATTTAATAATAGAATAAACAAAAGCCCAATTTCTCTATTTTAACTAAGAAATCGGGCTTTTGTTTATTCGAATTTTCCTGACTGTTTCATAAAGAACATTCCTCTTATGCCTTTTCAGTCAGCAACACTTGCTCTATCTCTTCTTTTAACAACGTCTTTATTTCTTCCAAATTATGATTCTTCTTTTCTCCCGATTGTACCGTATAAAACTCAGCAAATGAACGCTCTTTATATCTCGGTACAACATGCATATGATAGTGCGTAAGTTCATTAAAGATTCCACCATTTTGACAAATCGTAATTCCGTCAGGTTTATATAATGCCTTAATCGCTTTTGCAATCAGCTTAGAAGCATCCATAATTGAGCAACGTCATCTAATTCGTCTACCTCTACAACATGTTGCTTTGGCACAATTAAAGTATGTCCTGTATAGAAAGGTTCATGATCTAAAAAACATGTTACATAGTCATCTTCATATATTTTATATATTTTTTCCTCTTCATTTGCTAATTTACAACCTAAACATTCCATCATACTTTCTCCCTTTATTAAAAACATAAAAACGTGAGAGCCGTATTCTCACGTTTTTATGTTTCATTTTATTAGTTCAATTGTTTCCGTAACCTTTATACTATCTTTTACAGATTGAACAATCGTACAATTTTTCACTGCAAGTTGCAGCGCCTTGTCCAGCTGCTCTTCTGTAATGTTTTCTGCTTTAATTTTATAGTGCAAATGAACACTTTCAACTGGCTTCGATAAAGCTTCACTTCTACCAATTTCAGTTTCGATTGTAAACGTATCATATGTAATACGTTTCTTTTCTAAAATTGTTCGAAAGACAATTGCACTACATCCTGCGATAGAAGAAATGAGTAATTGTAACGGTGAATACCCGTTTTCTTTTCCAATCGCTAATTGACCATACGATAAATCTGCTTCTATATCATCGTGTTTGATTGTTAGTTTCATTTGTTTTTTCCATCTCCACTTTCATCGGTTTCTGCCGTTTCTTACTAATATAATAATATATATAGCAGAAAATGATAAATGGAATACCACAGTATAACGCCATTCTTTGTTCAGGAATAAACGCTAAACTAATAACAACAATGCTATTTGTAATTAAGGCTAAAATCGGGACAATTGGGTATAGTGGTGTTCTATACTTTAAGTCCTCTAACTTTCCTCCGCCTTTTATATACTGACTTCTAAAGCGAAGTTGCGATAGAGCAATAATGATCCAACTTGAAACAGCCGATAAACCAGCTATCGATAATAAATACATGTATACTGTATCTTCTGCAAGGAAACTTGTGAATAGAGATAATCCAGCTACCGCAATCGTTACGACTAGCGCTGTAATTGGAATACCACGCTTATTTACTTTCTGGAAGGAAGTTGGTGCCATTCCCTCATTTGCAAGTGACCATAGTATACGCGTCGCTGCATATAATCCAGAGTTCGCTACAGATAATAACGCAGTAATAATAACGAAGTTCATAATATCAGCTGCGTATGGAATACCAATTTTATCAAATACGACTACGAATGGACTTTCAATTACGCCTGCTTCTTTCCAAGAAATTAATCCTACTAAAATCGTCATTGTTAAAATGAAGAATAACATAATGCGCCATACTGTATTACGAATCGCACGTGGAATTGTTTTTTCTGGATTTTCACTTTCTCCCGCTGCAATTCCGATTAACTCTGTTCCTTGGAACGAGAAGTTAACTGTAATCATTGTAAGTAATACGGCAGCTAGTCCATTCGGGAAAAGTCCACCATTGCTTACAAAGTTAGAGAAAAGAGGTGCTGCTTCTTTTCCGTCATATGATATAAATCCTAATAATGCACTACCACCAAGCACAACAAATGCAAGAATTGTAATTACTTTAATACTAGAGAACCAAAATTCTAATTCAGCATAACTTTTCGCCGAAATTGCGTTTGAAGCATATAAAATAACGCCGAATACAAGGCACCATACCCAAACATCAACATTTGGAAACCATCTTTTCATCATTAAACCGATTGACGTTAATTCTAGACCCACTGTTACTGCCCAGCCGAGCCAGTATAACCAGCCAATCATAAAGCCCGTTCCTGGTCCAATAAACTTCGTCGCATACTTTTGGAAAGATCCTGAAACCGGCATCGCTACCGTTAACTCTCCAAGACAAAGCATTGTTAAATACATAATAAATCCGCCTACTAAATATGAAAGGATGGCTCCCCCTGGTCCAGCCTGATTAATGGTGTAACCTGAACCTAAGAAGAAACCAGTTCCGATTACACCACCAAGTGCGATCATAAATAAATGTCTACTCTTCATCGTACGATGTAATTTCTCATTCGTTGGTTGCTGCATCTAAATCCTCCCCCTACCATACCCCTATATCCTGTTAAAATTTTCTGATAATAAAAATATACACGAAAGCGATTACATTTTCTATATAAAATTAAAACTTTTCTGATAAAACAATATAAAAATCGAATTATTGCAAGATTTAGATTCTATTTAGAGGAAAATAAGGAGAAACAAGGAAAAACCCTTACATATATTGTAAGAGTCAACGGAGTTCTAATCTTCTCGATAAAATTGATAAACTATAATTTACGATAAAGTACATACAAGCTACTACTATAAACGTCGGAATCATGTAATTCACATTTTGCCCGCTAATAATTTGAGCATTATGCATAAGCTCAGGGAGTGATATAACAACCGCTAGCGACGTATCCTTCAGCAATGAAATAAATTGACTGACAAGCGGCGGAACCATTCTCCTTAATGCTTGTGGCAAAATAATATGCCAAAGCGCTTGAACATACGTTAATCCCGAAGATCTTGCAGCTTCAACCTGCCCTTTTTCAATAGACAATAGACCACTTCTAACAATTTCAGATATCATTGCTGCCTCAAATATTGTTAAAGCAACAATTGCAGCTGTTATAATTTCTAATTTCAAGCCTGCTTCTGGAAGTGCAAAATACGTGAAAAATATAATTAACAGTAGTGGTAAGTTTCGAATCACTTCAACTATAACTCCTAATACTTGTGAGACGACAGGTATTTTCGTGTAGCGCAATATACCGATTACACTTCCAATAATAAAACTAAGTACAATTGCTATGAGCGCTACCTCTAATGTTATAAGTAATCCTTTTAATAAAAATAGAATATGATCTCCTGTAATTGCTCCCTTGAAATCCATTTACACCGCCTCCTTTGCTAAGCGTTTTTCTAAATAACGCACTAGCATACTGAGCGGAATTGTTAATATTAAATAAAACATCCCGACAAATATATAAACATCAAACGTAACAAACGTCTTCGTTGAAATTAAATCTCCTTGATACATTAAATCAGCACCAGCAATAATTCCAAGTATTGAGGAGTTTTTAACTAAATTGAGAAACTGGTTTCCTAAAGGGGGAACTACAATTTTCACTGCTTGGGGTAAGACAACATAATACATCGCCTGCACATACGTTAGCCCTGAAGAGCGAGCAGCTTCCATCTGCCCTTTCGCAACTGATAAAATACCAGCGCGAATTACTTCTGCAATAAAAGTTGCCGTATATACCGTAAGCGTAACTGTTCCTGCTACAAAACCATTTAAAGTAATTCCTATTACAGGTAAAGCAAAATAGAATATAAATGCAATTAATACAAGTGGAATATTTCTTACAAACTCCACAAAAGCTGATCCTATCCAATTTAAAATGCGAATAGGTGCAATACGCATTACTGCCAAAATTACTCCTAAAATAAAACTACCTATCAATGCAATTACACTAGACATAACTGTATATTTAAACCCTTCTAAATACATATCAATGTTATTCGTTAATATAGAAAAATCAGGCACATATTCTCCCCTCTTTCTTTACAAGAAGAGGATGAGCATCCCTCATCCTCTCACTCTTACTCTTCAATAGGAATAAAGCCCCACTAATTAAAGTTTCACTTTACTTCTCTTGTTTTTGCCCAATCCATTTCTCATACAATTTATCGTATTCTCCATTCTCTTTCATATCTTTTAACAAGCTATTAATCTCTTTCGTTAAATCATCTGCACCTTTTTGCACTGCGATTCCGTACGGCTCATCCGTAAAAATTTTCCCTACAACTTCATAATTTGAATCTTGTTTTGCCATGCCGTAAAGAATTGCATTATCTGTCGTTAAAACATCACCTTTTCCTGCTTTTAACGCCGTAAATGCCTCACTGTAATTTTCAAATTCTAATACAGTCGCTTCCGGTGACTTTTGACGAATATTATTTGTCGATGTTGAACCTTTTACGGCTAACACCTTCACACCCTTTTTCACATCATCAATACTTTTAATTTCGCTCCCTTTTTTCACGAGTAACGATTGCCCTGCTTTAAAATATACATCTGAAAAATCGACCTCTTTTTTACGTTCTTCCGTAATTGTCATTGTTGCGATAATTGCATCAATGTCACCATTTTTCAGTAGTGGAATACGTGTTTTAGACGTTACTTCTTTTAATTCTAGTTTCTTTTCATCTCCGAGAATTTTTTTGGCAAGCGCCTTTGCAACATCAACATCAAATCCTTCTACCTGCCCTGTGGAAGGGTTTTTCAATCCAAATAAGTTCGTATCATTCTTCACCCCAACTACTAGTTTCCCGCGCTTCTTAATTTGCTCAACGGCCCCGCCTTGCTTCGTATTCGTTTCTTTCGCCTCATCTTTTTTACTTCCGCATCCAGCAACAACAAGCACGAATAAACATGAAAATACGATTAAAGTAAATAACTTTTTCATTTTAAGCATGAAATTCCTCCTCTAATGATTTAGTACCCGACTTAAAAATAAACGGGCTCTTTCTTGTTCAGGGTTTGCAAAAAAGTTCGCCGGTGTTGTATCTTCAATAATTTGGCCATCATCCATAAATAAGATCCTATCTGCTACCTCTCTAGCAAATCCCATTTCATGCGTGACAACGACCATCGTCATCCCTTCTTTAGCTAGCGTTTTCATAACATCAAGTACTTCCCCGATCATCTCTGGATCAAGAGCAGACGTAGGCTCATCGAATAGCATAATTTCCGGCTGCATCGCAAGTCCTCTAGCAATTGCCACCCGTTGCTGTTGTCCACCAGATAATTGATGTGGATATACACTGGCCTTTTCAGGGATTCCTACTTTCTCTAAATAAAACATTGCTGTTTTCTCAGCTTCCTCTTTTGAAATTTTATTTACTTTAATAGGTGCTAGTGTAATATTTTGAAGAACAGTTTTATGTGGATATAAATAAAAATGTTGAAAGACCATTCCAATATTTCGGCGTAATTCATTCATATCTGTTTTCGCATTGTGTACCTCTGTATTTTGTACAATTAACTCTCCATCTGTAATTGACTCTAACTGGTTTATACACCGGAGTAATGTACTTTTCCCTGATCCTGAAGGCCCAACAACAACTACTACTTCACCTTTTTTCACTTGCACATTAATATCTTTTAAAACTTGAAAGTTGCCATAATATTTATTTACGTTACGAAACTCTATCAACATACTCCCTCCTTCCCCTAACAAAGCATGTACATTCTTTTTATATTCAAAAATAGGCAAAAAAATAACTTCCAGCCTCATTTTGTCCATAAAAAAAAGCAAAGGCATTTTCCCTTTGCTTTTTCATTTCTATTCTATTAAGTTAAGATACTTCTTCTTTCTTATCTTTTCCGTATTCATGTTCCCAGAAATCAGCATTTTTAATTCCCAATGGCCCTGGATCAAATACTGGATCTTTTCCTTCTTTCTTCTGCTTTTCATAATCCTTTAATGCAACTAATGCAGGTTTTTGTAACAATAAAATCGCAATGATATTTACCCATGCCATAATCCCTACACCGATATCACCTAAAGCCCAAGCCGTTGCTGCTGTTTTTATACAACCGTAGAATACAGCTCCTAAAAATACAAATTTTAATACCATAGACATCCAAGGACGGTCTTTATCACGATTTAAGTACGCGATATTCGTTTCTGCAATGTAGTAATACGCCATAATTGTTGTAAACGCGAAGAATAATAACGAGATTGCAACGAAACCATTTCCAAATCCAGGGAAAACAGATTCTACCGCCGCCTGTGTATATCCTGGTCCTGGCTGAGCGCCGTTTAGTTTATTAACGATAAAGTTTTTTCCGCTTGCATCAAATACGTTATACATGCCTGTAATAATCATCATAAATGCTGTTGCTGAACAAACAAATAATGTATCAATGTAAACGGAAAATGCTTGTACTAAACCTTGCTTAGCTGGATGTGATACTTCGGCTGCAGCTGCTGCGTGTGGTCCAGTCCCTTGTCCTGCTTCATTGGAATAAATACCACGTTTTACCCCCCAAGAGATTGCTAAACCGATAATACCACCGAAAGCAGCTTCTAATGCAAATGCACTTCTTATAATTAACATAAATGCTTCTGGCAATTTTTCAATATTCATAGCAACAATGACGCAAGCTACTAATATATAACCTACTGCCATAAACGGTACGACAACTTGCGCTACGTTAACAATTCGCTTTACTCCACCGAAAATGATAAGAGCTAATACGACAACTAATATAGCCCCTGATACGGTAGTATTAATACCAAAAGCCGTTTCTAAACTTACAGCAATACTATTTGCTTGCACGCCCGGTAATAAAAGCCCAGTTGCAAGAATTGTCGCTGCAACGAATACTAAAGCATACCATTTCACACCTAGACCTTTTTCGATGTAATAAGCAGGTCCACCACGAAACTGCCCTTGATGTTTCGTCTTATATATTTGCGCGAGTGTTGATTCTACATAAGCTGATCCTGCCCCTAAAAAGGCTACTGCCCACATCCAAAATACAGCTCCTGGTCCACCGAATGCAACCGCGGTTGCTACCCCAGCAATATTTCCTGTTCCAACGCGTCCTGATAACGAAAGTGCTAACGCTTGGAATGAAGAAACACCAGCTTCTGATTTTTCTCCTTGAAATGTCAGCTTAACCATTTCTCCTACGTGCCTTACTTGTAAAAACTTCGTTCGAATGGAAAAATATAAACCTACTCCTAAACATAAATAAACAAGTGCTGGACTCCAAACAATATTATTTAACCAATTTACGAAAGCTTCCACCATTCCCCCTCCTTATTTATAAAGAATATTCAGAATATATATAAAATTATAAGTGTATACCGAATCTAGGACAATATTATTTTAATAAAGTAAACATATTTTTGTATAAAAAAACAAAGTATATATTTGTTTTATATACTTTGTTTTGAACTAAATGTATTATATATTCACAATTGCTTCTCTTTTAATAATTCTTTCGTATAGCTCTTCTGATAATTTCAAGAAGTTATCAGGCATATCTTTCCCTTTAAACTTCTTTTGAAGCGTTCCATATAAACCTATATCACGTAAACGTAAAAATAGTGGTAACGATTCATACCAACTATCCGCCAGCCTGTGCTCATACTCATATCCTTTTCGTAACACTTGTAACTGTTTACGAGCAAAATCTGTCTTCTCTTCTGCTGTCCACGGTGTAAATAGAACAGAGTAGTATAAAACCATCGCTAAATCATGTATAAAGTAATTATAAGCAGCATCATCAAAATCAAAGATTGTTAGCTCTTTACCATCATAATGAAAATTACCTTGATGAATATCACCGTGCATAAGACCGAACGTTTCTCTTTCAACTGGAAGAGCCTTAATTTCATCCATTAATACTGCTGCAATCTCTTTCACTTGACCATCTTCTAATTCATTAACAATTCCACTTTCGTCTTCTTCCCACGTATCACGGTAGTCTGTTTTAGGATAATCCATTGTAAGGCGATGCAGTTGCCCAATCGCTTTTCCCCACGCTTCAAAATAAGCATCTCCCCAATAAGGCGATTCTGCTCCTTTTACTTGCTCACCTTTTGCATATATAAATAAAGAAGCGAAAAAGAAAGTCCCATCCTCTGCTACGATTTCTTCTACGAGATTTCGAGACGTTGAATAAAGAGGTCCTGCTACCTTTGCCCCATTCTCCGCAACATATCGTAAAAAATCTAGTTCAGCCTCTACCTCTTGTTTAGAACGATGAGAAGAATGTGTTAAACGTAATACATAATCTTCATCATTATCACCCTTCGCCTTAAAAATATAATTCTCAAAATCTCCAAGTGGCTTTTCTTCTACTGTTACATGAAACAAATTCACTGCTCTTTTTAAAATCTCTTTCGTAAAAACACGTTCTACAGCTATTTCCATATATATCCCTCCTATATATCTTCTTAATTCGACACAAATGTTAGAAGTACTGCTATGAAATTGAATAATGCGTGGGCAATCATAGCTGATAAAATAGAATTTGTTTTCTCATATAACCATGCAAATACTACCCCACTCAAAAAATTCACCAGTAATGTGTTATATGTAGGGATATGGACAACGGTAAATATTATGGAACTAATAAACATACCGCCCCACATGCCATATCTATCACGAAAAAATGTATAAAAAACACCTCGATATAAAATCTCTTCATAGATTGGTGATATAATTGCTGCTCCAATTACCACGATACAGAATGAATAGATTGATTTATCATTTTGGACCGTCTCCGTCTTACTATTTTCAAAGGAAATACCCATTTTCTCCATTATCACTAATACAGCAATACTAGCTACAATTAAGAAAATAACCGCTCCAACTGTCCATAAAAGATCTTTCCATGAAAGCTTCCGAATTCCAATATCTTTCCACGAGAGTTTATATCTTTTGATACAAAAAAGATAAACTACAGTAGTAAATATCACTGCCATTATAAAGCCCATTAATACTCCAGCATATAGTGAGTTACCTATCATTTCTAAAATATATTTATAAAAAAGAGATTCAACAGTTACTGGAACAATAACAAATACAAACATAAATAAATATAAAATTTCTTTCCATCCCCACATATCCCTCAAAGTCATTTATATCATCCCCTATACCCTATTTTCTATAGTATAAAAGATGACGTAACGTAACTTTCAAGCTACTTTGTCAAAAATAATCCAAGCATAAATTTCTCACAAAAAGCAAAAATTAACAGAAGTAACTTTATCTAAAAGAGGTGGAAATTGTGAGAGAGAAAAAAGAACAACAAGAGAGTACGGGCCAAAAGCATATGTTTCCATCACTCCCTGAGAACATTAATTACATTGAAAATAAACTTTCTCATTCTGATGATATAAAAAAATTAGATCTCCCTTTTCAAAACGGAAAAGGAATAATCATATATATCGAATCTTTAGCAGACCCAAATCTAATTCATCAATTAGCTCTTGAGCCATTATTAACGCGATCGGATTTATCTTTAGATAAAGCTTTTTCTACATTAAATATGAAAAAAGAAACGAATTTAAATTATGGTGTGCAGCTTTTATTACAAGGTAAATCCTTATATTTTCATGAACACGTCGACAGTTTTTTTATTTTCGAAACAGCTTTATCTTTAAAGCGAGATATAGCAGAGCCTGATAATGAAGGGATTGTGCGCGGTCCACATACTGGTTTTGTAGAGGATCTAGCAACTAATTTAGCTTCGATTCGTAAGCTCATAAAAAGTCCAAATATCGTCGTTAAATATTTCACACTTGGTGAAGAAATGCATACGAAAGTGGCAATTGCTTATATGCAAAACATAGCGAATGACGATTTAGTTACAGAAGTAAAAAGAAGGTTAGAAACGATTAAGACAGATGCACTTATGCCTCCAGGATATATACAAGAATTTATAGAGGATACGTCTTTCTCACCATTTCCGCAGCAATTAAATACAGAGCGTCCAGATAGGACCGCTGCAAATTTAATGGAAGGACGAGTTGCTATTTTATCTGATGGAGATCCCACAGCGCTTATCGTTCCTGTTACGTTATTTGCTTTCTATCAATCACCAGACGATTATAATAACCGCTGGATTGTCGGTTCTTTCGTCCGAATGATTCGCTTAGTGAGTTTCTTGATTGCTTTTCTCTTACCAGCTATATATATCGCAACCGTAGCCTTTCATCCTGATGTATTGCCGCTCGAACTTGTGTATACAATTAAAGCTTCATTAGAGAAAGTACCACTTCCTCCTATTTTTGAAGCTCTCTTAATGGAATTAATCTTTGAATTATTACGGGAAGCTGGTATTCGCTTACCAAGCCGAGTTGGACAAACAATCGGTATTGTAGGTGGTTTAGTAATTGGTGATGCAATTGTAAAAGCTGGACTTGTTTCTTATACGATGATTATTGTTGTAGCTTTAACTGCCATCTCATCTTTTCTCGTTCCATCAAACGATATGAGTTCAGCAGTTCGAATTCTTCGTTTTCCATTAATGATTCTTGCTGCTATATTCGGATACGTCGGAATATCATTCGGTCTAATTATAACTTTCGTTCATTTATGTCAATTACATTCATTTCATACGCCATATCTTTCTCCTGTTGCCCCGATGCGGATAAAAGATATGAAAGATTCTTTCGTAAGACTTCCAATTTGGTCGTTTTGGGAACGACCACATGATCCAAAACCGAAAAAAATGCAACGACAACATGTAACGAGAGAGGATGAGGACGGTGACAAACACGCAAAGTAAAATTTCGCTCGTTCAATTTACCTTTTTCGTTATTCAATGCCAAATCGGAGTTGGTATCCTTTCTCTACCTAACCGTCTTCACCCAATAGCAAAAGGAGGTGGATGGATTTCCGCTCTCGTCGCTGGGCTTGCAATTCAACTTATTATTTTACTTATGTGGCTTTTCTTAAAGCGATTTCCTGATGCAGATATGTATGAAAGCGTTTGTATGCTATTTGGTAATAAGTTTGGAAAACTATTAGGTTTTGCTTATGTTTTTTATTTTACGCTTATTGGTATGACGGTTATGTTGAATGCTTGTAATGTCATTAAAGTATGGATATTACAAGCTACTCCTTGGTCTGCCATTCTCATGCTATTTACAATAGCTTGTTGTTATGTAGCTTATAACACTTTTAAAGTCATCGTACGATTTTATGTCATGGCCTCTATCCTCATTATTCCAATGGCCCTTTTAATTGCTCTAGGGCTTTCCCGAGCTGATTTCTCTTATATTTTTCCCATTACAGAAGCCGGCTGGTGGAATATAATTCAAGCATCCAAGGAAACAATTACAGCCATGTATGGTTTTGAAATCATTCTTATCGCTTTTCCAAAAGTAAATGGCAGTTCTGTCGCAAAACTGAAGGCCATTTCTATCGCTAATGGATTTGTAACACTTTTTTATACTTTTACTGTTTGGATTTGCTTTATCGTATTTAGTCCAAAACAAATTGAGCTTATTCCAGAACCAGTTGCTTACTTATTACGCTCCTTACATATCGGAATTATAGACCGAACTGATTTACTATTTATACCAATTTGGATGATAACTGTTGCAGCTTCTATCGCTAGTTATTATTGCGCTGCTTCAATCGGAATAGGACATATATTCAATCTTGCTAATCATAAAAAAGCTGTTCCAATCATTGGTATTATTGCTTTTAGTGTAGCCTTATTTATAGATACACCTGAAGAATTAAAAGTAATCTCAACTTTCACTGATAAGTTCACCTATATTTTCATAGTTGTCCTTCCTCTTTTATTTCTACTTTATTCTGTGATACGAAATAAGAAAGGAGAACAGTATGTTCAAAAAAAGAGTTAAATTACTTTTTGTATTATGTACTAGTTCCCTCCTTTCTGGATGCTGGGATCAAGAACCATTAAGGGAGGCAAGGTTAGCTTATAGTATTGGATCTGATATTACGGAAGAGAATCAACTCCAGCAAACAATCGAGCTCGTAAAAAGTTCAAGCGGAGAGCAATCTTCATTCGAAAATGAAATACATTCAGCAACGGGGCATAACATAAGGGATACAAGCGATGCCCTAAAAAAAAATGTTACTGGGAATATTCGTTATTTTAAATATGGTGTTCAATTACTAGGAACCAAAATCCTAAAAAAAGGTATATTACCTTATTTAGATGTCAGCTTTCGGGACCCAACAAACCCAACTGCTTTAGTAAAACTTATTGCAGTAGATGGTGAAACATCCGAGATACTAGAAAAAAAGAAAGTAGGAAATTTACTAATTGGAGATTTTCTAAAGAAAAAAGTGAAAAGCTTAGAAGATATGAGTGTATTTCCAAAAGAAACTTTAGAGACAGCTGCTACAAAAATGTTAGATCCCGGTAAAGACTTTACCCTCCCTTCTATAAAAATAAAAGGAAAAGAAGTGATTACAAACGGTCTAGCTTTATTTAACAATGATAAATTAACTGGGCATTTACCTTTGAAACAATCTGTTTTATTCGTATTATTAACCGGAAAAATGGGAACAAGTGCCCGTATAACCCAGAAGCTTACTAGCGATGAATCAGAGAAAACATCTGATTATTTAACAATGGAAATTAGCAACCGAAAGTTAAAACGAGACTTAAAAATAACAACAGATAAAAAAGGAAATGTTTATGCTCACATTAAGCTCCAACTAAAAGTTATAGCGCTTGAAGCTCCGAGAGATAATCTTTACAAAATGGATGAAAGAAAAAAACTAAATAAAGAATTGTCTAAACAACTTACGAAAGAAGCTAAAAAGATAACGAAAAAGTTACAAAAAGCAAACTGTGATGCTTTCGGTATCGGCAGACACCTTATCGCCTACCACCCTGACTTATGGAAGAAGAAAAATTGGAATAAAGATTATGCAAAAGTAAAATTCAAACCTGAGGTAGAGGTAAACATTTTGTACAGTGGTGTCCTAAAATAAAAAGGTTGTATGCCGCATGGGCATACAACCTTTTTATTTCGTATATCGATACACAATTGATTCATATGGTCTTAAGTTAAGTTTTGCAATATCCTTGCTAGCATCTTTATAATTCGACAGTAGTACTTCTTGTTTCATTCCATCTAATTGAACGTGCGCTGGTACAGAGTACGTTATTTCTTCTCCATAGAAGTTATTTATAACAAGTAGTACTTCACTTTCTGTAGTACGAGTATATGCCCAAATTTTAGGGTCATTTTTATCCAAAATAGCATATTCTCCTTCTGTAATTACATCATATGTTTTTCTAAGTTCTATTAACTTTTTATAATGATAAAATACGGACTCTTTATCTTCTAATGCCTTCTCTACGTTTATTTCTTTAAAGTTTTCAGCCGCTGAAATCCAAGGTGTACTTGTTGTAAAACCACTGTTCATCTCTTCATTCCACTGCATCGGAGTGCGAGAGTTGTCACGAGATTTTTGCTTTAAAATCCCGATAATCTCTTCTTTTGATAGCCCTTCTTTTAGCTTTATATCGTATATATTTAACGATTCCACATCACGATATTGCTCGATGGACTCAAATTTAGGATTCGTCATACCGATTTCTTCCCCTTGATAAATATAAGGCGTTCCTTGCAGCATGTGCATGGCTGTCGCTAACATTTTTGCAGATTCGTTTCGGTACTTTCCATCATCACCAAAGCGTGACACGATGCGAGGCTGGTCATGATTACACCAAAATAACGCATTCCATCCTCCGCCCTTTTGCATTTCAATTTGCCAGCTAGACATAATCTCTTTTAATTTAATAAAATCAAAATCAGCCTTCGTCCACTTATCACCATTCGGATAATCTACTTTTAAATGATGGAAACTAAACGTCATACTTAATTCATTACGCTCAGGGTTTGAATATTTAATACAATTATCAATTGTCGTAGATGACATTTCTCCAACTGTAATTACATCTTTTCCTGCAAAAACATTTCGGTTCATCTCTTGTAAATATTCATGAACACGCGGACCATCTGTATAATACTTGCGTCCATCACTTGTCGCAGTACTACCTTCATCGTTTAAGAAACATTGGTCTTTTGAAATTAAGTTAATGACATCTAATCGGAATCCTGTTACTCCTTTATCCAGCCAAAAACGCATCATATCATATACTTCTTCACGAAGTTTTTCATTTTCCCAATTTAAATCAGCTTGTGTTTCATCAAATAAATGTAAATAATATTGCTCCGTCTTCTCATCATATTTCCAAGCAGATCCACCAAACTTAGACTGCCAATTATTTTTTTCATCACGCCAAATATAGTAATTACGATATGGACTATTTTTATCTTCCTTCGCTTCTTTAAACCACTTATGTTCAGTCGAACTATGATTTACAACAATATCAAGCATAATCTCAATGTTACGTACTTTCGCTTCTGCTAAAAGTTCTTCAAACTCTTCCATCGTTCCGTAAGATGGATCAATGCTGTAGTAATCACTTACATCATATCCATTATCATTTTGTGGTGATTGGTATATCGGTGTTAACCATATATAATCCACTCCGAGTTCTTTTAAATAATCTAGTTTCTCTGTAACACCTTTTATATCCCCGGTTTCTCTATTGTAATAACTATTAAAGCTCTTCGGATAAATTTGATAGACTACACTTTTATGCCAATCCTTCATGTTTAACTTCCTCCTACTTCTGTTTGACTCTTTTTGCAAATAACCATGTTAAAGTAAACGGGATTACAACTGCAATAATCATTCCTACAATAAACATTGGAATCGATTTCGGAATGATAGAAATAAATGCTGGCAATCCGCCAATTCCGATAGCAGGCGCTAATACACCATTTAATGTAATGAATATCGCTGCCACAGCAGATCCTATAATCGCTGCATAGAACGGGAACTTATTTCGTAAATTCACCCCAAACATCGCTGGTTCTGTAATACCGAAGTATGCTGAAATGGCTGATGTTGATGCCATACTTTTATCATTTTGATTTTTAGAAATCCAGAACATCGCAAGTGCCGCACTACCTTGCGCAATGTTAGAAAGAGCGATCATCGGCCAAATAAATGTCCCGCCATGTTGTGCAATCAATTGTAAATCAATTGCAATAAACATATGATGCATACCTGTAATTACAAGCGGTGCATATAACGCTCCAAATAATACTGCTCCAACTACTGGTACTGTTTCATATACACCTACTAATCCTACTGTTAATAAATCTCCAATATGACGTGTAACCGGACCGATAATTCCTAGTGCTAACACACCTGTCACAACGATTGTTGTAATTGGTACAACTAATAATTGAATTGCATTTGGTACATGTTTCTTTAAGAAAATTTCCACTTTACTTAATACAAATGCTGCTACTAAAACAGGTAAAATTTGTCCTTGATATCCTACCTTCTCAATTTGGAATAGTCCTAAAATATTGAAGTACTCAATCTTTTGACCCTCTAAACCAGTCGCTGCTTTTCCATAGTCCCAAGCGTTTAATAAGGCCGGGTGCACAAGCATTAATCCCATAACAATCCCTAGTATTGGACTACCACCAAAACGCTTCGTTGCTGACCAACCGACAAGTGCTGGTAAGAATACGAATGCTGTATTGGCCATCATATTAATTAAATCCCAAAGCCCGCCTAAGTTCGGATAAACATCTAATAAATTTTTCCCATCAAAAAATAAGTCCTTTGCGCCTAATAGATTGTTAATACCCATTAGTAAACCAGCTGTTACGATCGCTGGTAATATCGGCATAAATACATCCGAAAATATTTTTACAAACTTTTGAGCTGGATTTAACTTCTGATTTCCAGAGTCTTTTACGTCCGCTACAGTCGATTCTTTCATACCTGCAAGCGTTATCAATTCAGCGTAAACACGATCTACATCCCCTGGACCAATTACAACTTGAAATATACCAGCGTTATGAAACGCTCCTTTCACTAATGAAACAGACTGTAATTTATCATTATCTATTTTACTTTCATCTTTTAAAGCGATACGGAGCCTCGTCACACAATGTGCAGCTTGTTCAATATTGTCTTTCCCACCAATATACTGCAACACTTCCTCTGCTGTTTTACGATAGTCTTTCCCCATATTCCCGTCCCTCTTTTCTTTTTTTGATACCGTTTACAATTACATATTAACTCGTATATATAAGTTAGTCAACACTCGTATATACGAGTTTGTGTTTTTTTTATAAAAAAAAGAGATGAAACAATATTTTGTTCCACCTCTTTACTTCCTGCGTGCCACATCCGAAAAGTGAAAAATATCTAAACGGTGGCGTGATTCTGTATATTCAAACTGACTTCCATCATACAAATGTGTAAAGTTTTTCACAACGACAACATAGTCTGTTCCATTTAAATCTAAATACTTTCTGTCATCCTCTGTACATGGCTGTACTTCTATTACCCTCTGCGAATAACTAATATGTAGCCCAAGCTCTTTCTCGATGTATTTATAAATCGATGCAGTTGCAATTTCTTTCGTTAATCCTGGAATAAACTCAGATACAAAATGATTTATATCTAAAATTACTTTTTCTCCATCAATATTTCGTACACGTTTAATATGGTCAATCTCTGTTTTTTCTTTTACATTTAATAATTTCGCAATGTCTTTTGTGGCTTTTTCTTTGTCCATTTCCACAACTTCCGTAATACAATGACGTCCTAAACGTTCATTTTCTTCTTGGAAACTTACAATACCGCCAAAATTAAATTCAATATTTTTTCGCTTTAAAACAAAAACACCTTTTCCATGAATTTTTTGCACATATCCACGCTCTTGCAGTAAATCTACAGCTTTTCTTACCGTGCCTCGGCTTGCCTCATACTGCTTCATTAATTCTGTTTCTGATGGGATTTTGCATCCCTCTTTTAATTGTTTATTATCAATAGATTTACTGATTTCTGTATAAATTTGTTCATACTTACTCATCATCTACAATAGCCCCTTGTCACCTTCTAATTCTATATGTATTATAACATGCTTCACTCTTCTGCCAATCTCTCACTTATTTTCCAGTACAAGAAAAATATAGGTAAATATTTAATCTTTAAAACGTATTTTTATAAAAATTTTTATATTTTTCTTTTCATTCAAAAAAACATGTAGTATACTAACTTCAAAATCAGAGGAGAAAGGGAGCAAAGAACTATGCTTACTTATACAACAACTGTAGTTACATTTGCACAAAAACATCATCATCATACGTAACCCTTGAAACCTAGCGGAAAAATTACGCGTAGGTACAAGGGTTATTCCCGTTGTACCTACGCTTTGGCGAAAGAGCCATGTAGGTATTTTTTTATCTACATGGCTCTTTTTTTATTGTCAAAAAGCTAGTAAAAAATGATGTTTAAGCAAAACTTACTACAAAGGAGTTAACAAAAATGGAAACGAAAAAATGGGGATTATGGGTTTTAACAGCATTTGTTATCGGGAATATGGTTGGCGGTGGCGTATTTATGCTTCCGGCAAATTTAGCACAAGTATCAGGGCCAATGGGTTCTACACTCGCATGGAGTATTACAGGCCTTGGCGTATTTATGATTGCACTTGTATTTGGAAATTTAGCGATTCGGAAACCAGAATTAAAAGCTGGACCACAAAGCTATGCTCAAGCGATGTTTCCTTCAAAAAAAGCTGGTAAAGTTGCAGGATATAGTATGGCATGGGGATATTGGGCTGCTAACTGGGCTGCAACAGCATCTGTTATTATTTCCTTTGCTGGATATTTATCAACATTCTTTCCAGTTTTACAAAGTAAGCAAATTCTTTTTTCAATAAATGGATTTTCACTGGAACTCGGAAAAGGATTAACTTTCCTCGTATGTAGCCTTATGCTTTGGGGAATTCAATATATTCTTTCTCAAAATATTGATCGAGCTGGAAACATGAATCTACTTGCTACCATTGCAAAAATTATTGGATTTACAATGTTTATTGTAATTACATTATTCATTTTCAACGCCTCTAATTTCGGAGACGGTCAAACCTTTATGAATGAAGCTGGACAATCAATCTCATTAGGTGGACAAATCAATTCAGCTGCTATTGCAACACTCTGGGCATTTATCGGTATTGAATCAGCAGTTATGCTTTCTAATCGTGCAAAATCACAGCGCGATGTAAAAAAAGCTACGATTTTCGGATTAATTATCGCTCTTCTTATTTACATGTCAATTACTTTACTTACAATGGGAGCTCTTCCGCAAGATGCTTTAAAAGAGTCTCAAAAACCATTAGTAGACGCATTAAATTTAGCAATTGGAAATAAAGGTGCATATATAATGGCTTTACTCGCTCTTATATCTTTATTTGGATCTACAGTTGGCTGGATTGTTGTTAGTTCAGAGGTACCTTACCAGGCAGCAAAAAATGGACTTTTCCCTAAGTTTTTCGGGAAAACAAATAAAAAAGGTAGTCCTGCAAAATCATTATTGATTACAAATGTAATGACGCAAATTTTCTTATTTTCAACGATTTCTGGTACTGTTTCAGAAGCGTATAGTTTCGCTATCGTCGTAGCAACATTAGCCTATTTAATTCCATACCTTGTTTCTACCTTGTACCAATTAAAATTAGTTATTACAGGAGAAACGTATGATATACTGCCAGGATCTCGAGTAAAAGATGGAATCATTACTACATTGGCGTTGGTATACTCCATTTGGGTTATCAAAACGGGAACTGCTGATTTAAAAACGTTCTTCTTAGGAATTGGATTGTTCGTATTAGGTCTTATTCTTTATCCAGTACTAATGAAAGACTCACAAAAAACGGATTAAATAAAGAGAAGCTGCTGGCTTCTCTTTTTTATTAAAAATCTGTAATTAACTTTTCTTTTAGCTCTCCTACAGATAAAGGTTTCGCATAATAAAATCCCTGTACATAATCACAGCTCATTGATTGTAACAAACTCTCTTGCTCTACTGTTTCTACTCCTTCAGCAACTACTGCTAAATTTAAACTATGAGCAATTTCAATAACGGATTTTACAATCGTTCGTTCTGGTTGTGCGTGATCATAATGAAATTCACGAATAAAATTACGATCAATTTTTACAATATCCAGTGGTAGTTGTTTTAAATAATATAAGGAAGAATAGCCAGTTCCGAAATCATCCAAAGCAATTAAAACACCCATATTTCTTAATTCTTGTAATGTAGCAATAATATAATCAAAATGGCGGACTGCAATACTTTCCGTTATTTCTAATATTAAACGGTTCGGAGGAAAACCAGTTCTCTTTAAAATGCTACGTACTGATAAAATAAAACGTTTCTGCATTAATTGTTGTATAGATAAATTCACAGATAACTTTAGTCCTTCTTGATAATTCGGCAATGTTTTAAACAAGCGACATGATTTTTCTAATACCCAGTCTCCTAGTTTTATAATAAGTCCAGACTCTTCAGCTACAGGGATAAATTCGCTTGGTGAAATAGGTCCGTCTTCTGTCATACAACGTACTAGAGCTTCTATACCAGAATATCTCTTCGTTTTCAAATCAATAATAGGCTGCAATGCTACATCTAACTCTTCATCACGAATTGCCTTTTGCAAAGCAAACTCAACTTTCATTCTACGATTTATTTTCGCGCGTAGCTCATCTGTAAAGAAACACGCAGCGTTTCTCCCCTGTTCTTTTGCACTATACATAGCTAAGTCAGAGTTTTTCAATAACGTTTCCACATCTTGTCCGTCTTGTGGATAAGAACAAAGTCCTAGACTAGCTGAAATGTATACTTCATGGCCTTCCAGCATAAATGGTGCCTGAAAACATGACAATACAGATGTCGCTAACTGACTCATATCATCTTGTCTATGATTTTTTGTTAACAGCACAAATTCGTCGCCACCTAGCCTAGCCAAAACATCTTTCTCTCCTAGTACATAATGCAACCTTGAAGCAACTTCACTTAAAAGTAAATCCCCTATCATATGACCTAATGTATCATTTACTAATTTAAAACGGTCCAAATCAAAGTAAATCATACCAAATTCTTTTTTATCTGCAATCAATTCGTTAACGGTCGTTATTAATTGTAAACGGTTAGGCAAACTCGTTAAAGCATCATGATAGGCAAGTTCCCTATAACGACTTTCACTTAGCCGCAATCTATGTTCCGCTTCTTTTCTACTACTAATATCATTTCGAATTGCGATAAATTGGTATGGCTCTCCTTTTTCATTTAAAAATGGAACAATTGTTGTTTTGACCCAATAATATGTACCATCTTTTGCTCGATTCCGAATCTCACCTGTCCATACTTTCCCATTCAAAATACGTTTCCATAAATCTTGAAAAAAGGTTTTTGGATGATGTCCTGAATTTAAAATACGGTGATCTTTTCCAATTAATTCTTCTCTTTTGTATTTAGAGATTTCACAAAATTTATCATTTACATATGTAATAAGACCTTTTCGATCTGTAATTGCAACAATTGAAGACTCATCTAATGCTAACTTTAAATCTCGCAATGAAGAGTCATATAATGCATGACCTCTCTGTTCTAGCATGCGCATCTCTCCTTGCTTCTATCTGACTAAAACACAACCTGTTTCTCTTCATAGAAATAGAGATATTTCATTTTCTAATACTAGCCCATTACATAAATTATCTTTTTGAATAGACCGATTAAAATAACATAATATTATTTGTAATAAAAAGCAATATTATACCGTTCTAATTATAAATAGTAGCTTCTCATCTCCCTAATTATTTCGCGCCTTATTATACTGCAATCCCTTTAAGTGTCTCTATGCAAGCCTTGTTTCCAACTAATACCACTCACATCTGATCTCTTTGTTTTTAATAACGAAATAGAAATTAGAGCATACTACATAACTATTCACGAATAATAATATAAAACTCTACATCAATGTATATGTTTTTGAATTACAATAACAAAATATTAACATATTTTCACCTTAATTTTGGAAGTATTTTATAAATAAATACCGTATTAAACTAAAAAAGAGGATAGCCTCTTTTTTAGTTTAATACGAATATGGTATTTGCTGATAACCTGGGTATGGCATTGGATACGTTACAGGGTATGGTGATGGATAAGCTACTGGATATGGAGCGGGATAATACCCTCCACTTGTTGCACCTGTTAATGCACCAGCTGTCAGTCCGCCTAACACTCCTCCTGCAAAGCTTCCAGGGAAAAATCCGCCTCCCCATGAACTACCACCACCCCAGCCCCATCCGCCTCCGTGATGATGATGGTGATCATAGTGATTGTGTCCTCCATGGTGATGATGTCCACCGTTATGATTGTGCCCACCATGATTGTGTCCTCCATGATGATTTCGATAATACAATCCATTATTTTCTATATAATTCATGTTTCTCCGCTCCTTTTCGATTTTTTCATTTTCATATGCGTTAAGAGTGGGATAAAAAATGGGATAGTACACTGTATGTAGGACAAATGCGGAAAGTATAGGTGAAATGTCTATATTTTGTAAAAAAAGCAAAACACCTTATAATAAAGATGTCATATTACATCTTCTATTTAAGAAGTCTATATTGAAAAAAGATTAGGGGAATTATATAGAAATGAAGAAGCCTATCGTTCAATTACTATTAATATTTACAATTGTATCTATCGTTCTGTTCCTATTAAATACATCGTATATCTCGTTATATACATTTGTCGGTGCTCTATGGTCCATCACAATCGTAGGAATTTCATTCGTTATTTTTATAGAAAATAGATCTCCACAAAGTACATTAGCATGGTTTTTAGTATTAGCACTTCTTCCTATTATAGGTGTGCTTTTATACGCTATTTTCGGACGCAGCCGCTGGAGAAGAAAAAAACATCTCCATCGTTCAGAAGAACAAAGAAAATTATTCCGTGAAATATTAGAAGGAAGAAGACTAGAGTTATTACTCACAGTCCCACTAAATGAACGTTCCATACATTTAACAGAAGTCATACAAAAATTTGGAGGCGGTCCTGCCGCAGATAGAACAACTACAAAACTTTTAACAAACGGAGATCAAACATTTTCAGAAATTTTGCGAGCTATAGAGCAAGCAAAACATCATATACATATTCAATACTACATTTATAAATCTGATGAAATTGGTACAAAAGTTCGAGATGCTTTAATACAAAAAGCAAAAGATGGTGTTATTGTACGCTTCCTTTATGATGGCCTTGGAAGTAATACGTTAAGAAGACGATTTTTACAACCTATGAAAGAAGCTGGGATTGAAATTGTAGAATTTGACCCTATTTTTTCAGCTTGGTTACTTGAAACTGTCAATTATCGTAACCATCGAAAAATTGTTATTGTAGATGGCGAAATTGGTTTTACCGGAGGACTCAATGTCGGTGATGAATATCTTGGCCGTTCCAAGAAATTTCCTGTTTGGCGTGATAGTCATTTAAAAATAGAAGGAAAAGCATTATATAAATTACAAGCAATCTTTCTAGAAGACTGGCTCTATGCCTCTAGTGGTTTAAATACTTATTCCTGGGATCAATTCATGAATAGACAATACTTCCCAGGTAAAGAGATTTCAAATGCAGAAGGTGCTGTTCAAATCGTAGCAAGCGGACCAAGCTCCGATGATAAAAGTATTCGTAATACATTATTAGCTGTTATGGGCTCTGCAAAAAAATCCATTTGGATCGCTACACCCTACTTTATTCCAGATCAAGAAACTTTAACATTATTACGCTTAAGTGCAATTGCCGGAATAGATGTACGGATTTTATATCCAGGTAAAAGTGATAGCATCATTAGTGATCAAGCATCTCAATCCTATTTCACTCCGCTTTTAAAAGCTGGTGCTTCTATTTACAGTTATAAAGATGGTTTTATGCATGCAAAAATTGTACTCGTTGATGATACAATTGCAACTATTGGAACAGCGAACATGGATGTACGTAGCTTTGAATTGAATTACGAAATTATTAGTGTACTTTATGAATCAAAAACAGTTCACGATATTAAACGTGATTTTGAAGAAGATTTTAAACATTCAACTGAAATTAAATGGAACTCTTTCCAAAAAAGAAGTATAAAAAAACGCATATTGGAGTCTTTCATGAGGCTTATTTCTCCTTTACTGTAGGCAATCAACTTCATCTTGATTGCTTTTTCTTTTCCCTTTATCCCCCTTCCTTTTCTTTGCATACCATATTAAAACAAGTTATCATAAGATGTATTACTTTATGAAAATAATGTTAGGTGGGAAATACATGTTAGAACAATTTCATATACATGCTGATTTAAAACAACAGCTTTCTACGATTCATGAAAAGAATAAGCAAGAAGCTGGTGAAAATGCACATTTAATCGGAACGAAAATATATAAAGCGTCTGATAATAGCATTATTGAAGATGCGATTACAGCACTTCTTCTTGGCAAGAACATTCTATTAAAAGGACCGACTGGTAGTGGTAAAACAGTACTAGCGGAAACTCTTTCTTCTTTATTCCAAAAACCAATGCATAGCATTAACTGCTCTGTCGACTTAGATGTAGAGGGTATTTTAGGATACAACACACTACAAACGAAAGATGGTGCATCTGAAGTTTCATTCGTTAACGGTCCTCTTATGAAAGCAATGAAGAACGGTCACTTCCTATATATTGACGAAATCAATATGGCAAAACCTGAAACGTTACCACTTCTTCACGGTGCATTAGATTACCGTAAAATGATCACAAACCCATTTACACAAGAGGTTGTATACGGTGATGACGAATACCGTGTAATTGCTGCGATTAACGAAGGTTACGTTGGAACAAGTGAACTAAATGAAGCGTTAAAAAACCGTTTCGTTATTATTGAAGTTCCTTACATTCAAGGTGATACATTAAAAGAACTATTATTAGCAGAATCAAAATTAAATGATGTTGCAACAATTGAAAAGTTTGTTGCATTTGCAAGCGACCTTATGCCTTTAGCTCGCGATGGACGTGTAAGTGAAGAAGCAGCAAGTATTCGTGGTATTATCGACGCATGTGATTTAGGTGTATATATTCCTGTTATGCGAGCGATTGAACGAAGCATAATTGCAAAACTTAATGATGAAACAGAACAAATGACTGTCCGTGAATTAGCAGAAAGTTATTTCTTTGAGGGATAATTTATGAGACAAATTTTTAGTGACAAAAAAATTGATGCGTCGCTGTTTCTACAAATGGAAAACTTAATGTATGCCCTTCTAAAAGAAGACGATGCCTATCTTGAATATGGCTATAAAGCATACTACGACGAAATTGAAAAGAAAGTTGTCATTAGTCACTTTTGGGATGATCGAAAAGAAGAAGATACAGTAATCGGATTAAAAAGCGAAGTGTTCTTAAAAGCACTTGGTAATAAACATTACTCGGACATGACTTTAATTCGTTCTTATGCGATTGAATTGCAAGAATCGCCCCTAAAAAAGTTTTTAACACAATTATTTGTTCTATTAGAAGATTTACGCGTTGAGGAAATTGTAAAGAACTTACGTCCTGGCACGAAGCATGTTTTTAAAAGAAGAAAAGAAATGTATCGCAATTACTTTAGCTCACAAAATGAAATCAATCGCGTTCGTAACTATCACGGTGATCGTCTATTTTGCCTATGCTATCTTTCATTAACGAGCGATAAATATGAAATGTTTAATAATGAATATTTCGAACAAATTGAAGCTATTTTGCATGAAACATTCCAAGCTCGTAATACGGAAGATATTATGTATATCGTTGAGAAAATTCGCTACCGCTTAGAGGAGCTTCTTGAAAGTGATATGCTTAACAACTATTTCGGACATGCTCCACTTTACTTATCTGTTCTTGCAGACGAAAAGAACTGTCGCGTCGAAGATTTAGCAAATGATGATACGCAGCTTATAGATGACGATGAAAATAAAAACAAAATGGATGAAAGTTTCTCCACATGGCATCGTGAAAATAAAAATAACGAAAACGAGAACTTTTTACGCTTTGAATTAGAAAGCGGAACAAAAACAAACATGATGGGCGATACTGCTCGTGAATCAGAAGATGGCGACCAAGCACTTGGTTCTGTACAAGGTACTTCTCAAAAAAGTACACAATCCAACTTTGATGGCGCTGATACAGAAGAAGCAAGGGCTTCACACGCTTCTAGTCAAAATGATGGTGCATATGGTAAATATAACACTGGCGCTTCTCATACATTTAAAGAAGCACGTAAACCAAATCCTGATGAGAAAAAGGATTACCAAGCTATCAAATCAGTCGTTAATAAAGATGTAAAAGAATTAAAGAAAATTATCGAAAAAACGATTGAAAATAAAACGAATGCAAATAGTGATAAATATTACGGAAGACTTCGTAAGAAATTCCTTCGTATTTATACTGAAAAGCAGCCTCGCATGTTTTATAAAAAAGGGCAAGAATCACAAGAGCTCGACGTTGCATTCCAACTGTTAGTTGACTGTTCTGGTTCTATGTATAACAAAATGGAAGAAACGAAGAAGAGTGTTGTACTATTCCATGAAGCTTTAAAATCTTTAAAAATCCCGCACGCTATTAGCGGATTTTGGGAAGATGCCTCTAGCGCTAAACCTGAAGATAAGCCGAACGTTATCCATGAAGTTGTAAATTATAAAAACTCAACGTTACCAAACGTTGGTCCAGAAATTATGCAACTTCGTGAAGAAGAAGATAACCGCGACGGATATATTATTCGTATCGTTTCTGAAAAGCTTGCCAAAAGACCTGAGAAACATAAATTCTTACTAGTCTTCACAGACGGTGAGCCTTCTGCGCTAGACTATCAACAAGACGGAATTTTAGATACGCATGAAGCTGTTAAACTCGCGCGTAAAAGTGGTATGGAAGTAATCGGTATCTTCATCGAAGAAGGCGAAGCGAAAGAAGCAACTTATCAATTGATGAAAAACATTTATAACCATCACTTCTTAGTTGCAAATCACGCTGAAGATTTACGACTGAAGATTAAACCATTACTGAAAAAATTATTACTGAAGACGATTGAATAGAAAATAGGAGCCTTGTGGCTCCTGTTTTTTCGTTCAATTACTTTGTTTCTGGTTGAAACTTGTATGGAATGGCTACTTCTAACAAATATTCAAATCCTCCGTCATAGTATGGGAAGCGCTCATTCGCAATTGTTCGATCCACCCACTCTACTGCAGAAATTTCACCTTCATCTTCCGCAATAAGTTCACCTTTTTCTACATTCGCTCGGAATGTAAAGAATAGCGCATGATTCCCTGATTCTTCAAAGAATTTTTCATTGATCGCAACAAGTCCACCTAACGTAGCAGTTAAACCTGTCTCTTCTTTCACTTCTCTTATTAGTGCTTCCTCTAATATTTCACCTTTTTCCACAGCCCCACCTGGCAATGACCAAACGTTTTGTTCTACATTATGTACCATTAATATTTTATCTGTTTCTTCGTCATGTATTAGTGCATATACGACATCAACTCTTTGCATAAGACTTCTCTCCTTCCAAAAATGAGGAAGAGCCGATTCCTAAGAATCGACTCTTCCTATTAATTCATCACTAACTCAGCTGTGAGCTTTTTTTTTAACTTAGCCAGCATGTCAGTTGTCATTTTGTCTAAATCGTATTCTGCTTTAAAGCCCCACTCTTTCATTGCTGCTGTTGCATCAATAGAGTTTGGCCAGCTATCAGCGATTGTTTGACGAGCTGGATCTACTGCATAATCCATTGTAAACGTCGGAATGTGTTTACGAATTGACGCTGCAATTTGCTCTGGCTCGAAGCTCATTGCTGTAATGTTAAATGCATTTCTATGCACTAGCTTACTTGGATCAGCTTCCATTAATGAAATGATCGCTTGTAAAGCATCAGGCATATACATCATGTCCATATATGTTCCTTCAGCAATGTATGAGGTGTATGCACCTTTTTTAATCGCCTCATAATAAATTTCAACTGCATAATCAGTCGTTCCGCCTCCTGGAGGCGCTACGTAAGAAATTAAACCTGGGAAACGGACACCGCGCGTATCTACGCCAAATTTTTGATGATAATAATCACACAGTAATTCTCCTGCCACTTTGTTTACCCCATACATCGTAGTAGGACGCTGAATTGTATCTTGCGGTGTATTATCTTTTGGCGTTGATGGACCAAATGCACCGATAGAACTTGGCGTGAAGAACTTACAGTTTAATTCACGAGCTGCTTCTAGAGCATTTACAAGTCCACCCATATTTAAATTCCATGCAAATAACGGATTTTTTTCTGCTGTTGCTGAAAGTAAAGCTGCTAAATGAATAATTGTATCTACTTCATTACGCTTTGCGATATCATGTAGTTTTTGTCCATCTGTTACATCTAACGTTTCAAATGGACCAGACGTTACTACTTCACTATCTGTTTCACGAATATCTGTTGCAATAACATTTGATGCGCCGTATACATCACGAAGTTTCATTACTAGTTCAGAACCAATTTGCCCTAAAGAACCGGTTACTAGAATTTTTTTCATTTTCCCCACTCCTCATTTGCAAGCTATTCAAAAGATGTCGTTACTTAAATGATGCCCATTTCTTTTCCTACTTTTTCATACTTAAGAATTGCTTCATCTAACATTTCTTTCGTATGAGCTGCTGTAGGCATATTACGAACGCGCCCTGTTCCTTTTGCTACAGTTGGGAACACGATAGATTTTGCGTATACACCTTCTTCATTTAGACGTTTACTAAATTCTTGTGTTAATACTTCGTCCCCAATGATACAAGGTGTAATTGGCGTTTCACTTTCCCCAATGTTAAAGCCAAGTTCTTTTAATCCTTGTTTCAAGTAGCGGCCATTTTCCCATAAGCGATCGTGTAACTCTGTGCTTTCCATTAAGATTTCAATTGATCTCATGCAAGCTGCTGCATCAGCTGGTGTTAATGCTGTAGAGAATAAGAATGGACGTGAACGAACTTTTAACCAGTCAATTAAGTTTTGTTTCCCTGCTACATATCCACCAATTACCCCAATTGCTTTTGATAATGTACCAATTTGGAAATCAACTTTATCAGAAAGACCGAAGTGCTTTACAGTTCCTGCACCTTTTCCAAGTACACCTGAACCGTGTGCATCATCTACGTATGTCATTAAATCTAACTCTTCTGCAATCTCAACAATTTCTGGTAGTTTTGCAACATCTCCATCCATCGAAAAGACACCATCTGTAATTACCATTAATTTATTGTAAAGACCTGATTCTTTCGCCGCGATTGCTTTTTGGCGTAAATCTTCCATATCAGAATGTTTATAAACAATAATTTTTGCTTTTGATAAACGACTACCGTCAATAATAGATGCATGATTTAATTCGTCTGAAAGAATCGCATCATTTTTATCCATAACAGCTGAAATCGCTGCCATATTACAGTTAAATCCTGATTGATAAGCAATTGCTGCTTCTGTATGTTTAAACTTTGCAATTGTTTCTTCTAACTTAATATGCAAATCTAAAGTACCGTTAATTGTACGAACAGCCCCTGCTCCAACACCGTACTTATGAATAGCACCAATTGCTGCTTCTTGCAAACGGCTATCTGTTGCTAATCCCAGATAGTTGTTTGAAGATAAGTTAATATATTCTTTTCCGCCAATTGTAATGATCGGTCCATTTGAACTCTCAAGCGGATCAATTACGTTATAAAGCCCCTTTGATTTTAAATCCTCTAAATTTTCTTCTAAAAATTTCGCAAGTGTTTTACTAGACATCGTGAAGCCTCCCATCGTTCATGTAAGCGGATTATTGTCTTAATAGTTCTAATAATCCCTCTACTAGCTTAACACGTTTTCAGAATTTATTATAGAAAAATAGTTTAAAGTAACCGCTTACAATTCTAGATTATATATGATTCATTACAATAAATCTATCATTTACTTTTCATATTTGATAGAATAAAAAAAATATTTCGGGAGGTTTCAAACATGGCATTTACAGAATCTGATGTATACAATAACACAGCATTTTTCGAACAATATATGAAACGAAGATACCGAGAAAATAGCCCAAATGAATCCATTGAAAAACCAGTATTCTTTCAGCTCATTGGTCATGTACAAGGAAAACAAATTCTCGATTTAGGCTGTGGTGATGCTAAGTTTGGCGCGGAATTATTAGAGAAGGGATGCTACTCTTACACCGGCATTGAAGGCTCCGAACTTATGTATGAAAAAGCTAAAAAACAACTAGAAAATAAAAATGGATCTGTTCATTTTTTAAACCTCAAAGATTATACCTACCCCTCTTCCACTTTTGATTTAGTAACATCTAGACTCGCCTTACATTATATTGAACATCTTGATACTATTTTTCAAAATGTATTTCAAACTTTAAAAACAAATGGCACCTTTACCTTTAGCGTTCAACATCCCGTTATTACTTCTTCATTTGAAAGCTTACAAACAAGTGGTAAAAGAACGATTTGGCTCGTCGATGATTACTTTAAACTAGGCAAACGGGTTGAACCATGGATTGACCAAGAAGTTATTAAATATCATCGTACAACGGAAGAGTATTTCACATTATTACAGCAAGCCGGATTTACCATTACATCATTAAAAGAAGCTACACCAAATCCAACCTATTTTCAAGATGAAGAAGAGTATAAACGTCGCTTACGTATTCCTCTCTTCCTCTTATTTTCTTGTACCAAATAAAAAAAACGATGAATCACTCATCGTTTTTTTATCTCATTGCCTGAGCAACTTCTTTAACTACACGTCTTCCTCTTCCGTGAGGGATACAAAGCGGTGTTCCAAACAACGGATCCGTACTAATTTGACACTCCATTCGGAATACATCACGTACTAGTTTCTCATCTACCACTTCTTCAGGTTTACCTTGTGCATATATTTGTTTATCTTGAATTGCTACAATGTTATCTGCATAGCGGCATGCTAAATTCAGATCATGTAATACCATAACAATTGTTCTTTGTTCTGTTTCATTTAATTCGAATAATAAATCTAGCACTTCAATTTGGTGAGTCATATCTAAGTATGTAGTTGGCTCATCCAGTAAAATGATATCTGTATCTTGTGCAAGTGTCATTGCGATCCAAGCACGTTGACGCTGCCCACCTGAAAGAGCATGCACATCACGCTCAGCAAATTCTGTCATACCTGTTGCTGCAAGTGCCTTCTGTACCATTTCCTCATCTTTTTCTGACCACTGTTTCAGCCATGTTTGATATGGATAGCGTCCTTGTTTTACAAGTTGCAATACTGTAAGCCCTTCTGGTGCTTGCGGTCCTTGCGGTAAAATTGCCATTTGACGAGCAATTTGCTTCGTTTGCATACTTTGAATAGCTTGATTATCTAACAAAATGTCACCAGTTGTTGGCTTTAATAATCTAGCTAGTGAACGTAATAAAGTTGATTTCCCGCAACCGTTGGAACCGATAAAGATTGTAATTTCACCTTTTGGAATTTCTAAATTCAACTCATCAATAATAATTGTTTCACCATAAGACAACGTCAAGCGTTTCGTCTCCAATGCTTTTTGCATATTCATCTCCCTTTATGAATTCCGACTTTTATAAAGTAAATAAATAAAATAAGGTGCACCAATTGCTGATGTAAATACCCCTGCTGGAATTTCAAGTGGTGTGAAAATTGTACGCCCTATTAAATCTGCAGCAAGTACTAGAATTGCACCGACAATAGCTGCAACTGGGAGCAATGCACCGTATAAAGAACCAACTAGCCTTCGTGAAATATGAGGTGCCATTAAACCGACAAATCCAATCCCTCCGGCGAAGGCAACTGCTCCCCCAATTAAAGCCGTACTAAGTAATAACATGAATACGCGTGACTTCGTTAAAGGAACACCAAGTCCTACCGCAATATCATCCCCTAGCTCTTGCGCATTTAAATGTCTAGCAGCTATAAATGATATTACTGTTAAAATGAGAACCCACGGTGCAAGTACCATAACATTTTGCCAAGAAGAGCCATAAACGGTACCCGTAATCCATACATTCGCTTGGCTCGCTTGATAAATTGGTGCTAACAACATAAATAATGTTGTTGCCGCCTTCGTTAATGCCCAAAATCCAACACCAATTAAAACGAGAATAATTGGTGATAATCCATCATTTTTCCATGCAAATAAGTATACAAAAACCGCTACAATCGTTGCTCCTGCAAAAGCTGCTAACGGCATATAATGAATGCTTACAGTTAGCGCATTATTTTTATCACTAAATAGCGCTAAAAATAATACAACTGCGACACTTGCCCCGCCCGTAATCCCGATGATATCAGGAGAAGCAAGTGGATTTCGAACGAGCCCTTGTAAAATACAGCCCGCTACCGCAAGCGCAATTCCTACGAGGATAGCAATTAAAATACGTGGCATACGAAACTTATTTACAACCATATTTGACATTGCATCGCCATTTCCGGTAATTGCTTGCCATACGTCATAAGGAGCAATTTTCATGTCTCCCATACCTGCGCTCGCAAAGAATAATCCTATTAAAACAACTAGTAAACTTAACAAGACGAGACAAGCTCGTTTATACATTAAAAACGAGAGCTCACCTTTTCCTATACGAAACGGAATATATTTCTTCATTTGCTAAGCCCTCTCTTACGTGCAATATAAATAAAGAATGGAGCTCCAATAAATGCTGTCATAACTCCTACTGGTACTTCTTGTGGCATAATGACATATCTTGCTGCTATATCAGCCAATATTAGTAGTATTGCACCTAACAATCCGCTATAAGGCACTCTCCATATGTGGTCAACTCCAACAAGAAATCTCGCAAAATGCGGAGTAATAATTCCAATAAATCCAATTGGGCCAGCAACCGCAACTGAACCACCAAGACAACAGTACAATAATAAGTAACACGAATGATTTCATTAAAATTGTTCGTTGTCCAAGTCCTTTCGCGACGTCTTCTCCCATCATCAATGTATTTACTTTCCCTGCCATCATAAGAGATGCAATCCATCCTATTAATAAATATGGGAATACAGATTGTAAAATTTCTAACTTTCTCCCTTGCACAGATCCAGCAAGCCAAAATAATACCTCTTCAAGTGCTTTTTCATTTAACACAAGTAATCCTTGTGTTAATGATGAAAATAATGCACTAATTGCGACCCCTGCTAACGTTAACTTAAGAGGAGTAGTCCCTTCTTTTCCTAAAGAACTAGAAGCAAATACAAGTACAGCTGCAACCGCCGCTCCTAAAAAGGCAATCCATGTGAAAGCTGATAATGATGTTACTGAAAAGATTACAATTGCTACAACTATAAAGAACGCAGCACCTGAATTTAATCCAATAAAATCTGGAGAAGCAAGTGGATTCTTAGTTAAAGTTTGCATAAGACAACCAGCAATGGCTAAACTAGCACCAACACTAGCTGCAATTAACGCCCTAGGCAGACGTACATTTTGAATAATAATATGTTCATTGGAACCGTTAAAATGGAAAAAAGCATCCAATGCTAGTTTCCAACTCGTATTTGTATATCCGAAAATAATACTTCCCCAAATACAAATAACGACTGCAATGATTCCAACAAATAATCCAATCCATTTTGCTCGATTTGTTTTTAATAACATGCAGCGTTTCCCCTTCAATGTATAATGATACGTTGTTAGTGTATTTCAACTTAATTCTCATTGTCAACGGAAATGAGAATTATTATGGGGCATATGTATTGACAATCAAAAGATAAAGGCTTAATATCATGCTTGCTATTGAAAAATATTCTCAACATATAGGGGGTACATAATGAATTTCATGCGGAAGAAATCGTTTACAGTATTTGTATTTTTACTAGCATTTTCAATGCTTTTAAGCGCTTGTGGAAAATCAAATAACAAAGAAGAATCTACAAAAGAAGATAATAAAAAAGAAGTGGTTACTGTAGAACATGCAATGGGTAAAACAGAAGTTCCTGCTAATCCAAAACGTGTAGTTATCTTAACAAATGAAGGAACTGAAGCTTTACTTGAATTAGGTGTGAAACCAGTTGGTGCTGTAAAGTCTTGGACTGGTGACCCATGGTATCCACATATTAAGGATAAAATGAAAGATGTAAAAGTTGTTGGTGATGAAGGACAAGTTAACGTTGAAACAATCGCTTCTTTAAAACCAGACTTAATTATCGGTAACAAAATGCGCCACGAAAAAGTGTACGAACAATTAAAAGCAATTGCACCTACTGTGTTCTCAGAAACATTACGTGGTGAATGGAAAGATAACTTCAAATTTTATGCAAAAGCATTAAATAAAGAAAAAGAAGGTCAAAAAGTTGTAGCTGATTACGAATCACGTATGAAAGATTTAAAAGGCAAACTTGGCGATAAAGTAAATCAAGAAATCTCTATGGTTCGTTTCATGCCTGGTGATGTTCGTATTTATCATGGCGATACATTCTCTGGTGTTATTTTAAAAGAACTTGGATTTAAACGTCCTGGAGATCAAAACAAAGATGATTTTGCAGAGCGTAACGTATCTAAAGAGCGTATTTCTGCTATGGATGGTGACGTATTATTCTACTTCACATTCGATAAAGGAAATGAGAAAAAAGGATCTGAACTAGAAAAAGAATATATAAACGATCCTCTATTTAAAAATTTAAATGCCGTAAAGAATGGTAAAGCATACAAAGTCGACGATGTTATTTGGAATACAGCTGGCGGTGTAATTGCTGCTAACCTATTACTAGATGACATCGAAAAACGCTTTGTTAAATAATATTTCCTTAACCAGCTCCCTTCTGTGGAGCTGGTTATTTTTCAATTCACTTAAATGTCACATTATTTCGTTTTGTATTTTTATTCCCAATATGTTATATTGAGAAAGTAAATAGAATATATTTTCTTTATATCAGAATAAATGTTTTAATCTAAATTTTCTGATTAATCACTATTTTATTTTCTTTTAGAATTCAATTATTACATTTGAAAACGCTTATCATCTCGTTTTCAGGGCAAAATACAGTAACGGTCGAAGAAAAATAGAACTTTTTTAGAAATTTTCTTTCTATTTCCATATAATTCTATTGACTTCTAAATATTTTGTAAATTAAAATGATTACATAAATATCCGTTATACAGGATTAGGGGGAAACAAAATGGATGCAGCTTTAAAATTAGACAAAGCTGGAGAGCAACAATCACCAAAAAAACATCCACCAGGGTTATACTTGTTGTTCTTTACAGAAGCATGGGAAAGATTTAGTTATTACGGAATGCGTGGCTTATTAGTTCTTTATTTAACAACGAGCTTAGTAAGCGGCGGTTTAGGATTTGATAAAGCAGTTGCAGTTCAAATTTACGGTATTTTCACAATGTTAGTATACTTCACACCGATTATCGGTGGTTGGTTAACTGACCATTTCATTACGAAGCGACATGCCATTACTATTGGTGGTATCATCATGGCACTTGGTAACTTTGTACTATTTTCAATGAACACAAAAACCGGACTATTTTTAGGATTAGGATTATTAGTTATTGGTAATGGATTCTTCAAACCAAATATTTCGACTTTATTAGGTCAATTATATAGCGAAAACGATTCTCGTCGTGATAGTGCCTTCACTATCTTCTACATGGGAATTAACTTAGGGGCTTTTGTTGCTCCATTCATTTGCGGTTATTTCGCAGATTATAAATATGGATTCTTAACAGCTTGTATCGGTATGATCATTGGTCAGATTGCCTTTAACTTATTAGCACCTCGTTACTTAGGATCTATCGGAACAACTGTTGTAGGGAAAAAATCTAAAGAAAAAAATGCAAAAGTAATTGAGAAAAAACCTTTAACAACACAAGAGAAAAAACGTACTGCTGCAATTTTAATTTTAACTTGTTTCGTAGTATTCTTCTGGGCAGGATTTGAACAAGCTGGTAGTTCTTTAACACTTTACACAGATAAGTTCGTAGATCGTACAATTGGTGGATTTACAATTCCAACACCTTGGTTCCAATCTGTAAACCCACTATTCATTATCTTATTAGCATTACCAGTTTCTGCATTATGGATTAAACTTTCGAAAACAAAAAATGGCGATTTAAAAATCCCAACAAAAATGGCATTAGGTATGATTTTACTAGGAATTGGATATCTAGTTCTAACTTTAGCTGTATTAAAAACTGGTAGCGATGAAAGTAATATTACAATAAAGGCAAACTTACTATTCATTGTATTCACTTACATGTTCCATACAATCGGTGAGTTATTCTTATCACCTATCGGATTATCTATGGTAAGTGCAATCGCTCCTGTTAAATTAGCATCATTATTAATGGGTGTATGGTTAGCTGGTACTGGCTGCGCAAACTTATTAGCAGGACAATTAGCTGCTTTCACTCAATCTTTAGGATATTTAGAAGTATTCGCAAGTATCGGTATTATCGTAATTGTACTGGGATTAGTACTTCTTATGTTCTCTAAGAAAATTGCACATATGATGGAATAACAAAAAGACGCTTCTCAATTGAGAAGCGTCTTTTTTATTATTTCTCCTCTAAAGCTGTCACGTCCACATGAACGCTCTCACCAGGATTAGATACATCATACACTTGAGCACTCCCCTTCTGCTCATCACAGCTCTCAATCCATACTGGTACGCCCTCATATGTAACGTCAATTCTACTTGAAGAAGATAAAATTTGTTTCACACGTTTCACATCCATACTACTGTCCCTCCTTTTGCTTACTACACTCCTTTCTATTTTTTCTTTTCCTTTTAGAATATATTCCGTAAGGCAGCATGTTGATTGATAGTCATTTCTTCCTCACATGCTAATATTTACTCTCTCGCTACCTTTCTGACAAATAAAAAAAGACGTATATTCCATACGTCTTTTTCCATAATATTCAAATTTTAAGAAAATAATGTTTTTACTACCGCACTTACTTTATCATTATGGATTTGATAATACACTTCTAATCCTCGTCTTTCAAAGCGCACTACTTTATTTTGCTTTAACTTCGTTAAATGTTGTGAAACCGTTGATTGCGGAATTTCTAATACTTCCTGTAGTTGTGTTACATTACATGTTCCTCTTTGCATAAGTTCCATTACTAGACGTAGACGAAGTGGGTGAGCTAACGCTCTTAACATTTGTACATCTTCTTCTGAAATACGACATTCGAATTGATTTTGGCTCATAAAGTTCCCCTCATTTTCGTTTTTATTTGCGTTTTTATGTTCTTTTTATTTATTTATATATCTGTTCTTATATTTCCTGTTACGACATAACTTTATCAACCTATAAAGCCGAAAAATTTTTCCATCTTTATCAGCAAAAATTCAGGAAAAAATCCTTGCTGATTTTGAATATTATACTATATGATATAACGAAAAAGCAAAATAATGGCCTACGAATACTTTGCTTGCAAACGTTGTTTTATCAAGCTTTTTGTTATATTTTCACCTCATTGAAACGCACAGTAACGGTATTGTAAAATACCGTCTATAATTGATAACCTATCGTAATGTAGTTGAACTATAATTAACCTCTTTGTTACGCTAAAAGGAATTTTCAGTAAAAAGAGATGATGTGATATTAAAAGTTTGTTTCTAATTTTTATTCGTATTGCAAGCGGTTGGACTGTTGTGCAAAACTTCCTATTTAAATCCACTCACCAATCCTCCCTCACACTAGATCAAATAGGACAGATCAGTTCATATATCAAACTTTATACTCGATATAAAAGATGGCATCTAATATACACTTATAGGAAACATGCCAGCTGAATAAGCAAAATAATATGCAAATAGTTTATACAGCACACTTAAATTCATTTGAGTGTGTTTTTTGTCTACTTTATGAACAAAGCTTTTCTTTTAACACTATTATGGAATAATTATACTTTTTTACGTTGACAATAGTGTTGAAGGAGAATATACTAAGCATGTAAGTTGATTGTGAATAATTTCACAAATAATGTGAATTTCTTCACATATAATAGATAGGAGTTGTCATTATTATGAGTACTTGGACACAAATTTATGACCCATTAAACAATATTTGGTTATCTGCACTAATCGCAGCACTTCCAATCTTTTGTTTCATCATTTGTTTAATGGGATTCAAAATGAAAAGTTACATGGCTGGTCTTTATAGTGTGATTGTCGCTATTATCCTTGCAATATTTGTTTATAAAATGCCAGCAACAGTAGCTGTAGCATCTGCTGGATTCGGTGTTTTATCTGGATTTTATCCAATTTGTACTATCGTTATCGCCGCAATTTTCCTTTACAAATTAACTGTTAAAACAGAGCAATTCAATATTATTCGCGATAGTATTTCAAGCATTACAAATGATCAACGTTTACAAGTATTATTAATCGCTTATTCTTTCGGTGCTTTCTTAGAAGGTGCAGCTGGTCTAGGGGTTCCAGTTGCTATTACAGCCGCACTACTTGTAGGTATGGGCTTTAATCCATTAAAAGCAGCAGGTATTTGTTTAGTAGCTAATATTGCTGGTGGTGCTATGGGTGCTATGGGTATTCCAGTTACAGTGCCAGCACAATTAACTCAACTTGACGCATTAACTATTGGTCGTCAAACTGTTCTTATTTTACCTTTCATTAGTATTATTTTACCTTTCTTACTTGTTTCAATGGTCGATGGAATTAAAGGTATTAAAGAAACTTGGCAAGGTATTCTTGTAAGTGGTGTTTCTTTCGCTATTACTCAATTCGCTGTGACTTACTTCTTAGGTGCAGAACTTACTAATATTTTCGCAGCAGTTGTAAGTATGATTGCTCTTGCATTATTCTTACGTGTTTGGCAACCAAAATCTTCTACTAAAGAAGAAAAACAAGAAACTAAAGTATCACATACATTCAATCAAATTTTATACGCTTGGTCTCCATTCGTATTCTTAACTGCATTTGTAACAATCTTTAACTTAAAACCGATTAAAGCTTTATTTGCTCCAGATGGTGCGTTAGCAAACTTAGTATTTAACATTCAGTTCCCTGGTCTTCATAATGCTGTTATGAAAACTACACCAATTACAAAAGCTGATACACCTTTCGCAGCTGTTTTCAAATTTGATGTATTCTCTTCTACAACTACTGCGATTGTACTAGCAATTATCGTTTCACTTATCGTTTACCGCGTAAAAGGTAAAATGGTTAAAGAATTAATGATTGAAACAATGAAAGAATTAAAAGCTCCAGTATATACAATTTGTAGCGTTATCGCTTTAGCTTACGTAGAAAACTACTCTGGTATGTCATCTACACTTGGACTTGCATTCTCTTCTACTGGTAATGCATTCCCAGTTCTTTCTCCAATCTTAGGATGGATTGGCGTATTCATTACAGGTTCAGTAGTTTCAAGTGGTTCT
Source organism: Bacillus cereus ATCC 14579 (assembly GCF_000007825.1). Classification (NCBI taxonomy): domain Bacteria; kingdom Bacillati; phylum Bacillota; class Bacilli; order Caryophanales; family Bacillaceae; genus Bacillus; species Bacillus cereus. Next base: position 603,882 of record NC_004722.1, on the reverse strand, counting down.
TTATTCGCACCACTTCAAGCAGTAACAGCAGACCAGTTAAACATCGTTCCTTCTACACTCGTTGCCTTAAACGTAGTAGGTGGTACAATGGCAAAAATGGTTTCACCACAATCTGTAGCAGTTGCTTGTGCCGCAGTTGGACTAGTTGGTAAAGAATCTGCTCTATTTAAAACAGCAATGAAATACAGTTTAATCTTCTTAGCTGTTATTAGCTTACTTCAATTAAACGCTGTATTTAATATCTTTTAAAAATAAAACACCGCTCCAAGTGGATCGGTGTTTTTCACATTACATTTTTTTATTTTTTAATAAAGAAGCTCCAGCAATTTCAGGGTGAGTCATTTCGAATGGATCTAAAATAATATCCAATTCCTCTTCTGTCAGTACACCATGTTCTAAACATAACTCCCTAACAGATTTCCCTGTTTCAATTGCTTCACGTGCAATACGAGATGCTACTTCATAACCAATATGAGGATTAACTGCTGTAATAATTCCAACACTTTTCTCAACATATTGCTTCAGCAATTCTTCATTTGCCGTAATTCCTTCAATACAATATTCACGGAATACACGGAATCCATTATTCATAATACTAATAGATTGAATTAAATTAAATACAAGCACAGGCTCCATTACGTTTAACTCTAATTGTCCTGCTTCTGATGCTAAGCAAATTGTATGATCGTTTCCGATTACTTGGAATGCGACTTGGTTAATCACTTCTGCCATAACTGGATTTACTTTACCTGGCATAATCGATGAACCTGGCTGACGTGCTGGCAATTGAATTTCAGCTAACCCAACACGTGGTCCAGACGCCATAATACGAAGATCGTTTGCAATTTTAGACATGTTCATCATACATACTTTAAGTGCTGCAGATACTTCTGTGTATGCATCTGTATTTTGCGTTGCATCAACTAAATGCTCTGCACCAACAAGTGGGAATCCACTAAACGTTCTTAAATGTTTTACCACTTGTTCAATATACATAGGATTTGCATTCAATCCTGTACCAACAGCTGTCGCCCCCATATTCACTTCATATAAATGCTGACGAGACTGTTTAATTCTTTTTATATCACGCGCAAGCACTCGGCTATACGCTTCAAATTCTTGTCCAAGGCGAATTGGAACTGCATCTTGTAAATGTGTGCGTCCCATTTTAATAACGTGATCAAACTCTTTTGCTTTTTTACGAAAAGCAGAATGAAGTTCTTCCATTGTAATAAGAAGCTTTTCTAACATCATAAGAGTTGCAATATGAATCCCTGTTGGAAACGCATCGTTCGTTGATTGGGCCATGTTCACATGAGTGTTTGGGCTAATTTTCGCATACGCCCCTTTTTCATATCCCATACGTTCTAACGCTCTATTCGCAATTACTTCATTTGTATTCATATTAATAGAAGTTCCGGCTCCGCCTTGAATAGGATCCACGATAAATTGATCATGAAACTTTCCATCAACAATTTCTTGCGCTGCTTCTGCAATTTCATGTCCAATGTCTTTAGCTAAGTAACCAGTATCTATATTCGCAAGCGCCGCCGCTTTTTTCACAATTGCCATTGCTGTAATGAGTGATGGATGAATGCGATATCCTGTAATTGGGAAGTTTTCTACGGCACGTAATGTTTGTACACCATAATAAGCTGCACTTGGTACTTCTTTTTCACCTAAAAAATCTTTTTCTATACGTATATCCTTCGTTGCTATCATTTTTATCACCTATACTTTTTCATTCTAAATCCTTATCCAAAAAATCCGCCCTCTAAAAACACGAGTATCATTCAGAAGAATTTTTCAGTATCCACCTTCACTATATAGCACCTTTTTTGAAAGCGCAAACATTTATTTTTCTGTATATCCTTTTTATTAAAGTTTATAGAAAATCATTCTTCTACTTTCCTTATTTCCACTCGTTTAATTTGATGCATATCCTTTTCAAGGACTTTAAAATAAAAACCGTGTTTCTCAATAATATCTCCTTCAGCAACGATTTGTTTTTGTACCATAATCCAGCCACCAATTGTATCTACATCATCAGCAATTAAATGTATGCCAAGCAAATCATTTACTTCACTAATAAGCACTTTTCCTTCTACGATTTTATAACCTTCACTTATATGCTCTATAGGGGGATTCTCATCTTCATCGTATTCATCTCGAATTTCTCCAACAATTTCTTCTAAAATATCTTCTAGTGTAACAATCCCAGCTGTACCACCATATTCATCATACAATACAGCTAATGGAATGTGTTTTCTTTGCATTTGTAATAGTAAATCATGAATTGGAATATTTTCTAGCACTTCAATAACTGGCCTTGTATATGGCATAATTGAGCACTCCTCATCCCGATTACCATCCATATAACGAATAAATAAATCTTTTACATTAACCATCCCAATAATTTCATCTTTATCTTCACCAAATACAGGATATCTCGTGTACTTTTCTTGCGCGATTACTTTAATATGTGTTTCAAATGGTTCGTCCTCATATAAGCCTACAACTTCCGTACGAGGTACCATAATTTCTTTTGCTACTCTATTATCAAATTCAAAAATATTATTTACATATTTAAATTCCCTTTGGTTAATCTCTCCGCTCTCATAGCTCTCAGATAAGATTAACCTTAATTCTTCTTCTGAATGAGCTACTTCATGTTCAGAAGCTGGATGTAATCCGAATAAACCAGTTACAACCCTCGCTGAACCATTCAAAGCCCAAATAAACGGATACATAACTCGGTAAAAATAAATAAGTGGTTTCGATAACAATAAGCTAACTTGTTCTGCTTTTTGTATAGCAAATGTCTTTGGAGCAAGTTCCCCAATGACAACATGTAAAAATGTAATTACTGCAAAGGCAATAATAAATGAAACTGTACTGGAAATTGCAGGTGAGAATTTTAATTTTAAAAACAACGGCTCGAGTAAATGTTTAATGGTTGGTTCCCCTAACCACCCAAGCCCTAAAGCAGTAATTGTAATACCTAGCTGACAGGCCGATAAATATTCATCTAAATTTGAAGTTACCTTTTTAGCTGCCAGTGCACCTCGTCTTTTTTCGCTAACGAGTTGATCAATACGACTGCTACGTACCTTAATAATTGCAAATTCAACAGCCACAAAAAATGCTGTTAACCCAATAAGAATGACTACCATCAATAATTTTAAAATATCCACATATGCTCTTTAGCTTTCTTAGCTAAAGTTACACCTCCTTTTAAAAAGAAGTTTCACTTTAGTTTCTTCAATTATTGGACAGCAACTCTATATAAAATCCACCAATTTTCAAACCTCATACAATTCTAAAGGTAAAGCATCAGGGTCTTGGAAAAAGACGAATTTCTTCCCCGTTATTTCATCAATACGGATCGGTTCCGTCTCAACACCACATTGGTTTAAATGCTTCACAGCTTCTTCTATATTTGTAACAGCAAATGCTAAATGTCTAAGACCGGCTGCTTCTGGAAAACTTTTGCGCTCAGGCGGATTTGGAAATGAAAATAATTCGATTTGATACTCTTCTCCTACACATAAATCTAATTTATAAGAATCTCGTTCCTTTCTATATACTTCATTTATCTCTTTAAACCCTAATATCCTAGTATAAAAATCCTTTGACATCTCATAATTCGAACAAATAATTGCAACGTGATGCACTCTACATATATTCATGCTCTCTCTATTCCTTTCTTTACCAAAGATGCATATTCTCCCTTGAAATGAAAAACATATATAGCAGAATATCTCTTTTAGGGGGCTTACCATGAAATTCATTACTTTTTTCGTCGGACTAATTGTTGTTTTCTTGCTCGCTTATATTGCTAGCAATAATAAGAAGCATATTAAATTTAAACCAATTTTTATCATGCTTATTATACAGTTAATTTTAACCTATTTACTATTAAATACAGAAATCGGCCTCATACTTATTAGAATCATTTCCAGTTTGTTTACCAAGCTACTCGAGTATGCTGCTGATGGAATAAATTTCGTATTTGGTGGTCTTGCAAATAAAGGTGAAATGCCATTTTTCCTTACTGTATTATTACCAATCGTCTTTATTTCTGTTTTAATTGGTATATTACAACATTTCAAAATACTACCATTTTTTATTCGTTGGATCGGGTACTTTCTTAGTAAAATAAATGGTCTTGGTAAATTAGAATCTTACAACGCTATCGCCTCTGCCATTGTCGGCCAATCAGAAGTTTTTATTACAGTGAAAAAACAATTAGCTCAAATTCCAAAACACCGTCTTTATACACTTTGTGCCTCTGCTATGTCAACCGTATCTATGTCTATCGTAGGTGCCTATATGACAATGATTGAACCTAAATATGTAGTAACTGCACTCGTTCTCAATTTATTTAGCGGTTTTATTATCATACTCATCATTAACCCTTACGACGTTAAAGATGACGAAGATATTTTAGAAATCAAAGGTGAAAAACAAAGCTTTTTTGAAATGCTTGGAGAATACATTCTTGATGGTTTTCGTGTAGCCATTGTTGTCGGCGCTATGCTCATCGGATTCGTCGCATTAATTAGTTGTATTAATGACCTGTTCCTCATTATATTCGGTATTACGTTCCAACAATTAATCGGCTATGTATTTGCACCTATCGCATTTCTTATCGGTGTACCCAGTTCTGAAATTGTCGCGGCTGGCAGCATTATGGCAACGAAGCTTGTAACGAATGAATTTGTCGCAATGATGGACCTTAGTAAAATTTCTAATAGCCTTTCTCCCCGTACAGTTGGTATTATTTCTGTTTTCCTTGTATCTTTTGCCAATTTTTCTTCCATTGGTATTATTTCAGGTGCGGTAAAAGGACTAAACGAAGAACAAGGAAACGTTGTTGCGAGGTTTGGCCTTAAATTACTATATGGAGCTACTCTCGTTAGTATTTTATCTGCAATTATCGTAAGCATTATGTTGTAATTAGGTAAAATTTTATCATTTTCTTATCCCTATCTTTTGTATACAATAACGAATAGGTGTCTTATAAATAATCAAAACATCTATTTTTTATACATGTACAATCGCTTTTATTTAGCGTAAAATATTTTTTATGTGTTTGAATACACTTCTAAATGTATACACTTTGATAGTTTTAAAGGAGAAAAAATGATGAAATCCGACACGAACAACAATACGCGAGCCAAAAAAGGACGCTCAAAGAAAAAACGCCTACTTTGGTTCCTTCTTATTCCATTACTAATTGTAGCACTTGGAGCAGGAGGCTACTCCTTCCATATATACAGTAAAGCAAAGTCCGTCTTAAATAACGCTTATGCTGAACTAGGTCGAGGAGATAAGTCCAGTAAACGTGAAAAAGCTGTTAAACCTATGACCGACAATATTTCCGTACTAATTATGGGTGTTGATGAAAGTGATATTAGGGAAAAAGGTTATGGAAAAGCAACTCGAACAGATGCGTTATTACTTGCAACAATTAATAAAAACGATAAATCCGTTAAACTTGTAAGCATTCCACGTGACTCACGCGTCTACATTAAATCACGTGATAAATACGATAAAATCACACATGCGCACGTATTCGGTGGTGTAGACAGCACAATTGATACGGTAGAGAACTTTTTAGATGTTCCAGTTGACTACTATGTAAAATTCAATTTTAAATCCTTTATTAAAATTGTTGATTCTCTTGGTGGTATTACTGTAGACGTTCCAGTTGAGTTCACAGAGCAAAATAGTAAAGATGAAGCAGATGCCATTCATCTAAAAAAAGGACGTCAACATTTAAATGGAGAAGAGGCACTGGCACTAGCTAGAACTCGTCATATCGATAGTGATTATATGCGTGGTCAACGTCAACAGCTTGTATTAGAGGCCATTGCTGAAAAGGCACTATCTCTTAATTCCATTAATAAAATCGGTGGCCTACTAGACGCTGTCGATAAAGATTTAAAAACTAATTTAACTTTTGATGATATGATGACAATTACAAAAAATTCAATGGATTCAAATTTAAAAATGGAAAAAATGCAAGTAGAGGGTACAGATAAATATATAGGTGGTATTTATTATTACGTTCCAAATGAAAAAAGCGTCGATACTATTTCAACTACCCTTCAAAAACATCTCGGTGTTACGAATAAAAATGAACATAAAAAATTATAATAAAAAGGCTGCTAGATCTTTCTAGACAGCCTTTTTATTATATTTTTCAACATATTTTTCATACACATTGTGACAAGAAGTGACAATTATTACAGCGGTGTAACATTTTTTATGAAAACATTACACACACAGTGAAAATAATAGTATACTAGTACGTACATAATGTTATTTTCATCATTTTTATACAAAAAATGTAATACATATATTTATACATAAATTTCTGGGGGGAAATAAATGAAGCTAAGTAAAATACTGATTGGTTCTGCAATTGCTGGGGGCATATTACTTTGTGTAGGCGGTGTTGGGGGATATCAATATGTATCCAAATTAAATAATCAATTAGATACTACTGCATTACCAAATACTACATTTGAAGGTATTTCTCTCGACGGAAAAAATAAGAAGGATATTCAAGCAATTATTAATCAAAAGGTAACTGAGTTAGATCAAAAATCCCTTACCTACATATTCCAAAACGATAAACAAACTTACACATGGAAAGATTTAGGGATAAATTATAAAGAGAAAGATATTATTGACAAAATCTTCAAAGAACAAGAAGGAAACGTAATGAATCGTTACAAAATGCGTAAGCAAGCTGAAAACGGTGAATTAAAACGTGACTATAAATTAACACCACAATTAAATGCAACAGCTTATGAAACCTTTATAAAAGATAAATATAATGAAACATTAAAAAATCCTGTTAACGCAGAATTAAGTATTGAAGGCTCAACAGTAAATATTAGTCAAAGCCAAAACGGAGAAAAAATTGATAAAGGGAAACTAAGCGGTTTAACAAATGAAGCTATTACTACTGGTAAATCAGATGTTATATTACCAGTTACATTCATAAAACCAGAACGTTCTACAGAAGACATACAGAAAATGGGTATTAAAGAAGTCATTGCTGAATATTCTACTCCAATGGCTGGCCGTAACGGAAATCAATCATTTAACGTAAATAAGTCAGCTAATACTTTAAGTGGGGTTATTGTCGCACCTGATGAAACATTTAGTTTTAACGGTCGCGTTGGCGTAACTGATGCTGCACATGGTTATAAATCTGCAGCAGTATATTCACAAGGTAAAGTAATACAAAGTGCAGGCGGAGGAGTTTGCCAAGTCAGTAGTACATTATACAGTGCAGCTTTAAGGGCAGATTTAGGCATTGTTTCTCGAAGCAATCATTCTATGCCAGTAAATTATTTACCACTTGGGCAAGATGCAGCAGTAGCAGATTATGGTCCAGATTTAAAATTTAAAAATAATACAGGCAATCATATTTATATTCAAGCATTTTCAAATGGAGGTAGTATTACTACACGCATTTTCGGTACAAATACTGGTAAAAATGTTGAAGTTTCTTCTCAAGTAGTTAGTAGAACTAGTGATAAAATCACCGCGGTTACGTATAAAAAAGTAACACAAAACGGGGAAGTAATATCAAATGGACAAATTTCAAAAAGCGTATATAAAAGCACTCCAAAAGAATAGATAATATCAACCGAATAGCATAAAGAAAAAGGCGTGATTTAATCACGCCTTTTTCTTTTGCAGTAATAGTAAAAAAGTTTCAAGATGGTCTTTCGTTTCTTCTAAAGACCACATACGATTTCCTTGCTTCGCAGCTAATACACACGCCTCTTCCCACGCGTTCTTTTTCTTCATATTTATTAATTCATCACGTAATTTCAAAACAATTTCTTCGTCTTCTTGTTCAATAAACTCTTCCATCACGCTTACTATTTCATCCTCATGAATACTTAACGTACAGTACGATTTAAGAAAGTATTGTAATGTCGTATACATAATGTACTCCCCCTTCTTATTTATCAGATGGATAAGAAGTAATAATCTTAAACCCTAATTCTCCTGACTTATCTCTTGCTAAAACAGTAACAGTTTTTACTAACTTGTCTTTTACACTCATATTTTTCTTTATTACCGTTTTTCCAACAGGAAATGAATGAGTTGTATTTAATACGAGACGAGCCTCTTTAGAATTTTTTAACCAATCTTGAATTTCCTTGTCATGTTGCTTCAAGCTATCTTTTACAGCTTTCGTCGCTGTTTCTTTATCATAGTATGTACTTGCGGCTGACACTTTATCTGTCTTCAAGCGATTCTTCAAATCCTCTTCTGACTTGCCTACATGTCTTTCAATCGTATGACCATTTTTAGGTGGTCCTTCCATTTCATCTAAAATATTATCACTAATTTTTTCTACCGATGTAGCTTGATTCCCTGTCTGTTTCTCTGTTTTTTGTTCTTTTCCTGCACATCCGCTTAAGATCAGCATTAATGCCAATAAACTACTGAAGAAAAGACTACTTATTCGTTTCATCATATCACCTCTTCCATGATTATTATCGCAACTTCACTAAAAGTCAATTTCACAACGAAAAAATCTATCAGTTTTCATTTTTTTCATCTATTTTTCCATATTTACCCCAGCAATTTCATCAACCCTCTATTTTTTGCCTTTTATAATATATACCCCCTATATTTTTCGATTATTTCCCAGATGAAATCACCGATAACATAACTATAAAACTCTTTTATACAAAGGTTTTTATAGTATTTTTAAAAATATTTTAAAATACCCCTATTTTTACATACCCAATACCCATATAAGGTATAAAACACCCTTTGTATCAACGTTTTTCTACATTATGTAAATTTCCCCTTGCCTATACAAACGAAATGTGGTGTAATGCAAAAAAAGATAGAGGATTTTAAACAGTGGCTGAAACGATTCAAAATTTCTTAACAGAATACTATTCAATCGCAATTCCACTTAGTATCTTAATTAACATCATCATTAGTCTTTTAGGTTTTATCCCTAGTATTTTTTTAACCGCCATTAATATACAGCTCTTTGGCGTAACAAATGGTACTGTTATTTCGATCGCAGGCGAAGCATTAGGGGCTATTATCTCGTTTTATATTTACCGCATGGGCCTTCAAAAGTTCACTCACGATAAAGTAAATAAATACCCAAAGGTAGAGCGTCTTCTTTATGTAGAAGGTAGAGAGGCCTTTCTACTCGTTCTATCGTTTCGCTTGATACCTTTCATCCCATCAAGTATTGTGACTTTATTTGCGGCTCTAGGTAAGATGTCATTACTCTCCTTCAGTATTGCCAGCACAATAGGGAAAATACCGGCATTGTTAATCGAAGTATATTCTGCCTATCATGTCATGAACGGAACAAATGAAGCAAAGTGGATTGTGACAATTGCAGGTTGTATCGGATTATATTATTTGTGGAAAAAATGGAGAAAAAAATAAAGAAGGAGCATAGGCTCCTTCTTTATTTTTGAGGTATTTTATTAATAGCTATCCTTTAAATCCTTAGTTAATACCAACAGCACTAAATGATTGCTTAACTGCTGCTACTTCCGCAGAAGTCGCACCATATAAATCAGCTGCAGCTTGTACTGCACCAGCACGAGCTTGGCTAAATGTAGTAGATTGCGTGAAATATTGTGTGTTTGCACGGTAATAAATTGCACCTAACTTATCTTTACCAATGCCCGTTACAGTTACACCCGAATGCGTACCACCATTTGCTAATAAATAAGCTTGTTTGTTAATGATACCACTGTTTGTATGAACCCCACCGTTATCACTAGTACCAGTGTAACGCTTAGAATAATGGTCTGGATCACCGTATTTCGCTGGATCACTCATAGAGCGAAGCGCATCTCCTGCTTTACCAGGCGTATAAATATCTTCACCAATCTCCCAATCCGGGTTACGGTTATCATAGAATTCTACTAAAGTACCAAAAATATCAGAAATTGCTTCATTTAGCGCTCCTGATTCATTTTGATAAATTAAGTCCGAGCTATTTTCAGTAACAGCATGCGTTAATTCGTGACCAATTACATCAATTCCACCAGATAATGAAGTGAATGTTACACCATCACCATCTCCGTATACCATTTGTGAGCCATTCCAGAATGCATTATTATACTTACTTCCGTAATGAACTGTCGATTTTAACGGAGCTCCTGCATCATTAATAGAGTTTCTGTTAAATGTAGCTTTATAATAATCATATGTTCTACCTGCATAGTAATGAGCATCTACTGCTGCTGCATCATACGCTGCATTGAAAACATTATCTGCATCTACCCATAAAGTTCCTGGTAATGTAGTACGATTTTTCGCATCATATGTGAAAATTGTTGCCCCGCGCGTATTATCTTGTAAGTAGTAAGATGAACCAGATAACGTTGTATTAAGTGATTTCGTATCTCCTAATACACCTTTACCAGTTCCTACTTTATTTGTTCCTGTTACAGGTTTTACTACTGCTTTCGCATCCTGTTTAGGAGCCTCTTGCTTAACTGGTGATTTATCTTCATTTGTTACATGATCCAATTTATTATATTTATTTAATACTTTACCGCTGTCTGCTTCAATGAAATAGTAGTAGTTTCCTGGACTTGGATCTAAGAAGTTTAGATTTACAACGTATGCATATGTTGTTTCTTCACCATTTTGATATACATATAAGTCCGCTTTTGGTTCTACCTCATATTTCGGTGTTACCCCTAAATCTTGTTGCGCGATTTCAATTGCTTTTGCGCCTTCAATCTTATTTTTATTTTTCAACTTTTCCTTTTTGTCTAAATCAGGTGCAACTGTTCCAGACAATACTTTTAAAGAACCGTCTTTACTTACGTGAGCCACTTGAGTAGAACCCCATACAGGCACTCCTTCGTAAACTTGTTGCATACGTACTACTGTTGAATCAGTTACAGCATCTTTCTTCACTTGTTTCACTTTGAAAGAATCTTGCGCACTCTTTTCCCCTAGCTTGTAATCACCTTTTGCTGCATTTAAGTAATCAAACACAACAGATTCCGCTTTCTTACCAGTCGCTCCAGTTAGATCACCAGAAATAAACTCAGGTGACTGTACTGTCTCATTGTACTTCTTCGTAGAGAGTACATTTTTAGAATCCGCAAATGCAGAGCCTGTCCCTCCAAATGTTGTAACTGCCATTCCTGTCGCTAACACTAACGCTAAACTTTTCTTTTTCATGAACCTTCCCCCTAATAAAAATTTTTTTTGAAAAAGAGTAGTTTTATATTAGCATTATGTTTCCACTATTAATATACTAAAAATTCAAATAATTTTTTTCTCAAGTTTTGTAGAATTTTGAGGAACAAATATTGAAAAAACCCTTTCCGATTGGAAAGGGTGGAGATTATAAATTAACTTGTTCAACAGTTTTAGCTTGTTGACCAACAATATCAGGTTTACTGCTATATTGATGTATTCCTCCAGCAACTGTAAGAGTCAATATAAACGCCAATACTCCAAATACCATCTTTTTCATGTTTATTCCTCCTTATTATCATTCATTAAATCAATAACTAACCTATAATATCGATTACTTTCTTCAAATCTCGATAAACTGGAAAAATGTTCTGCTAGTTCAACGTATACTTTCTTTAATTCTATTTTATTTCCTGCAGATTTATACAACGGGATAGCCTCATTTTCCAAAAATGCTTTATAATCTTTTGCTTCTTCAAAATATTTATATCTAAGCATTAAAAGCAAATATAATTTTGCATTAAATCTCTCTTCCTGTTTTGCTGCATCAATTCCCTTATCAATTAATGTCCTTGCCTCTTCCAATTCTTCTAATTTAATGCATACTAATGCCATTTCGTATATTGTATCTAAATAGTTTAAATCTATTTGTTTTTGAAGTTGTAGACTATCTAAATAATATTTTTTCGCTTGCTGATATTTACCTTTTTTATAATAGATACTTCCCATATTACTTAAAGTAATAGCTAATAGTACATCCTTATCAGCAAAAGATGTGGCCTCTCTCAATATACTCTCATACATTTTTAAAGCTTCTTCATACTGACCTTTTTCTGTATAACTTACCGCAATAAGGATTTGGCAATTAATTATATTTCTAAACTTATATTCACTACGAAATCCTTCTAATGCCATATTTACAAAATGAATTGCAAGATGATGAATATCTAAATGAGTATATGCAAGCGCTATATTATAATACAAGCCTGTTTCATGATACCCTTGTTCTTTGGCCATTACTTCTGTTTTTAATAATTGAGACTCCCACGACTAAAGTCGCAAGCCCTAATCCTTACGGATTGACGGGTGGGATTCTTGAATGACTAAACGTTCGCAGTCCATTTCTGTTTTGAACAGACTTCAAGATGAGGGCATCTCATTGCCCCTCCTAAGACAGTGCGTATAGCATCTTAGGCTGATTGACTGTTACCATCAATCACAGTTGCGTAGCGAATATTCATCGCCCCAACAATATCACGATGTTTCTCAAATCCACATCGGCACTTGTATTTTCTGTCTGGTGCTTTGTTCTTTTCAGAACATTTCGGACATGTTTGACTTGTATAAGCAGGGTTCACATATTCTACCTTAATACCAACTAAATTCGCTTTGTATTCAATGAATTGTGCTAAACGATAGAATGACCAAGTGTGTAGATTTTTCTCGTTTTTACGGCTTGTTCTTGCCGTCTGTCTAATATTCGTTAGTTGTTCTAAACGAATAACAGAAATGTTATTATCAGTTGCAAAGTCAATGATTTCACGACTTACTTTGTGGTCTTGGTCTTGCATCCATCTTTGTTCTTTATCATCAAGTTGTCGAATGGCATTTAATTTCTTATTTTCACCTAACTTCTTACGAACACTACGAAACTTACGTTTCATATATTTGTTTTGTCTACCATTGCCGAAGAAACGAACTTTCTCATCGTCTGTGATGGCTACCGCAGGGACTTTAAGACCTAAATCTACCCCTAAAATCTTCGTTCCTGTTTTTTCATTTGTAGGAATTGTGACAGATATTTGAGCAATCCACTTATTAGATTTCTTCGTGATACGAAGTGTACCTAACTTGTGTGTTAACAAATTAAAATTGCGATTATATTTATCAGTTAATAAAGCACGAACCTTTAAGCGAGTTGATTTTCCATTTACCATGAGTGGAACTGAAATGTGCGTGAAGTCAAACGAATAGTTTTGATTGTTCCATACACAAACAGGTCTCTTTAGAATCGGAATAACTTTGTATTTACTTTTTTTCACCTTTGTAGAAAACACACTTTTAGCGTCTTTAATTGCTTGGTTCTTCACTGCGCTTGGAAGATTCGCTTCAACATCTTTTGTACTTTTCTTAGTGCTCTTCTTCGCTTCAGCCATTTCAGATACAAGTGTATTAATGACTTTGATATACTCATAGCTACTTTGTTCCAATAACTGAATTTGAGCTTTTGTTGGAAGCAATTTAACTTTGACTGTGATTGTTTGTGACACAATTTTCACCCCCTCGTCTTTTGATTTTCAACATACTGTTTAATTGTCTCAGTCGATACATTTCCAGCAGTAGAAACAAAATAGGAACGTGTCCATAGACTTGGCAAGTGTTGAAGATGAGGAAACTCTCCTCTCAAACGCTTCGATGTCACTCCTTTAATTTTCGCCATTGTGTCAGCAGGACTAAGTGTTGGTAGTGTATTTAAGAACAAGTGAACGTGGTCTTTGTCGCATTCCATTGCGACAATAGCAACATCCATTTCTCCGCATATTTCTTGAACCAACTCTTTGAAACGTTCTTCTACTTTTGTGTTAAGAAAAATTTTTCTTCTGTATCGCGGGCAAAACACAAAATGGTAGTTAATTAATGACACAGTTGTTTTGGTTCTTCTATAATCATTTATCATATTCACATTGTATCAGTTTTACTTTTAAACTACACCACAAAAGATACCAATATTTTGGATACTTAAAGTACCACAAACTTAGCGATTTTTAGTGGTACTCCGTATCCAACCTCACTTTCATCCCATGCCTAAAGGCGATGGGCTTTCCCGTTCGGAAAGGGCTGTAATCTAGCCCATCCTTCCATCTATACTGTAAACAGCACAATAATCCTCTACTATACATATATAACAACTTCTGAAATGGAGAATATTTTTTATATACCTTCTTCAACTTATCTAATTCTTCTTCGAGTGCAGAAATATCCCTTTTCATAATTAAATAACGTGTATACAGCAGTTTATAATAATTTATAATTTCAAAATCCAACACATGCTTCATTTCACCTTGCAACTCTTCATATATACGTTCTACTTGTTGCTTGTCTAAATGAACTAGTGCATTTAACCATTCATCTAGCTTCCCCTTCACATCTTCTTCTACATCTCTCAAATCCGTCACAGCAATTTCTAGTCTTGTGCAGAGCAATTGTAGAATTTCTTCTGATGCTTCGATCTTTCCATTTTCGATCTTACTTAAGTATGAGACAGAACAAATGCCCTGACATAATTCTTCTTGTGTCATTTTTTGCTGGAGCCGTTTATAAAAGACTTGTTTGCCTATTTTTTCTAATGTTTGTTGCATTGTCCTCCTCCATTCTCATTACCCCCATTACTCTAATAATACATAAAATTTGGAGAAATATAAATTGATAAATATAAATTTTCTAAAAAATATGCATAATTTCATTTTTTTCTCTCTTGACTTCACATCAATATCTCTTCTTTGCTACGAATGGTGAAAAATTGGTATACTATAACCAAATTATGGAGGTGTTCTCGCGATGACTCATTATAAAGACGATAGTTATGCCTTACATACAGACCTATATCAAATCAACATGGCTTATACATATTGGAAAGATGGTATTCATAATCGCCGTTCTGTTTTTGATTTATATTTTCGAAAGCTTCCATTTGAGAACGGCTACGCTGTTTTTGCTGGCCTTGAGAAAATTGTAGAGTACATAGAAAATTTCAGTTTTACTGAAAGCGATATCGCTTACTTAGCAGAATTACAATTCGAAGAAGAATTCCTTCATTATTTACAAAATATGAAATTCACTGGGACGATTCGCAGTATGCAAGAAGGTGAAGTTGTATTTAATAACGAGCCTTTATTACGTGTTGATGCACCACTTGGTGAAGCACAAATTATTGAGACTGCCCTCTTAAATATTGTGAATTACCAAACATTAATTGCCACAAAAGCAGCACGTATGAAACATGCTGCAAGTAATGATGAGCTTTTAGAGTTCGGCACAAGACGTGCCCATGAGTTCGATGCTGCCCTTTGGGGGACGCGTGCTGCCTTTATTGGTGGTTTCTCCTCTACAAGCAACGTTCGTGCTGGGAAACGCTTTGGGATTCCTGTAGCTGGCACACACGCTCACTCTTTCGTTCAAGCATATCGCGATGAATACGTCGCGTTTAAAAAATACGCTGAAACTCATAAAAAGTGCGTCTTTCTCGTTGATACATATGACACATTGAAATCTGGTGTTCCAAATGCGATTCGTGTTGCAAAAGAATTTGGGGATCGTATTGATTTCTATGGCATACGTCTTGATAGTGGTGATATGGCTTATTTATCGAAAAAGGCACGAAAACTACTAGATGAAGCAGGGTTTACAAATACAAAAATTATCGCTTCTAGCGATTTAGATGAATACACAATTATGCACCTTAAATCTCAAGGAGCAAAAATTGACGTATGGGGCGTTGGAACGAAATTAATTACGTCCTTTGAGCAACCTGCATTGGGGGCTGTTTACAAACTCGTTGCGATTGAAGATACTGACGGAAAATTAAATGATACAATTAAAATTTCATCTAACCCTGAAAAAATTACCACTCCAGGACTGAAACGAATTTATCGTATTATCAATCGGGTTAACGATCATGCAGAAGGCGATTATATTGCGTTAGATTCTGAAGAACCAGGAAAAGAAGAGCGCTTAAAAATGTTCCATCCAGTTCACACATATATAAGTAAATTCGTAACAAACTTTGAAGCCCGTGAACTGCATAAAGACATTTTCGTTAACGGTGAAAGAACATATGAACTACCAAGTATATTAGATATTCAAAAATATAATGAACAGAGCCTCTCTCTATTTTGGGAAGAATATATGCGAACTTTAAACCCTGAAGAATACCCTGTCGATTTAAGCCAAGAGTGCTGGGATCATAAAATGAATTACATTCAAACAGTTCGAGAACAAGTTGAAAAAAACATACAAAAGTAAACAGAGAAGTTTCCCCTTCTCTGTTTTTTCAATACTATATGGATATTTGTAAAAAATATATTAAAATAATAAGACGAATGTGTCTTATTTGTAAATTTTAATATTATACTATTTTAAAGTAAAATAATATTTGATATTATTTTATTGAGTCAATTTCAACAAAATCACCAATAAAAAAGAGGACGCGGTTCGCGTCCTCTTTTTTATAAATCTTTCACTCGTAATACACGCATTGCATTTAACACTGCAAGTAGTGTCACACCAACATCTGAGAAAACAGCTTCCCACATTGTTGCAATACCAAAGGCACCAAGTAATAAAACGATCCCTTTTACACCTAGAGCAAAGATGATATTTTGCCACACTATACTTCTTGTGCGTTTTGCAATTTTTACAGCTGTCGCAATTTTTGAAGGCTCATCAGTCATAATAACGATGTCTGCCGCTTCAATTGCTGCATCTGACCCTAAACCACCCATCGCAATACCAACGTCTGCACGGGCTAATACTGGTGTATCGTTAATACCGTCACCAACGAAGGCAATTTTTTCTTTTCCGTGCTTCGCTGCATCAATTTTTTCAATCTCTTCTACTTTTTGTTGCGGTAGTAATTCCGCATGAACTTCATCTAAGCCTAATTCTTTACCAACAGCTTCACCAACTGGTTTTGCATCACCAGTTAACATTACTGTCTTTTTAATACCTAGTTCTTTTAACTTTTGAATCGCTTGTTTCGAATCCTCTTTTACCTCATCAGAGATAACAATATAACCTGCATATCTTCCATCTACAGCAACGTGAACTAATGTACCTACTGTTTCTGGTTGCTTAAATTCAATATTTTCTTTTCTCATTAATTTTGCATTACCTGCAAAAATTTCTTTTCCTTGTACTTTTACGACTGTACCGTGACCAGAAATTTCGTTATAATCATCGATTATTTTTTCATCAATTGATTTTCCATATGCCTTTCGAATAGATTGGGCAATTGGATGGTTAGAATATACTTCAGCAAATGCCGCATACTCTAATAACTCTTCACTTGTAGTACCTTCGCTCGGTTCCATTTTTGTAACTTTGAAAACACCTTTTGTTAATGTTCCTGTTTTGTCAAAAACAATATATTTCACATCATTTAAAGCTTCTAAATAGTTACTACCTTTTACTAACACACCACTTTTAGATGCACCACCAATACCTCCAAAGAATCCAAGCGGAATGGATACAACTAACGCACATGGACAAGAGATTACTAAGAACACTAAAGCTCTATAAATCCACTCAGAGAATGTAGCTCCTTCTAAAATAAGTGGTGGAATAAACGCCATGATTGCCGCTGTAATAACTACAACTGGAGTGTAGTAACGTGCAAACTTCGTAATAAAGTTTTCCGTTGGTGCTTTTTTACTGCTTGCATTTTGAACTAAATCTAAAATTTTCGATACAGTTGATTCACCGAATTCTTTTGTAACTTCAATTGTCAACACACCGTTTTGGTTCACAAAGCCACTTAATACATCATTTCCAACTTCAACTTCACGTGGTACAGATTCACCTGTTAATGCTGAAGTATCTACCATTGATGTTCCTTCAATTACTTTTCCGTCTAACGGCACTTTCTCACCTGGCTTAACGATAATATAATCGCCAATTTGTACATCTTCTGGTGATACTTGTTTCGTTTCATTTCCAAGCTTTACATTCGCATAATCAGGACGAATATCCATTAATGAAGTAATTGATTTTCGAGAGCGGTTTACCGCAATGCTTTGGAATAGTTCTCCTACTTGATAAAATAGCATTACTGCTACAGCTTCTGAGTATTGTTGAATTGCAAAAGCTCCTACAGTTGCAATTGCCATTAAGAAGTTTTCATCAAATACTTGGCCACGAGTTATGTTTCTTACCGCTCTCCAAACGATATCTCCACCTATTAATAAATAAGCAAGGACGAATAACGGAATTGTTACCATTTGTGGTAAGCCCGCTAATGCAGCAATTGCTGTCAAAATTCCGCCGACCACTAATCTCCCTACCATCTTTTTCACATTTGCTTCACCATGATCATGACTATGCCCGTGGTCATGACCGTTCTTCTCTTCACGAACAACTTTCACGTCTGGCTCTAACTTTTGAACGACATTTGTTATATTTGCTACAGTCGCTTCTAGTTCTCTTTTATTCGCAACTTCTACTCGTAGTTTCTTCGATACGAAATCAACAGTTGCTTCTGAGACAGCTGGCATTTCCTTAACTTTATTTTCAATTTTCATTGCACAGTTCGCGCAATCTAAACCTTCTAATATAAATACTTCTTTAGCAATTTTATTTTTTTGTTCTTCTTGCACTTTAATATGCGGTTCTAATTTTGTAACGAGTTGTTTTGCTTCCGTAACAACTTCGTTTTCTTTATTTTGTGCCGTTTCTAAAATCATTGTCTTTGTTGCAAAGTTTACAGAGCAAGAATTTACTCCTTCTATATTCCCAACACCTTTTTCAATTTTCATTGCACAATTCGCACAATCTAAACCTTCTAACATCAGTTTCTTTTTCACTAACGCTTCAGCCATCGTTCTCCCTCCTCGCGTTCTTTTTATTCTTCTTCGTTTACGTGTTCAAACGCTTGCTCGAAGATATGAATTACGTGCTGGTCAGCTAACGAATAATAAACAACCTTTCCTTCTTTACGATTCTTCACAAGTTTCGCTTGCTTTAACACACGAAGCTGATGCGAAATAGATGATTGTGTCATTCCTAATAAATAAGCTAAATCACAAACGCACATTTCAGCTTCAAATAGCGCATGTAATATTCTCGTACGTGTACGGTCACCTAACACTTTAAATAGTTCTGCTACTTTACTTAAACTTTCATCAGTTGGAATTGTTTGTTTTACTTGCTCTACAACTTCTTCATGAATTATCGTTTGAGAACATGTCTCTTGTGGTGTTTCTACTTTATTTCCAGCCATTATAGCTCACCTCTTTAATTGAACATATGAACAATCATTCATATATATTATACTCTTATTATATGAGCGCCTACTCATATGTGTCAATGAAATCTGAATTTTTTTTATGAACATTCCGTTCACATTTTAATAAGTCGTATACATATTTTCCGCACCCTCTATATTCTCATACAAAAAAGGATGCACAATTCGCACACCTTTTTTCATATTCCGACATAAAAATTCAACAAAGTAATATATATTCCCTTTATTTCAACAAAAGAAAAAGCCTTGCGCGCTCCCTAGACGCACAAGGCTTACTATACTTATATCCCTTTTAATTAAGCTTTTAATTAGCTTGTTCTAAATTATCCTGCGAACTTCCATCGTCTTTTAAATGACTATGTTTTTTCGAATAAACAAAGTATACAACTACTCCAATTGCTAACCAAGCACCGAAGTACATCCATGTTTTTAATGGTAGATTTACCATTAAGAATAGACAACATGCAATCGAAATAATCGGCAAGATCGGTACAAGTGGTACCATAAATCCACGTTGTAATTTTGGGTGTGTTTTACGAAGAATAATAACTGACACACCAACCATCGCAAATGTTAACAACGCTCCAATATTCGCTAAATTCGACAATTCTTTTAAATCGATAAATCCAGCAATTAAAGCACTACCAATTCCTGTTAACCAAACTGTAAATGTTGGCGCTTCTGTCTTTTTATTAATTT
Organism: Bacillus cereus ATCC 14579; assembly: GCF_000007825.1. Taxonomy (NCBI): domain Bacteria; kingdom Bacillati; phylum Bacillota; class Bacilli; order Caryophanales; family Bacillaceae; genus Bacillus; species Bacillus cereus. The sequence goes on along the minus strand of NC_004722.1, from coordinate 583,928 downwards.
TCGCGAAAGATTCTGGCAATAAACCGTCACGGCTCATCGCAAAGAATACACGTGTCGTTGCATAAATGTAAGCAAAAATTACTGCCATAATACCAATTACAGCTCCAATTGCGATTACACCTGCTACTTTATCTTGTCCTACAACTTCTAACACATATGCCATAGCTTCTGGTACATCTAATTCTTTATAAGAAACCATACCCGTCATAACGAGACAAACTACAACATAAATGATTGTACAAATGACTAACGAAGCGATAATACCAATCGGTAGATCACGTTGCGGATTTTTTACCTCTTCAGCAGAAGTTGCTAATGCATCAAATCCTAAGAAAGCAAAGAATACTGCTGCTCCCCCCGCGAAAACTCCACTTAAACCGTACGGTGCAAATGGTATCCAGTTTTCTGGTTTCACGTAGAATACACCAACTGCAATGAATAAAACAACGATACCAATTTTAATTAATACCATTATGTTATTCACGCGTTTACTTTCTTTCGTACCTCTTGATAATAACCAAGTTATAATTAATGTAACGATAACTGCTGGTAAATTCACCATACCACCTTGAGACGGAATCGTTAGCAGTGCTTTTGGAATTTCAAGCCCTAATCCACTCACTAAGTTATGGAAGTAACCAGTCCATCCGCCAGCTACTGCGGCAGTCGTTACAACATATACGGATAGTAATGTCCATCCCATTAAATGAGCTACAAACTCACCAATAGTTGCATATGAGTATGTGTACACACTACCTGAAACAGGAAGTGTAGAAGCCACCTCTGCGTAACATAATGCTGCAAATCCACAAACGATGGCTGCAATCATGAATGAAAAAATAACTGCTGGACCAGCATCTCTTGCTGCTACTAATCCAGTTAATACTAGAACTCCTGTACCAATTATCGCACCAATCCCTAGCATTGTTAGGTCAAATGCCCCTAGCGTTTTCGTCAAAGTTTTACTTTTACTTTCCCCTAACAATTGCGTAACGGATTTCTTTTTAAATAGGTTGGCCACGATGTATGCCCCCTTTTGCCAAGAAGAGCTAAGAGATCTTCACTCTTAGCTCTTATCATGTTGTTTTATATATTGTTCGATTTTGTTTTGTATAATGCTTCTATTAGCAAGATACTGTTTCTGCTTCTAATAATTCTTTAGCACCTTTGTACTCTACACCGTGAGCTTCTGCAACTGCTTCGAATGTTACATAGCCATCTAATGTGTTAATACCTTTTAGTAATGCAGAGTTGCCTAGGCAAGCTTCTTTGTAGCCTTTGTTAGCAATTTGTACTGCATATGGTACTGTTACGTTTGTTAATGCAAGAGTTGATGTACGTGGAACCGCACCTGGCATGTTTGCAACTGCATAATGAACAACGCCGTGTTTTTCGTAAGTTGGGTTATCATGAGTTGTAATACGGTCAGTTGTTTCGAAAATACCACCTTGGTCAATCGCGATATCTACAACAACAGAACCTGGTTCCATTGATTTAATCATTTCTTCTGTTACAAGTTTTGGAGCTTTTGCACCTGGGATTAATACTGCACCGATTACAAGATCAGACTCTTTAACAGCTTCTGCAATATTGTAAGGATTAGACATTAAAGTTTTTACTTGGTTTCCGAAAATGTCATCTAATTGACGAAGACGTTCTGCACTTAAGTCGATGATTGTTACATCCGCACCTAGTCCAACTGCAATTTTAGCAGCATTTGTACCAGCTTGTCCACCACCGATGATTGTTACTTTACCACGTTTAACCCCTGGAACACCTGCAAGTAAGATACCTTTACCGCCTTTGTTTTTCTCAAGGAATTGTGCACCAATTTGTGCAGCCATACGACCAGCTACTTCACTCATAGGTGCAAGTAATGGTAATGAACGGTTTTCTAATTGTACTGTTTCATATGCGATAGAAACAACTTTTTTCTCGATTAAAGCTTTTGTTAATTCTGGCTCTGGAGCTAAGTGTAAGTATGTGAACAAGATTAAGCCTTCACTGAAGTGTTTGTATTCGCTTTCAATTGGTTCCTTAACTTTCATAACCATTTCCATATTCCAAGCTTCTTCAGCTGTATCAACAATTTTTGCTCCTGCTTCAACATACTGAGCATCTGTGAAACCAGACCCTAAACCTGCACCCTTTTGAATGAATACTTCGTGATTGTTACGAATTAAATGTACAACACCTGCTGGTGTCATTGCCACACGGTTTTCGTTGTTTTTAATTTCTGCTGGTACCCCAATACGCATAATGAAATGCCCCCTTATAATTAACAGAAAAAAGAGATTCTTTTTTCTTTTTGTAATAATTAATAACTTATGTCCTTATTCTAGCATAACTTAAAAGTTATGAAAACGCTAACATATCATTTTCCTAAAGTTTTTATATTTAGAATAGTGTAAATATATAAAACATTGATTCTATTAGGGGTTTCGTGTCATTCCATTATCTTTCACTCTATTTTTATTATACTGCTTCAAAATAAATAGCAATCATTTATTATTTGACAATAATTTAACAATGTAAGAAACCTAAGCGATAACGTATACATATACAGTTATTACTTTACTCAATACTTTAGAGATATATTCTTTTCACAAAAAAACAGCTGCTAGCATTTAGCTAGCAGCTGGGTAACTTATAAATAACTTAGAAAATAAATCATCTGTCGTTTCAGTAATTTTATCAAACAGATCACTTTCTTCCGCTTCTTGCTCTTTTAACATCTTAATTGTTTCACGTGCATCTTCAGGGTAATCGGTTATAATACCATCTACGTTTAACTTATAATATGCCTTTAAATTTTCCATATCATTTACTGTCCATACGTAAATTGGTTTGTTTAACTTCCTTGCTTCTTTTACTAATTTCTTATTTAACATATATTCTTCTGCTACGTAAAAGTCAGCCTTCACATTCTTTAAGTTAGCTCTACTTGCATACAGTATATACCCTACTTTTATATCTGGATTTGCACGCTTAAACTCTTTAATAAGTGGATAGTGTAACGTTTGAATTACACATTGCTTCTCAAATTCATTATCTTTAATCGTTTTTAAGACTTTGTTTACAAAATCTTTTTCGCCCCCATGAAGCTTCACTTCTATATTAAGTTTGATTTTGCCATTTGCTAGCTTAATGATTTCATCAAGTGTACTTATTTGTCCTGAAAGTCCATCTTGACTAAGGGTAAGCTGCCTTAACTCCGCCATCGTTAAATCTGACACATGCACATTGGCATTTGCGAGACGTTTCAGCTTCAAATCATGTATAACCGCTAGTTCACCGTCTTTCGTTTGTAATACATCTATTTCAGCGTAGTCTGCTTTTGCATCAATAGCACCTTGCACAGCTTCTTTCGTATTTTCTACGCCTTTTGATATATACCCGCGGTGCGCCATAATAATCGGTTCTTTATACGAATTTGAAATAAACGTTACAATGAAGGCAACGACCATTCCCGCAGTAATAATTCCTACAATGTATACGCCAATGAATTTCCAACGATGTTTTTGGAAGAAACATTTATCTGCTTTCGTTTTCGAATAATCTAATCCTTCTTCTAATAAAACATCCTCAACTGGAACCTTTTGTAAGTATAATCGCGTAATCGCCATAATATAAAATGGCGTCACGATAAAGCTGAATAAATACAATGTACTCGTTAAAAATACAGAAATCGTTGATTCAGCTAATAATGCAAATGTTCCTTTCGGGTTTGTAAATTCATAAACACCCCATAGGCACAATAAATACATTCCCAAAAACACGACATATACAATTCCAATTGAGATAAAAAATCCTACTAAAAAGAATAGTACTTTAAAAAAGCTTTCCTTTACTAAAGTTGCACTTTTACGTGCTGCCACGCGAAATGGTTTTTGCTCTAAAACAACAATAGGTAGAACGAAAATCCATCGAAGATTCAAATACGCGACTACAGCAAAGAACGTGTAATAACCAACTTGTCCCATCGTTGTCTTAAACAGTTCTCCTGTAATAAAGTTAGGAATTTGAATTTGCGGGATTAATGCCGTTTCATATCCCATATTTAAAAGAGGCAACAATACGACAGCATATAAAATAAATCCTGGTAAGCAATATGTGAAAAGAGTAGGTAAATACGTTACCGTTTTATATAAAATCGGACGTAATTTCACCTTCTGTCTTTTATGAGCGAAATACGAAATAATAATAAGCACCGCAAATTCTGTAAAGATAAGAAACAGTGCTAACAATGATAAAATTACGATTGCTAAGATGCCATAAGGCGTCTTTAAAAACGCTAATAATTCATCATTTGTCGCATTTGCATAACCACCAAAATACAATAATTTATTAAAAATGATTCCAAATAGTGGAACAAACACAATCGCTGCTAATAATTTATAAGCAAGTTGAAAAGTTAATACATTCCAAAAAGCAAATTTAACTGTTTGAAAGGAATGTCTCATTACTCCTGGTATAGATAGTTTTTTACGGTGTTGCATATATTCCTCCAAATTCTAAAACGGTATTTGAGATGGATTCCATATTTCCAGTTCTAATCCATCTTTTTAATAATAATATATTCCGCTTAACATGAACACTCTTATACATATAATGAAAAAAGTGATGGCTACTTCCCATCACTTTTTCATCTATTCTATTTTTTCTCTAACCCTTGTCCAAATGCTTTCAAGAAGCTAAAACCGAATGTAATAGCTCTATTGATATCTGGATCTTTTAATACTTTAAAGAAATCCATCACTTTTGTTTTTTTACCACTATTTAATTCGTCTGTTGCAAATTGCAATCCTGTAACTAAACTTGACGTAATTTGCTTCGTTATTTCTGGGTCAACTGAAGATAACGCTTCTCCTGCCCCCATCATATTATTTAACGCATTTTTAACGGGTTCACGATTTAATTGCTCCACAGCGATTTTTGAAACATCTTCCTTCGCAGCAAGTAAACTAATTGCCGCATCTAATATACCGGCCTTCTGCAACTGTGCTAAAAGCTGCATCGTTTCTTCTACTGCTTCACGATTATTAGATAGCTCATTTAGAAGTTCATCTGCTACTTGCTGTTTCTGTTCTTCCTCTGTTACAACTTTCTTTTTAATTACAGTAATTTCTTTCGCCACTATCTCCGCCCCCTAGTCCACAAGTGATACGTATTGTTTTCTTTGCCATTTTTGCTGAATTTCAACACCGTTTTGCGGATTACGCTTTTTATCTCTCGGGTTTGAAGATGGTAACGGACGATTCCCTTTTTCACGTAATACACGCATCTTTACCATCGTTTGTTTGTACGCTGGTGTACACGTATAAAGATCTGTCGCCGTTCCAGTTAAAATATTGATTGCCTCTTCATTTACCGTTGCATGCATCGGTAAATATAGCTCTTTCCCCATTACACGATCTGTAACAAGTGCCTGTACTTTAATTTTCCCAAATGGTGATGCTAATTCTACAAGACCACCATCTTTCACATTGCGCTCTAGGGCAAGTTCAGGCGAGATTTCAACGAACACTTCAGATACTTTAGATAAAATACCAGCCGATTTATTCGTCATATTCCCTTCATGGAAATGTTCTAACATACGACCATTATTTAAAAGTAAATCATACTCATCTGGCGCTACAACTGGTGGTACCCATTCATCTAATGATAGACGAGCTAGTTTATCTGGGAAGTTAAATCCGTCCACATATAATAGTGGTGTATCGCTACCATCATGGCTACCCCAACATAAACTATTCCATCCTTCTAAACGATCGTATGTTGCCTGAGAATATAAAGGTGCAAGCGATGCAATTTCATCCATGATTTCACTTGGATTTTCATAATTCCAGTCCCCGCCAAGTGCACGAGCTACTTTTTGTAAAATCCACCAGTCTGGCTTTGAATCACCAAGCGGCTTCAATACTTCATATAATCTTTGAATACGGCGCTCTGTATTCGTAAATGTTCCCTCTTTTTCTAAGCTTGGTGCTGCCGGTAAAATAACATCAGCAAAACGAGCTGTTTTCGATAAGAACATATCTTGAACAACAAGGAAATCTAAATTCGCTAAAATATGTTGTACATGGTTGGCATTCGAATCTACTAAAGCCATTTCTTCACCCATAACATACATACCACGCAGTTTTCCTTCATCTGCCGCAAGTAACATTGCAATATTATTTAAGCCTGGTGCTTTCGGAATTGTAGTACCGTATGCTTTTTCAAATTTCGCACGGAGCGCATCATCTGAAACCGCTTGGTAACCTGGAAGCCAGTTTGGTAATGTTGCCATATCACAAGCGCCTTGTACGTTATTATGTCCGCGTAATGGATATGCTCCTGCACCAGGACGACGATAATTACCCGTAACAAGCAATAGATTTGAAATTGCTGCTGAAGTTGTACTTCCTCCAGTATTTTGCGTTACACCCATTCCCCAAAGTACACAAGTACCATCTGCTTCATATACCATACGAGCCATTTCTTTCAGATTTTCTTTCGAAATCCCCGTAATTTCTTCTGTATAATCAAGCGTATACTTTTCTACCATTTTGCTATATTCATCAAAATTCTTCACATTTTCAGCTATGAACTTTTTATCGTGCCAATCTTGATCAATAATATATTTCGTAATACCAGCGAGCCATACGTAATCTGTTCCTTGGCGCGGATGAATGAATAAATCCGCACGCTCTGCCATTTCATGTTTACGAAGATCCGCCACAATTAATTTTTGGTCATGTAATTTATGAGCACGTTTTACACGCGTTGCAAGTACAGGATGTCCTTCTGTCGGATTTGCTCCAACGATAATGACAAGGCCTGCTTCCGCAATATCTTTCACTGTTCCAGCGTCCCCGCCCATACCGACAGTTTTAAATAAACCGTCTGTTGCTGGAGATTGACAATAACGGGAACAGTTGTCTACATTATTCGTTCCATATATTTGACGGGCTAGTTTTTGCATAAGATAATTTTCTTCATTCGTTACTTTCGAAGAAGAAATAAACCCAAATGCATCACTTCCATATTCTGATTTAATATGCTGCATATTGGATGCAACAACTTCAAGAGCCTCTTCCCATGAAGCTTCAACAAACATATCTCCTTGGCGAATTAATGGCTTTGTAATACGATCTTCACTGTTTACAAAATCCCATCCAAATTTGCCTTTTACACATGTTGAAATACCGTTAACCGGCGCATCTGAAACAGGCTGCACTTTCAAAATGTGGCGGTCTTTCGTCCATACTTCAAATGAACAACCTACACCACAAAATGTACAAACTGTTTTTGTTTTATTCACTTTCGTCTTACGCATCGCAGCCTCTACTTCTGAAACTGCTAAAATACTACTATATCCCGGCTCTACATCCTTTACAAAATCAATCATCGGATCTAACACATCCGGTTTCAATCCAGTCATGAATCCAGCTTCACCTAACATTGATTTCTCCATCAACGCATTACATGGACATACTGTTACACATTGCCCGCAACTTACACAAGATGATTCATTTATACTTACACCATTGTCCCATATAACACGTGGACGGTCTAAGCTCCAGTCTATCGATATTGTTTCATTAACCTGTAAGTTTTGACATACTTCTACACACTGTCCACAAGCAATACATTGATTTGGATCATATCGATAAAACGGATGTGACATATCCACTTCACACGCACTTACTTTTGGCTCATACGGATATTTCTGTTCCTCAATTCCCATCATATGTACTGTATTGTGGACTTTACAGTTACCATTATTGTTATCACAAACGGTACAATACAGTAGATGATTCTCTAATATTCGATCCATTGCCTCAGTCTGTGCCTCTTTTGCACGCTGGGACTGCCTTTCGATATGCATACCGTTCTCTAATTTCGTTGAACAAGCACGCAATAACTTTCCATTTACTTCTACAATACACGTATCACAAGTTTGAATTGGATCTACTTCTGGTACATGACAAATTTGAGGATGTTCCAAATTACTCTCGTTAAATAATTGTAGTATCGTCTTTTCACCTGATGCAGAAAATTCTTTACCATCGACGGTTACACGGACTGTCTGTTCTGCCATAGTTTCCCCTCTCCTTACAACCAACTGTACAACACAATCATGAATCCGTTTTCAAAATCGCATTACTGTACATATTTTTGAAACGCTCTACCCAAATACTTTCTTATGAAGTCGATTCTAGATGTTATAAGGTATAACTACGAAAGCTTGAAAATATCACTATTCTACAGTTCTATTATATCGTACATATACAATAATAACCAAAATAATCTGTGATCTTCTTGTTAATAGGTGTTTTTATTTTTCCCATTGTTTTATGATAAATGTGGGAGAGAAATACATATAAAAGGGGAATTAAATATGGGGCCTACGCAAGAGACTTATACAATTGTACGTTATCAATCTGGTACATTTTCAAAACAACTTGATGAGATTGTTACAGAATCTCCTATTACTATTAAATTGAATGGTGAAGAATATGTAACAGTCGTATGCACACCAAATTATATTGAAGATATGGTAATTGGTTTTTTAATTTCCGAGGGGATTATTTCTTCCTATAACGATGTTGAAGAACTATGGGTTCAAAAAGATAACGGAATTGTCCATGTAAAATCATCAAAAGTGAATCCGCTCTATCAAACTTTATATAATAAACGATACGTCACTTCTTGCTGCGGAAAAGGTAGACAAGGTTTTATTTTCGTAAACGATGCAGCAAAAGCAAAAGACTTACATGATATACATGTAAAAATTACTCCTGAAGAATGTTTTTACTTAATGAATACGTTACAACAATCTTCCACTACCTTTCGCCAAACCGGCGGTGTTCACAATACCGCGCTCTGTGATCGAAACAAAATCCTCCTATCAAGAATGGATATTGGCAGACATAATGCATTAGATAAAATATATGGTCATTGTTTACGCAACGATATATCTGTTAAAGGAAAAATTATCGCATTTAGCGGACGTATTTCATCTGAAATTTTACTCAAAGTTTCAAAAATCGGATGTGAAATTGTTCTATCTAAATCTGCCCCAACAAAACTAGCATTGCAACTCGCTCACGATTTAGGCATTACAGTCGTAGGATTTATCAGAAATGAATCCTGCAATATTTACACACATCCACATCGAATTGATGGTTATCAATCGAATAACTAAAATAACTCCTCAATTGAGGAGTTATTTTAGTTATGAAAATGTAATATATTAAAGGCTTGAATAGTTAATAAAGTTAATATATAATTTCATTACATATTAAAAAACAAAACATTGTAGCATATATCTTTTCATTCTTTTACAAATTAAAAGAGACTGCTAACAAAACACATACACACTCTTATAAAAGTAATGGATTTATTTTATTTGAAATCGACCAAGGAGGTTACAACTATGGAAATTCGCTTATTAACGACAGAGGACGCAGAAATATATTTAAAAGTTTGTATGGAAGGTTTAACGAAGAACCCGGAAGCTTTTAGCTCTTCCTATGAAGATGTTTTGAAACATGAGGATCCTGTAGCTGCTATGGCAAAACGATTAAGCAATCCGGATAAGTATACTCTAGGGGTCTTCAAAGATAACGATTTAATTGGTATCGCTACTTTAGAAACAAAGCCTTTCATTAAACAAGAACATAAAGCAAAAATTGGCTCCGTTTTTGTTTCCCCAAAAGCGCGTGGCCTTGGAGCAGGACGAGCTCTAATTAAAGCAATTATTGAAAATGCCGATAAATTACATGTAGAACAACTTATGCTCGATGTTGTAGTTGGTAACGATGCAGCAAAAAAATTATATGAGTCATTAGGTTTCCAAACTTACGGCGTACAAGAGCGTTCATTAAAACATAACGGTCAATATTGGGACGAGGAACATATGGTTCTGTTCTTAAATGATTAATACTTCAATATAGTTTTCCAAAAGCATCTTTTTATTAAGAAAGATGCTTTTTTCATTACAACAATGTAATCTTCATGTCACCTTTATCGATCGTACCAAACCTTTCCATTCATTATACTAAAAATATAAAGTGAAACTTTACTCAGTGGGGAACTACATCCCACGCTGATCGCATGTACTTGATATGTAGAGGAGAATGTGACATGAAACAAAACAAACGAGCTATGCTTTTAATATTTACTACAGCAATTGTAACTTCTGGATTAGCAATTTTACCTTGGTTTATTATATGAACACTCCCCCTAACAATGAAAAAAGCTGATTGCTTCTTAAGAAGCAATCAGCTTTTTTTTATATTATAAAATCCCCAAAATTTTATTTACGCAACTTATAATAATAACCATAGATACGGCAACGCACATGACAACCGTATTACGATCTTGCTTTTCTTTTTTTGAAATTTCTTCTTTTGAATTCATGTGTATGATCTCCTTTTAAAAAAAGTGTGAGATAGGAAATTTTTCTTATCCGATGCGAGGTGAATACGAAAACCCTCTCTATCTCACATACACAATAGAATGGAATTGTCATTTTATAAATAAAATGACATGACGTTATGTCGCAACATAGGGTATTTTGTGTCGCTACGTTTTCTATTATAAAAAATAGTTGTGCAAAACTAGTGCATTTTTTATGTCAATTACTCTGAGCGAAAAAATCAGCCCTCCATTCAATCACATAAAAAGAGTTTTTTATTATTTTCATGTAAACTATACAAGTAGAATGAACAGTTTGGGGTGCACAAGATTATGGTAAAAATTTTATTAGTAGACGATGAAGAACGTATGTTACGATTATTAGATCTGTTCTTAAGCCCTCGCGGCTATTTTTGTATGAAAGCTACCTCTGGCCTTGAAGCACTAAAATTAATCGAACAAAAAGAATTCGATATTATTTTATTAGATGTTATGATGCCAAGTATGGATGGATGGGATACTTGCTATCAAATTCGTCAAATTTCCAACGTTCCTATCATTATGTTAACAGCTCGCAACCAAAACTACGATATGGTGAAAGGCCTCACGATGGGCGCAGATGATTATATTACAAAACCATTTGATGAGCATGTATTAGTCGCACGAATCGAGGCTATATTACGCCGTACAAAAAAAGATGGCTTTGTTAGTTTCAATGGTATTGAGTGGGATAAAACGAAACATACTGTCACAGTTTATGATGAAAAAATCTCATTAACTCCTATCGAATTTTCGTTACTCGGACTATTTTTACAAAATACAAACCGTGCTTATAGCCGAGATGATTTAATCGAAAAAATTTGGGGCTATGAAACAGATATCGAATATAGAACAATTGACTCACACATTCGTAATATCCGTGATAAACTACGCAAAAAAGGATTTCCGATTGAAGATTACCTAGAAACGGTCTATAAAGTCGGATATAAATGGAAAAGTGAATAATTACTTCGGTCAGTGGGAAATCGTATACCACTGACTCTTTATTATGAATAAGGTATGGTGAAAAAATGAGTAAACTTTCCCTTAAAATTGGGACATACTTTTTAATATTAGCTTTATGTATTGAAACAATTGCTTTCGTATCTTTTTATAAAAGCCTTTCAAAAATGCGTATTGTAGAGGAAACAGATGCTCTTTTAGAGAAAGGTAATCGCTATAGTAAAAAAATTAAAAGCCGCGAGAGACGGGATGAATATTATAAAGAAATGAAACACGCTGAACATAATAAAAATCCTAAACGTCCTGTGTACCCTGAGTTCGATATTACGAATGAGGCTGCACACTTAGTTGAATCGGAATCAATTTCTAACTCCGATATAGCTATCATTATTACTGACCATAATGGCAAAATTATTTCGACCTCAGAACCCGTAACAAAAGATATGCAAAAACAACTTACTTGTAAAACAGAAACTGTCCCAGACGGCGGATTGGTCGTTGAAAGGAACTGGAAAAAATCAAAGTTCATCACAACAGTAAGCCCACTTAACACAACAAAGTTTCAAGGAAAGCTATATATGTTATTAAAAACATCTTTCCTAGAAAATATGTTACTTAAACTCATGAACCAATTTCTTATCATTAGCGTTTTAACAATTATTTTAACAACAATTTCTGTCTTTGTTTTTTCACGCGTTATTACAGAACCACTTGTAAAAATGAAGAGAGCGACAGAAAAAATGTCAAAATTAAACAAGCCAATTCAATTAGGTATTAAACGAAATGATGAACTCGGAAGTTTAGCAAAAACAATTGAAGATTTATCGAGTGAACTTACGTATATGAAAAAAGAGCGCAATGAATTTCTCGCTAGTGTCGCTCATGAACTATTAACTCCATTGACCTATATGAAAGGTTATGCGAAGGTAGCAAAGAGAGACTCTTTAACAAAAGAGGAGCGAGAAGAATACTTACAAATTATTGAGGATGAAACGGATAGTGTAACCGATCTCGTCCAAGATTTATTTATGCTTGTACAATTAGAACAACACCAATTTGTTATAAAAAAACAAAAAGTGCTTCTTCAGCCATTTTTAGAACGAATGGTAGAAAAAACAAAAACAACATTAACAAATAAGCAAATGCAACTTCATGTATATTGCAAAGATGATTTAGAAGTTTGTATAGACGAAAGACGTATGGAACAAGTTATGTTAAATTTATTACACAACGCTTATCAACATTCGCCAGAAAACACAGCCATTACGATACGTGTACTCATGGAAACAGATTCTTTTACAATAAGTGTACAAGATGAAGGTGAAGGTATTCCTGAAGAAGATATCCCGCATATATTTGACCGTTTTTATCGTGTCGATAAATCTAGAACACGAGCTACAGGCGGAAAAGGTATCGGGCTAGCTGTTGCAAAGGAAATTGTAGAATTGCATAACGGTTCTATTCTAGTAACAAGCCAATTAGGAGCGGGAACAAACTTTATAATCGAGCTACCTTTTGAATAATATGCGTGTGAAAACACCAGTAGCAGTAAACACTACTGGTGTTATTTTGTTCATAAAAACAGCTCATATAAGCTAAGCTTTTGAAATTATTCTTATTTCAATATAAAATAAAGGTACATTTGCAAAGATTTGGAGGGTGATATAATTGGATATCCATGTATTAACAAAAGACGAAGCAGAAATTTACTTAGAACTTCGCGTAGAAGGATTAAAGCAAAACCCTGAAGCATTCAGCTCTTCTTATGAAGATATTATTAATAAAGAGTGTGCGATTGAATATAAAGCACAAAAATTAGCACAAGATGAAAACTATACGCTAGGTGCATTTAAAGATGGAAAATTAATCGGGGTTGCAACACTGGAAACGAAACCATATGTAAAACAAGAACATAAAGCTAAAATCGGTTCTGTATATGTATCTCCAAAAGCGCGCGGACTTGGAGCAGGAAAAGCACTTATTAAAGAATGTCTTGAGCTTGCTAAATCTTTAGAAGTAGAACAAGTTATGCTTGATGTTGTTGTTGGCAACGATGGAGCGAAAAAACTTTATGAATCATTAGGTTTTAAAACATTCGGTGTACAAGAACGTTCATTAAAATATAACGGACAATATTGGGACGAAGAGCATATGGTCTTATTCTTAGATGAAAATAAATAATAAAAAACATCCTCATGTTTGGAGGATGTTTTTTACTTTCTTGTAAACCATGCCGTGTGTAATAATTGAATCGCTTTCGCAATTTCTTCCTCTGATAATATCGCAAACCCAAGTAAAACTACATTTTCAGGTGCAGTATCGTCTTTATAGTACGTAGACACAGGATATATTTTGATACTATGTTTCGCAGCTTCTTGAATTAATTCTTCTTCCCGCATTCCATTATGCACTTTTAATAAAATGTGTAATCCTGAATCTTCTCCTATCACTTCAACACGATTAGAGAAATACTTCTCTATTTCAAAAACAAGTCGATCTCTCTTCTTTCGGTAGACGACACGCATTTTATGAATATGTTTTTCCCAATAGCCTTCATTTAAAAATCTTCTAATCACTTCTTGGTCCATTCTTGAAACACTTTGTGTATAAAATAAATATTGCTGTTGATACTTTTTAATTAATTTCTTCGGCAACACCATATAGCTCATCCGTAGCGATGGTAATAATGCTTTAGATAGCGTCCCCATATAAATAACTTTCCCCTCTGTATCTAACCCTTGCAGCGCCGGTATAGGCTTTCCAGAATAGCGAAATTCACTATCATAATCATCTTCAATAATATACCTGCTCTCTTTTTTCTTGGCCCATTGTAAAAGTTGCATCCTTCTCGTAATAGGCATAATCATTCCATACGGAAACTGATGGGAAGGTGTAACAAATACAACATTCGCATTGCTATTTTCTAAATCTGCAATACAAATTCCATCTCTATCTAAAGATAACATTTGGACTCTTGCTTCTCCCTGTTCAAAAACAACCATCTTTCTATGATACCCTGGGTTTTCAACTGCATAATTGCTTCCCTTTAACAATTGAAACAACAGTTTCACTAATATTTGTGTTCCCGCTCCTAATACAATTTGACTAGCTGAACAACGTACACCTCTAGATTCATACAAATAATTCGTAATCTCTTCTCTTAAGCTCGCTTCTCCTTGAGGGTGTCCTAGAAAGAGAAGTTCGTTATTATGCGGCTGCCATATTTCATTTACAATTTTCCGATACATATTGAATGGAAAAGCATTTGTATCAATTCCTGTTTGTGTAAAATCAAATTTATAACTCTTCTCCTGAAACGGTACTTCTTCTATTCTCTCTCCGCTATCCTCTACATGAGCCATTTGCTCAATCTTGCATACAAAATAACCTTTTCTCGATATCGACTCAATATAACCTTCTGCAAGTAATTGTTCGTACGCTGCCTCTACTGTATTTTTACTTACTTGTAAATGTATCGCTAACTTTCGCTTAGCCGGTAATTTCGTAAAAGGGACAATTGATCCATCTTTAATCTCTTTTTTTATATACTCATACAATTGCACATATAATGCCTTTTTACTATTCATATTTAAATTAGGCGTTAATTCTAACATAGTATCTGACCCCTTAATAAAACTAAAATCTGATACTTTTTACAGTACCAGAAGTTATATATAATTCCTATTATCATGTCACACATAAAAAATCAAATACCGGAGAGGAGAAACATGATAATGAACAATGGTAGACGTATCGGACTTATTATGATTATTACAGGGGCTACATTATGGGGATTATCTGGTCCAATGATTCAGTGGCTATTTCAGCATACTAATGTATCCTCAATTGATTTTTTAACAATTCGATTGTTGCTTGCAGGAATATTTATTTTGTCTTTCTTACTTATAAAGAAACAAAATATATTTCAAATTTGGAAACACCCTAGATATTCTATACAACTTATTATTTTTTCTATTCTCGGCATGCTCGGTGCGCAATACGCCTTTATCGAAACGGTTCATATTAGTAATGCAGTCACAGCAACGCTATTTCAATTTCTAGGTCCTGTTCTTATTACCATGTATGTTGCATTTGAACAAAGAAAATTCCCTGCTTCCATGCAACTATTCGCAATTATAGCCGCGCTAATAGGAACATACTTTATTATTACAAATGGCTCAATTGAAAATATTGTTTTATCCAAAGAAGCTATTATTTTTGGACTATTAACAGCAATCGGATTTGCATTTTATACCCTTCATCCGGCTTCTCTCATTAA
This sequence comes from Bacillus cereus ATCC 14579, assembly GCF_000007825.1. NCBI lineage: Bacteria > Bacillati > Bacillota > Bacilli > Caryophanales > Bacillaceae > Bacillus > Bacillus cereus. The sequence continues at coordinate 568,240 of NC_004722.1, read as the reverse complement.
AGAATGCGGGACAACTGTAGTAATTGGTTGGGGGATGTTAATCGGAGGAATTGCACTACTTATTTATAATCGTTCATTCGGGTGGAATCAATTTTCACAAACCCTTACACTAAAAACTTTTTCTATGCTTATTCTTATCATTATTAGTGGTACCCTTTCTTTCCTTCTATATATCGGTAGTCTTAAATATTTAGCAGCAACAGAAACAAGCATTTTATCTAGCATTGAACCCCTTGTAGCTGCCATCGTTTCAATCACTTGGCTAAATGAATCTTTTGGAACATATCAATTATTAGGCGGCGTATGTATCGTTCTGTCCGTTATTTTTTTGACGATGCCTCAAAAAGAAACCGAACCAACCTATACAACGGAACAAATATAAAATGAAACTTTAATTAGTGGGGACTATCTCCCACTAATTATTAACCTACACCAATCGGGCTTTTACGGGATAAAAATGTCAAAAGAGGTCGTACAAAACTTACGACCTCTTTTTATACTTTAAAGGAATTGTCCCGCCTTCTAGCAAATACAATTACACTAACAATAAAAACTAGGAGTGTGGCACCATGAAAAAAATCGGAACTATGCTACTTCTCTCCTTCCTCATCACTGGATGCACACAAACGCAACCGGATTCAAAAGAACAAAAAAAAGACGTAATAGCAACGTCATCCACTCAAGTGAACGCACCTTCCTTCTTTCACCTTAGTGTTTTAAAAGATGTAAATTGGGAAGAAACACCTTCTTTCGTAGAAGGAAAAATGCCTTTAAAAGGCATCGAAGGTAAAGTCGCAATGGCTGATAGTCCTATTATCGCAAATGAACAAAATGAAATAATGTGGCACTTTCTAGATTCTGAAATACCAACTGGAAAATTGTCTATTATTGCGCTAAAACAAGGATCTGTAACTCCGACACAAGTACTCTTTCAAAAAGAAACTTCCAAACAAACTTGGACTACTTCAAATACAATCTATTCTACTACAAACGAACTCCCTCTCACTATGTCACTACCTTCATCTGGATTATGGTTATTAAATATATATGTGAATGAAAAATATTATGATCAGTTTGTAATCACTGCTGAGTAAAGTGACAAAAATAAACCACTTTCTTACAACAATGTAATTTCTACGTCATGTACTTCAATAGTTGAATTATCTCTCTTCTCTTATACTTAAAGTAAGAAATGAAACGAGGAGAGATGAGAGATGAAAAAAATGATAGAAGTGATCGTAGCAGTAACTGAGGTTTTAGTGAATGGTAAACAAGTTGCAATGGAATTAAATAAATAGTGAAGAAACATAAATAATTCTACACTTCTTCATTATTTTGATTTCTTATCTCAAAAAAGCAGTGCCTTTTAGGCACTGCTTTTCGCTATTAATAACGTGGTATTTTCGTAATTTGTGCCACGCCTGAATCAATAGCTGCTTTCGCTACTGCTTCTGCAACACTTGGAACAACTCTTTTATCTAATGGATTCGGGATTACATAATTCGCATTACGTTCTTCATCAGTAATGATGTTAGCGATCCCATATGCTGCCGCTAATTTCATCTCTTCTGTAATATCAGTTGCGCGCACATCTAACGCACCGCGGAATATTCCGGGAAACGCCAATACATTATTTACTTGATTCGCATAATCCGAACGTCCAGTTCCTACTACAGCTGCCCCAGCCTCTAATGCATCCTCAGGGAAGATTTCTGGAATTGGATTCGCCATTGCAAACACAATTGCTTTCTCATTCATCGTCTGTACAAGTTCTTTCGTTAATACGTTAGGAGCAGATACGCCAATAAAAATATCAGCTTGGTGAATTGCTTCTTTTAACGTTCCACGCACATGTTCACGATTTGTCTTTTTTGAAACTTCAATTTGTGCTTCGTTCATCCATGTTTCACCTTCACAAACAATACCTTCTAGGCTAACTAACGTAATGTGCTTTGCACCAGCCTTTAATAATAATTTTCCAATTGCAATTCCTGCCGAACCCGCACCGTTAATAACGATTTTCACATTATCCATTTGTTTGCTAACAACTTTTAATGCATTAATAACAGCTGCTAAAACGACAATAGCTGTTCCATGTTGATCATCATGGAATACAGGAATATTCGTTTCTTCTTTTAATCGTTTTTCAATTTCAAAACAACGCGGTGCTGCAATATCTTCTAAATTAATCCCTGCAAATGTAGGCTCTAAATTTTTTACAAGGGTAACGATTTCATCTACATCCGTTGTGCCTAAACATAATGGGAAAGCATCTACATTCGCAAACTTCTTAAACAAAATACTTTTTCCTTCCATAACAGGCATAGCCGCTTTCGGTCCAATGTTTCCTAAACCGAGTACCGCTGTTCCATCTGAAACAACTGCCACCATATTGCCACGTGCTGTATAGTCATACACTGTTTCTTCATCTGCCGCAATTGCTTTACACGACTCCGCTACACCTGGTGTATACGTCAGGCTTAAATCATCCGCTGAATTTACCTCCACTTTACTTGTAATTTCAATTTTCCCTACTAATTCTTTATGCAATAACAATGATCTTTCATTAATTTGATTTGCTAACATACTTATAATCTCCCCTTAATTTGACAAGCTAGCTATATGAATATAGCTAGCTTGTTTGATCATGAAAACATTTTTAATAATATTGTCGCCGTTACAACCATTGCCGCCCCGCCTAAACGAGTTGAAATTTGCGCGAACGGCATTAATTCCATACGATTTGAAGCCGATAAAATAGCAACATCTCCAGTTCCGCCTAAACCGCTATGACATCCAGTTACAATCGCCGATTCAACTGGATACATCTTCATCACTTTCCCTACAAGAAAACCTGATGCTACCATTGTAAGAACAACCGATGCGCACACAACAACATATCCTACTGAAAGAACTGCTGCTACGTCTTTTAACGGAATATATAGCAATCCTAATCCAACCATTAAAGGCCAAGTTAAATTCTTCGAAATAAATTTATATAAATGGAATGCTCCTTGCTCCATTTTTGCTGGCATTAATTTAAAGTATTTCACAAGTGCTGCTGAGAAAATCATAATGATTGCCCCAGGAATACCGATGAACTTAGAAGCAAATCCTCCAAAGATGAAGAACGTACACGCAATTAATAAACCTGCTCCCATTAATGAGAAGTCAATTGGCTTCTCTGTATTTTGTTCTTTTAATAATTCTGCTTGATTGTCTGTTTTCACTAATACACCGTTACCACTAAGCTCCGGTTTCTTCTCACCTAAACGCTTCATATACCCTGCACTTACAATTGCGAACATATTTCCAATAATAGCTGCTGGAATAAGCTGTGATACAAACGTCGCTGATGATTCATTTAAAATATCACTATAAGCTAGCGACAATGGTAAAATCCCTTCCCCGATACCACCACTCACAATTGGTACGATGATAAAGAAGAATGTGTGCTTCATTTCAAATCCAAATAATGAACCGACCAATAACCCTACTGCTACAGAAGCTAACGTCCCTACTACTAAAGGAATAAACATGCGAACGAAACCTTGTACTAACACTTTACGGTTCATTCCTAAAATACTTCCGACTACTAAACAAGAAATATATAAATATAAAAAGTTCGATTTTTTCATTAACATAGTCGCAGCTTCCATTGAAGCTGGATTCATCCAGTTAAAAAATACAAGTAATGATGGAATAAATAACGAAAGTATTGCTGGACCGCCGATATTTTTTAAAATTGGAATTCTCATCCCAATATCGCCTAAGAAAATCCCCATGATCATAATAACTGCAAATCCACCAATCATATCTGCTGGCAATTTATTATATACAGATGCCCCATAAATAATAGCAGCCAATACTACATATAACGGTAAAGGTATAACACCGATTTTTACATTCATAATTTTAGAAGCGAAAGATTCTCTTTGTACTTCATTTCCTTCAGAAAATGATACCGCTTCCACATTCTTTTGAATTCCCATATGGCACCCCCTCGTTGTCTTAATAACAATATTAAAACGCTGTCAATAGTAAAAATAGTTTTTGTAAGTTTTGTAATTGATTTTGTAATTAAAAAAAGTATAAGCGACTTATATTAAGTCGCTTATACGTAAAACTCTATTTTCTTTTGATCAACACATCTTAATTTACTTACAGGTCTGCCCACATGTTGGTACATCATTTCGTTTTCTAACACTCCAATGTCAGTCAAAAACATTACATATTTTCGAATAGAAACTCTTGAAATTCCAACTAATTGTGCCATTTCATCTGTTGTAAACACTCTTCCATTCAACGACTCGATCTTCTGCCAAATTAATTGCAACGTTTGCTTCGTTAACCCTTTCGGAAGCTCTTTCGTGACAGTAGGCTCCCTTTTTTCTTTTTGTAAAATTAACGAATCTAATTCCGATTGACTAATTTTTTGTTGTTCTTTCATGAAAGTAAGTTTTTCTCGATATATAGTTAATGCCTCTTTAAATCGTTCAAATGTAAATGGTTTAATTAAATAATCTACTACACCATATTGTAATGCTTTTTTAATACTTCCCATATCATGTACAGCTGAAATCATTATAATATCAATTTCTTTTTCTTGGTTCCGGATATACATTAAAAGCTCAAAACCAGTCTCTTCAGGCATAAAAATATCAAGTAATACTAAATCTACTCGTGATTTCTCTAATATTTCGATCGCCGACTTTACTGAGTTAACTGCTTGAACAAGTTCAAATCCTCCTACTTGCTCTAAATAATGCGTATTTAGCATTGCTACCATCGGGTCATCTTCTACAATTAAAACTTTAATCATATTTGCCTCTCATCCCTACCTTTAGGTATTTCAATTGTTATCGTTGTTCCCTTACCTACTAATGAATGCATATGAATTTCCCCATTTATTCGCTGTATACTTTCTTTTACAAGATACAAACCATAACCGCGGTTATCTCCCTTTGTGGAATAACCTTTCGTAAATAATTGCTCTATTTCTTTTTCTTGTATACCTTTTCCCGTATCTTGTACTGTAATAGTTAGTATATCCCCATGTTGTATCTTAACTTCAACTCGCTTCTTTTCACAATTCGTAACTGCCTCTAATGCATTATCAATTAAATTTCCGACAATCGTAATAAGTTCATGAGTAATACTTTCATCATCTATTTCCGGCATATAAGAATCTTCACTTATAATTAATTTTATATTTTTCTCTCTAGCATAGCTGAGCTTACCTAGTAAAAAACCAGCAAATACTGGACTTTTTATTCTTTTCATAACTCCACCAATTTCATATTGATGCTCTGATACCATGCCGCTTATATACTTCTGTAATTCTTCATACTGCTTCATATGTGTAAGCCCTAATACGACATGCATCTTATTCATAAACTCATGAGATTGTGCCCGTAATGCTTCTGCATATAGTCTAATACCAGTTAGTTCCTCTGCTAGTTTTCTAATCTCTGTTTTATCACGAAATGTTGCAATTGCACCAACTATTTCTCCTTTTACATATAAAGGAACTCGATTCGTCACAATCGTAATTCCATAAATATTTTGTTCTTCGTTTAATTGTACTTCTCCCGTTTGCAATACTTCTTTTATACGTGAATTTGGCATATACAACTCAACATCTTTACCGATAAAATCTTCTTCAAGTCCGCTTTTTTTAAATAGACGTTTCGCTTCATTATTAATTAATGTTACTCTAGCCTCTTTATCTACAGCAATAATACCTTCCTTTACAGATTGTAGCATCGTATTTCTTTCTTCAAGAATTTTTGCTATCCTGTGCGGCTCAAGACCGAATAAACTTTTCTTTATATGTCTAGCTAGCAATATTGCTCCTATAATTCCGACTAATACACCAACTCCGACACCAATATAAATGATATGTCTACTTTCCTTAACTCTCTCTTTTACATTATCTGCTGAAATACCAACAGCCACAGCTCCAAGTTGTTCACCTGTTTCAGAAAATATTGGTACAAACACTCGCATGGAAATACCTAAAGTTCCTTCTGCTAACGATACATGTTCTTTTCCTTTCAATGCAGGCCCTTCATCTCCCCCAATAAAATGATGCCCTATTTTTTGAGGATTTGGATGTGACTTTCTTATTCCATTCATGTCCATAACTACAATAAACTGAACACCTGTGTTTTGTAATATTCTATTTGTATACGTTTGGATTGCAGAGGTATCTGCTTTCCCAACCAAACCATCGATTACAATCGAATCATTCGCCACAATGTGTGCAATTGTTTTTGCCTTCTCTGCTTGGCTATCCTCCGTCGTCCGTTCTACATTATGACTAATTAATATATCTGTCACAAGTAAAGAAAAAATTACAACTGTACAAACTAACAATGTAATCGTTTTCCATAAATTCCATAGTCTTTTTCTTTTTTTCATCCCGTTAATGACTCCCCTAATTGCTGAATAGAAAAATAAGTAAGGTGATATTATTTTCACCTTACTTATCTGCTGTTATTATACTTTAAATTTACTAGTCATCGCTTGTAGTTCTTCTGCCATCTCAGCTAAGTTTTGCGAAGCTGAACTAATTTCCTCCATGGAATTAACCTGTTCTTCTGTTGAAGCTGCAACACTTTGCATACTAGCTGTATTTTCTTCTGCAGCAGCTGCAATTTCATCAATAGCATTTGTCACTTCATTTGCATCCCCAGCAATTCTCTTCGTTGTTTCTACCATTTGATTAACTTGAGAAACAATATGTGTAGTAGAACTTAAAATTTCCGTAAAACTTACTTTCGTTTTTGTTACAACATCAAGGCCCTGTTGAACTTCTCCATTCACATTATCCATCGCCTTAACAGTATGTTCAATATCCGCCTTAATTTCTGCAATTAAATTTGCAATCTCTCCAGATGACTCTCCTGATTGCTCTGCTAATTTTCTAACCTCATCTGCTACAATAGCAAATCCTCGCCCCTGTTCACCTGCTCTTGCTGCTTCAATAGCCGCATTTAAAGCTAATAAGTTTGTTTGAGTTGCGATGTTTTGAATTGCTTCAGAAATAGCTCCTACTTGCTTTGATTTCTCATCAAGCAGTTTAATAATAGCATCTGACTCGGATACCGACCTAGAAATAGACTGCATTTGTTTTGCAGTTTGTTCAACTAAATCTTCTCCCTCTTCAGCTCTTTCTCGCGCATGTAATGAGGAAATAGAAATTGACTCTGCGCTTCCAGTTACATCTTGAATTGCTGTATTTACTTGTTGCAATGTAGCCGCACCTTCTTCAACACCTTGACTTTGTGATTCAGCCCCACCTGATACTTGTTCCATTGCAATTGTAATTTGATCTGTCGCATCATTTGCTTGCTGTACGCTCGCTGTTAACTCTTCTGCCGATGCTGCAACATGTTCTGCTGAAAAGCTAATTTGGGTAATAACATCTTGTAAAGACGTAGACATTTCATTAAATGAATTCCCTAATTTCCCTATGTCATCCTTGGAATGGATTGTAATTTTCTCTGTTAAATCTCCCTTACTAATTTTATATGCCGATTCAGCTATTTTTCGTAATGGCCTTGTAATAGACTTTGTAATGAAATAAATTAATATACTACCAAATGCAATAGCGATAGCAATGACAATCAAAGTCTTATAAAACACTGGACTGGCAGCTTGGGTAATTTCTTCATCGAACATAACACCAACTACTTTCCAGCCCGTTTTCTCATTTGTTGCAAAGATTAAATTCTTTTTATCATCTTGTTCTGTATAAGACACATTTCCTTGTTTATCTTCATAAATTGGTTTAATCCAAGGATCAGTAACTTTTGCACCTGGTTTTCTAGATGGATGACTAACAATTTGCTTATTTTGATCTAAAATAACTGCATAACCTTTTTCACCAATGTTAATCATTTTGGAAATTTTTAAGATGTTATCTAAATTTAAATTAATTCCTATAACACCTTTACCATCTTTTACTTCTTTCGCAATCGTCACTACCATATTTTTTGTAGATGCTGACTGATATGGCGCAGTAACAATTACTTTCCCTTTATTTTCATGTGCTTCTTTATACCAAGATCTATCTGTTGGATTATACCCATCAGCCATTTGAATAAATGGTTCTCTTATAAACTTTCCCGTCTCTGTTCCAATATAAATACCTTCTACTTCTGGATGAAGCTTTATATATTGTGCTAACTTCGTTCTTACTATTTCTTCTTGTCCATTTAGATATGTATCCTCTGTTAAGATGTCTGCAAAGTACGTCGCATCAACAAATTTCTCTTCTATATTTTGAGAAATAACAGTATTTAAAATCGAAATATTCTCCTTTGCCTTATCTGTCATTTGATGCTCAAAATTTGTTTTGGCAGTTTGATATGAAACACCACCGATAATAATTCCTGGTATAGTTAAAATAATAAAAAATGAAATGATTAATTTTTTATTGATACTCATACATTTAACCCAGTTAAATATTTTTTGCATAATAAGCCTCCTTTATGTAATGTGGATACTTGTGTCATTTTATACAATTAACATATATAAAACAATATATAATGATAACATGTAATTTTTTCGTCAATTATGCATTTTTGCATATTCACTCCTTATACGTATTTTAATCATAAAAATAAGAGAACTTTAGCATTATATATACTAAAGTTCTCTCATTTCTTAACAGCTTCTACTCTACAAAACTTCTCTTATAATCCTCAAATCTTTACCCTTCGCCTTATAGTCATATTACTAAAACTCTTCGTCCTAATTTATTTGGCGCTCTTTACATAACTAATTGCCTGACTTCCCATTTGTACCCATGCCTGTTCAAAGGTTTCTCTCGGTACTTTTACATCTAAGCTATCCTCAAGTGGATTTCGAATATATACAGATTCCTGATCATACCCAATAAGTACAACACAATGTTCATTATACGTAATAGAAACATCTCCACTATTTGTTTCCCATGTAGTAAATTCAGCTTCATCTAATAGTGCAAATGTTGCATTTGTGATCATGACTACAGGTTGCCCTGCTTTTATACTCTTATAAATTTCTTCTATATTCTTCCCTGTTAAGTCTACAGCTTTATTAGGTAAATATTTTTCCGCTAACTGAAAAAGTGGCCCATGATATACACCATATCCCGATTCAGAAAATGTATAAATATTACCTACAAATCCTTCATTCGGATTCCCGCGCACACCATCGTCTATAAAATCAACTTTTTTTATTTCATTTGCTAATGTCATCTTATCCACTGAAACACCAGCGTATTGTAACATCATCGCTAAGCTCGTCACTTCACAGCCTCTATCCAATTCTGGTAACTGCTGAATTAAGGGAACATTTGCTAAGATGACTTTTTCATCGTTATTACTAAACTCCGTTTCTTTTCCTCTTTGTATATTTGAGAATGTTAACTTCTCTACATACTTTGGAATTCCATTTGTATATACACTCCATATTGCTGCACCTAGTAAAGCTGTACATATATACCACTTCAATTTTCTTATCGCTTTCACACCCTTATTAATTCGTTAAATAAGAATAAAATGCGTCAGCATCCGTTCGTACCATCGGTACAAAATTTAGTTCTTTTCCTTTTTCAGGCTGATCTTTTTTTATCTTTTCCGCTAACTCTTGAATATTCATATTCATTTTATCCATATTAAGCTCATCTGCCATTTGTAGCACCTTTTGTTCATTAATTTCTCTTAATATTTGATATATATCTTTACCATACAAATCAATATGATGTTTTTTTGCTTCTTCTTGTACTTTTTGTTCGTACACTTCTTGTGCTAACTCTTCAATTTCTTTTCCTTTTTGAGAAATATCTAACTTTCCTGCTTCTTCTCTTACTTTCTTTCCGTAGATTTCTTCCGCGATGTCTTCGATTTCTTTTCCATCTGTCGAAATACCTAATTTATCTGCTTCATCTTTAATTTTAATCGCATTAATTTGAGTAATTAAATCTACAATTGATGTATTCTCTATAGATATACCTAGCTTTAACGCTTCTTGCTTTACTTTTGTTTCATAGATTTCTTCTGACAGCATCCCAACATCTTTTCCTTCAATCGATATGCCTAACTGCTCTGCTTCCCTTCCTACTTCTGTTTCATGAATTTCTTTTTCTAGTGTAATTTGTTCTTTTCCTTCCGTTTCAATACCTAGTTTCTCTGCTTTTTCTTCTGTATGCACTGCATGTATCTTACCATTGTTCAATTGTTCTTTACTGCGCTGCGTGTAATCTGTCTTTCCTTTTTGTGTTTCAGAAGGAGAGGCCCCCCCTAATATACTTAAACTCATTACTCCAATAGTGAATACCGTCATCATTTTCTTTTTCAAAATTAATTCCTCCCTCTTATACTTTCTTTCCCATCATTCCCCTAGTTTTTTTAATACTATACATACATCTCATCGCTGCTTGAGATAACATTATGATTGATAAACCCCACTCACATACACCTAATCTCTTCTTCATGTAACGAACTTTCTTTATGCCATACATAATATAAATAGTTTCTTAACTTTCCCTTAAAAAAAGACGACCTTGTAAAAACAAGGTCGTCTTCTTACTTATATTTTTTGATTTTTAGGGAAAATCACTTCAAAACAAGTGCCATCTCCCCATTTGCTCTCTACTGATATTTTTCCGTAATGCTTTTCTACAATCCAATTTGCGATTGAAAGACCTAATCCAGCTCCTTCTGACGTACTTCTTGCTTTATCCCCTTGATAAAAACGATCAAATAATTTCGGAATATCTTCTTCTTTCACTCCTATCCCGTCATCTTTCACCTGTATGCGAATTGAACTACTCGTTTGCGTGCAATCAATTTGAATATGCCCACCTTCGTTTGTATACTTCATCGCATTATCTAACAGTATGACCATCATTTGATGAATCCGCTCTCTATCCCCCATAAAAGATACACCACGTTCTACTTTTAGCATCATTTCTTTTTCTTGATAAGAAGCAATCTCTTTATATGGAGCTACTATTTCTTCTAACAATTTATCAAGTTCAAATATTTTCTTATCCATCTCAATTTGATTAGAATCAGAACGTGCTAGCAATAATAAATTACTAACGAGTTTCGATAACCGCCTACATTCTTTTGAAATTGTAGAAATATCCATCGCTTTTTCTTCTATCGTAGCGGATGGTGACTGGAATAAAACATCCGTTTTTGATTGAATAACTGCAAGTGGTGTCCTGAGTTCATGTGATGCATCAGAAACGAATTGTTGCTGTTTCTCCCATGAACTTTGAATAGGTACAAGTGCTCTACCAGCTAGGAAAAAGCCAATACCTATCGCACAGAGGCTTCCTATGCTACAACCTATAACGAGAATTAAAAATAAAGTATTTAACATTCCTTCTTCCGCTGTTATATCTCGCACGATTTGAACTATTTCTCCATCTTTTTGAAGCGAAAATGCTCTAAAATATCGTCCTTGTACTTCAATATCTTGTAACTCCTCTAATTTTTCGGGAGAAAAACTTTCCAAATTCTCTTCAAAAATAGAACGGAATTTACGGTTATCGCCCTCTATTTTCACTATTTTCCCATTCCAAGTTATTCTAGTTACTCGCGGATCTCCAATTTGGATATTCTCCATGCGTTTTCTTGGTGGTACTTTAACATCTAATTTTTCTCTATACTGAGCTATCATTTTTATAGATTGATCTACTTCACTATAAATACGCTTGTATGTGTACGAATAAATAATACTGCCTAATATACCTATTAATAGAATAAATACTAATGAGTTCACTATAGTCAAACGAATGCGTGTTTTTTGAAACATACTTCCTTTTTTCATTGTTCTTTTAATATATATCCAATACCTCGAACGGTTTGGATATCTTTCTGATAACCGAATGGCTCTAATTTTTTACGTAAATGATGCACATACACTTCTACAATCGCTACTGTAGTATCTGAATCAAATCCCCAAACACGATCAAAAATTTGTTCACGCATTAAAATCTTTCCGCTATTTTGAACAAGGTACTCTAGAAGCTCATATTGTTTTAATGATAACTTCATACCTTTTCCATCTACTTGAACATCTTTATCTTTTCCGAACAATTCAATGCCTTTATAGCGAATTGTTTGCTGCGTTGTTAAACTACCACTTCTGCGTAGTAAAGCACGAATTCTCGCTTTTAATTCAGGGGCCTGAAATGGCTTAACAATATAGTCATCTCCACCAAAGTCCAATCCCTTCACCCGATCTTCTAAAGAATCTCTCGCTGTCAAAAACAGGACTGGTGTTTCAATCTTTTCATCTCGTATTTTTTGAATCACTTCAAATCCGTCCATCCCTGGCATCATCACATCCAGCAAAATTGCATCATATATATTTTGAAGAGCTAAAAACAATCCATCTTCTCCATTTATTGCCGTATCTACTTCAAATTCATCACGTAAAATTTGTACGATAGACTCTAATAACGAAGCATTATCTTCTACTACAAGTAAACGCATGCTCTCACCTTCCATCAAATAGTTCAATTCTATTTATTATTACATTTCTTCTCTTCATAACAAAAGAATGTAGTTACATTACGTAATTTCATTTTTAACTATTTCCTTCTAAAATTTTGAAGTTTTATTATAAAAACTTTGTCTTAAATTTAGCTTAATAAAAAATTGAAAGAAATAAGATTCCTCTTATCTCTTTCAATTTTTTATTACATATACCTTTTTACTCGGCAACTCTAAACAATTTAGCTGACCGCCATACACAGCCCCGCCATCAATCCCAATAATACGATTACTACCAAAATACACTCCGCAATCCTCACTACCATGAAGCGTTTTTGTTTCCGTATGCCCAAATACAATAACCTTTTCACCGCTATATCCATTATGAAATTCATTACGGATCCACATTAATGTATATGGTTCAGATTCAGAAACTCGTTTCATCGGTTCAACCCCAGCATGTACAAATATATACTCTTCTGTTTCAATGTAATGATCTAATTCTTGAATAAACTTTATATGTTCCTCTAATACACGAGAGTGTAAAATCGGTTTTTGGAAGTCTTTCTCATTAACCGCAATATCTTCTTCTACAAATCCATAGCTATATAATGTCTTATCTCCACCATTTCTTTTTACCCAATGGTTCCATGAACGTTCCTCATTTGTCGTTAACGCCTTAATCATCATATCTTCATGATTTCCTTTTAAAATGAGTGCTCCCTCTTTTTTCAATTCTCTTACCTTTTCAATTACAGCACGCGCATTTGGACCACGATCTACATAATCTCCCAGTAAGATTAATTGATCCTGTTTCGCATCATATTGAGCTTCTTCCAATAAATGTTCGAACTTTTCTATCTCTCCATGAATATCACTAATAACAAGAATTCTTTTCATATTATCCCCCCTCTTTCTAATTATAGTTCAAAACGACAGAAAGTTCAGAATTGAAATCCCGCATTAACGGGCAGTAAGCCCCCCACTGATTACAGTTTCACTTTATTACAAACTAAACTATTATCCTTACAACAATGTAAGTCTCTTGTCATCCAATTCGATAGTTGTAATTACTGTATTTCCTTATACTGAGAGTAAGAAATGAAACAAAAAATAAGGAGAGATGAGAGATGAAAAAAGTAATGGAAGTTGTAGTAGCGGTAGTAGAGGTTTTCGTAAATGGTAAACAAGTCGCAATGGAGTTAAATAAATAATGAAAAGGACAACATTCACTCTAGACCCTTTACTCATATAAAAGAGATAAGACTTCATCATTTCTTTGATCCCTTATCTCCCTATAAAGAAAGCCGTATCCCTTTTAAGGATACGGCTTTCTCTTATTTTTGACTCGTACGAGCTGAAATGCTAATTGCTCTATCTGTTGCTTTGGCAGCTTCATCTAACGCTTCTTTACTATTCTTCCCGTCATACATCGCTTCTAATGCTTTTACAACTGCATCTCGTGATTCTGGGAATACACTAATTAAAGCCCCTTGTGTTGCTGGAGATTGCTTCGTCGCTTGCAATTGATCTACTGTTACTTTCAACTGTGGATATTTTTCATATTGCTCTTTTACTAATGGCTCATTATATGCATCTGGATTAATTGAGAAATAACCTGTTGCAGTATGCCATTTTGCTTGTACGTCTGGCTTCGTTAAATATTTCATAAAGTCCCAAGCACCTTGTTGCGTTTCTTCTGAAACCATATTCGTCATCCATAATGATGCTCCACCAATAACAACACCATTTTGTTTCGAATCCTCAGGATACGGAATATATGAAACACCTACATTAAACTTAGATGCATCGATTAAATCACGAACACCTGCTGAAGAATCTAAATACATAGCAACTTGTCCAGATTGGAACGCGGCACGAATATCATCCCAACTTGCTCCATACTTTCCAAGTGCGCCAGCTTTATTTAAATCATCTAACATTCCAAATACTTTCTGTCCTTCTTTACCGTTAAATACCGCCTTCTTTGCAGCATCTTTACGGCCGTTTTCGTTATCTACATATAAAGCACCTTGTGTCGCTAACAATTCTTCAAAGAACCAACCGTAGTTAAGCATGGAGAATCCATATTGTTTTACATTTCCGCCTTCTTTAATCGTTAACTTTTTCGCTGCTTCTTGTAATTCCGCATATGTTTTTGGAGCTTTCTCTGGATCTAAGCCCGCCTTTGCAAAAGCATCTTTATTATAAATTAATACTGGTGTAGATGAATTAAATGGCATAGAATACATTTTTCCATCAACTGAATAATAATTTGTAATTGCTTTTTCTAATTTTGACGTATCGTACTTATCTTTTTTTATCCAGCTATCAATTGGTGTGATTTTTTTGCTATCAATCATATATTTCGTTGTAATTTCACTCGATTGAACAAGAGCTGGCGCTTCTTTCGTTGCAGACATCGTTCTAAATTTCGTTAAAGACTCTTCATATGTCCCTTGGAACTCTGCCTTTATCTCATATTTATTTTGCGACTTATTATAGTCTGCAACAAGACCATCTAATACTCCTTGTGTTTTTCCACCCATCGCATGCCAGAAGCGAATTACAGTTTTATCACCATTTTTTTCAACTGGTGCTACTTTTGCCTGTACTTCAGGTTTTCCCTCTGTTTTACTATTTGAACAAGCTGCACTAGATAATGCCATTGTTGCTACCATTAATAGAGCAGCACCTTTTTTAACTAGACTCATTTAAATCTCACCTTCTCTTAGTTATTTAATTGCACCTTTTGTTAATCCTTGTTGTAATTGCTTTTGCCCTAAAAATAGTAAAATCAATGTTGGAATAACGATAACCGTAACACCGGCCATTACGCTTCCCCAATCAGTTGCAACTTCTTGAGACTGAAGCTGCTTTACACCGATTTGCACTGTTCTTACTTTTTCATCAGTGGTCACTAAAAGTGGCCATAAATACATATTCCATGTTGTTAAAAAGCTATATACTCCAAGCGTAATAAAACTCGTTTTACAATACGGTATTACAACGCTGAATAAAAATCTTATATTTCCAATCCCTTCAATAAAAGCAGCTTCTTTCAGTTCATTCGGGAGTGTCATAAAATGTTGACGTAACAAGAAAATACCGAAAGCTGTTGCAAAAAACGGCACTGTCATCCCGGCGAAACTATTGATCCAGCCAAAGTTTTGAATCGTTAAAAAGTTAGGCACCATCGTTGCTTCCCACGGAATAAGCATCGTTGAAATAAACAGGAAGAAAATTAAGTTTCTCCCTTTAAACTGAAGAAAAACAAAAGCATAAGCTGCTAAACTTGATACGATAAGTTGTCCAATCATAACGACTGTCGATACAATTAAACTGTTATATAAGTATGTAAAAAGCGGTACTTTTTGAAAAATATTAATGAAATTATCAAAAGTAAACTGGGTCGGAAATAACCTTCTCATTTGAATATCGTCTGGTGTCATAAAGCTTATTAAAAATGCATACAGTACAGGAAAAAATACCATCACTGCACTAATAATGAGTAGCATGTATAATAGGAAATTTTGTTTCCACTGTTTAACAATCATTTATAATGCACCTTTCTCTCAGCAAACTTAAATTGAAGTAATGTAGCAACGAAAATGAAAACAAATAATACCATCGCTTGTGCACTTGCTGTTCCAAATTGATGATTCACAAACGCCTCTTTGTAAATCGAGTACACAATTAAATTCGTTGCATCATTTGGTCCACCGTGCGTTAAAATATCAATTTGTCCAAAGCTTTGGAACGCACTAATTAATGTTACTGTTACAATAAAGAATAAAGTTGGTGATAGCATCGGTAATGTAACACGGCGAAGCTTATATAAATAACTAGCACCATCTATAGATGCACTCTCATATAAAGACGTATCAATATTTTGTAAACCACCTAATATAACTAAAAATGCAAAACCTGTATTCACCCAAACTGTTGTAACTGATACAGAGAATAGTGCCCAGTCCGGACTCGTTAACCATGCGATTGCAGGAAGGTTCATAGAGGCTAATATATTATTAAATAATCCTACACTTGGATGAAATAAAAATAGCCAAATCACTGCACTAGCAGCTACTGATATTCCCATCGTCGAAGAAAACAGAACTCGGAATAACCCAATACCTCTTACCTTTCCATTTGCAATCAATGCAAGAAACAAAGCAAATATAATACTCGTAGGAACTGTATATAAAACAAATAATAAAGTTGATTTTATACTTTTGTAGAAGGCTGGATCAGAGAATAAATATTGATAATTTTCTAAGCCAACGAAAAGATTAGCTTCTCCATGTATATCGGTTAAATAAAAACTATAATAAATCGTCCTAAACAATGGATAGAACAGAAAAATCGAAAATAGCAAAATAGATGGCGCCAAAAACAATAATCCTATTCTTAAATCTTTCGTTCTCTCCCATAATTTTTTCTTTTTTGACACCTTTGTTTGAACTGGTAACTTACTTACTTCGATCATTATTTCGCCACCACTTTCAACTCTTCTTCAGCTACCACTTTTAAGCGTTCATTCGTGTTTTCGTTAAAGAAGCATAACTTTTCTTGCGAGAATAATAATTTTACTTTGTCACCTTTGTTCAGGAGTAACTGTCCGATAACTTTCGCACTCCAAGTTGTTCCATTTACCGCAAAGTTCAATATAGATTCATTCCCTAATACTTCTACAGATTGCAACGTCACTTCTTGTCCCTCCTCAGACAGTGCAATATGCTCAGGGCGCATGCCTATGCGAATTGTTCCTTCTGGTAATTGCTTTAACTGTCTAATAGATAATGGAATTTGCAATTGTCCTATATGTAATACACCTTTTTCTTTATTTACTTCCCCATCATTTATATTCATAGAAGGAGAACCTATAAAGCTTGCAACAAATTCGTTTGCTGGTTCGTTATATATGTTAAGTGGTGTTCCAACTTGCTGTATACTTCCTTTATTTAAAACCATGATACGATCACCCATAGTCATCGCTTCTATTTGATCGTGGGTAACGTAAATCATCGTAATTCCTAATCGCTGCTGAATTTCTCTAATTTCAATTCTCATTTGCGCACGTAATTTCGCATCCAAATTCGAAAGTGGTTCATCCATTAAACAGATTGGCGCTTGACTCACAATTGCCCTGGCAAGTGCAACACGCTGTCTTTGTCCGCCTGATAATTGGCCTGGTTTCATTTTCACATACTCTTTCAGTCCTATCATTTCAATAGCTTCCATTAATCGCTTTTGTCGCTCTTCTTTTTGTACTTTTCTTACCTTAAGTCCAAATAAAATATTTTCTTCTACAGATAAGTGTGGATATAATGCATAATTTTGAAATACCATTGATAGATTACGGTCTTTCGGCTCTAGATCATTTGCAACACGTTCATTAATAATTAAATCTCCTGAAGAAATCTCTTCTAAGCCAGCGATCATTCGTAATAATGTGCTTTTCCCGCATCCCGAAGGTCCAACTAAAACAAAAAATTCACCCTTCTTAATATGAACCGATACGCCTTTAACCGCTGTCTCTTCTGCATTTTTATATACCTTTGAAACATTTTTCAATTCAATCACAAGGTTGCACTCCTTTTTTCTTCTTGTATCCATACTTCATAATGACTTGTTGAAATCGCACTTGCTCCTGCACGAATTGCAATTTCCGCATCTTCTCGCGTTTGAATCAGCCCTCCTGCAATAATAGGAAACTCTATTTCCTCTACTAGCTGCTTAATAATAGAAGGCATAATCCCCGGCATAATCTCTACTGCATTTGGTTTAGTCGTTTTACAATTTTCAATTGATTTAGTAAGAGATAAAGTATCTACAATAAAAATACGTTGAATTGTTTTCAATCCAATTTTATTAGCATTTCGAATTGTTGAACCCTTTGTTGAAATAATACCTTGTGCCCCGATAACATCTTGAATATACAAAAGCGCTTCCTCTGTATTCGTATTTAAGCCTTGTATAAAATCACAATGAAGAAATACATCATGTCCATGTTTCTGCAATTCATATACACGCTCTGGTAATTCCAGCATTGAACCAGTCATAAGAAAAACTGTTTTCGGCAATTTTTTGTATGCTTTGTATCCTTTCCAATCCTTTATCATCGCAATATAAGGTTCTTTAAACATTTATTCCACCTAACTGTTCTATTTTTATCCAAACTAAAAACACCTACTTACATAGAACGCCTTTCTCCTTATTTGAACTCTAGGGAATAGAGCACACCTAAGAAAGTGGCACATTATATGTAAGTGGGTGTTCTCAAATGTTCTCTACCCTAGTTATTTTGTTACCTTTACTATATTACGCATTTATTAAGTCAGTTTTGATAGATTGTTAATTAGGTGTTAATCGAATGTTAATATTCACCATATCATTATTTACATTAATCTAGATATTAAAATATAAATAAATAGAACGAAACAATACTTAAAATTCAATCAAAAGGTTGCCTCCTTATTTACTCCATTTACCATCCATTCATAATCTATTTTTCATGTTCAAAATAAAAATCCCATTCAAATACACATTACTGAATCCATCATACTAACTGATTTCTTCATTCTGTCTATCTAAATGGGATTATTTTTCGTTTTTTACTCTACTGGTTGTTGTGGCTGTACTACTTCATTCGCTCCAGCTACCCTCAACATATTTACAATATCTTTAAAACCTCTTTTTTCAGCGTATTGCAGTGGCGTCAGATGTTCCTTGTTAGCCATGTTTACATCTGCACCGTGATCAATAAGTAATTGAATTACTTTCTTATGGTTTTCACTACCATTTCCTAATACAATTGCTTCTAATAACGCTGTTCCACCACGTTCATTTTTATAATTCACATCAATATCTGTATGCTCTAATAATTCTTTAACAACCTCTACATGGCCACGCTCAGATGCAGAAATAAGTGCTGTCCCACCTGACCTAGTCGTTTCTTTCGTATTAACTCCTGCATTAATTAATACTTTTACAATATCCGTATATCCTTCTCTACTTGCATAAAGAAGTGGATTACTTTTTTTCTCATCTTTAATTTCAATATTAGCACCTGCACCAATTAATGCTTTAACTGTCTCTACATGATTTTGGTACGTCGCTGCAAGGACAGGCGTTTCTCCGTTGTCACCTTCTACGTTTATATTCGCTCCATCCTGAATCAACTTCATAGCTGTCTCTGTGTCTCCAAGAGTAGCTGAAAGTAACAACTGTTTG
Organism: Bacillus cereus ATCC 14579; assembly: GCF_000007825.1. Lineage (NCBI taxonomy): Bacteria > Bacillati > Bacillota > Bacilli > Caryophanales > Bacillaceae > Bacillus > Bacillus cereus. The sequence goes on along the minus strand of NC_004722.1, from coordinate 548,507 downwards.
TCCATTAAATTTATACTTTTCTCTTCTTTAGATTCTTCCTGTTCTTTATGCTTCTCTTTTTTCTTCTCATTTTTCACATGAACCGGTTTCGATTCTGGTTCTTCTTGCTTATCGCAAGCCACTACCGTCATTAAAAGTCCTAATAAAATACATAATAAAATTTTTTGTTTTCTCACAACTACAGCTCCTATGAAAGATAATGTTTTCTTAACCATTCCTCCATCACATACAATAACTCTTCTTGAGTACATTTATCCATAAGCCCTTTAGATTCCTTCTTTAATCGGATTATCTTAAGCTTATACTATGTTTCTCAACCTATTGAAATGATACGCCTGATGGCCCCATCATTAACATTATGAAGCAATTAGTTTAGCACGTTTTTACCGCATTTGTATACATTTCTAAAAAGTACATAAATGATTGCTTTAGGTTACTATATTCCATTGTAACCGTTCTGCTAAAAATTTTACACCTTTTCTATATTTGCACCTGAGTAATAATAGAAAAAGACAACTACATAGTTGTCTTTTTCTATTAATGATGTCCACCATGATTTCCTGCTTTCGGTTTCCCCATCATCTCTTTATTCATTTCCCATTTATGCTCTGCTAGCTCTTTATACGAAAGAACTTTCCCCTTATAGTTAGATACAAAGCTCTCTGCATCTTTTTTATTTTTAAATGAAATGACATTATAAGCCATCGGTGTCGTTATTGTTTTATCATATACGTAAGTAGCGTCTTCTAACGAAATCCAATCTTTCGAATCATAATCTCGGACAAATTTCTCTTTCGTCTTTTCATCTGAGTTGATCTCCATCCATTTATACATACAACCGATATCATCAAACTTTAACGCTTTTCCATTTTCTAAAATAATTTCTGTTGCAAATTGATTATCTGTTACCCCAATTTGGCAAATATCACATTTATCATGTTTCTCATCAATGGCAACAGCTGCTGTTTCCTTTTTCCCACACCCGACTACCGTAAATACGAAACATAAACATATAGCAAGTACGACATATTTTACTTTCATCAATATTCCTCCCTAGAAACCGTATACTCCACGAAAAGAATACCAAAAGGTTGTGTGAGATTTGTGAAAAAACAATGTGCTTTTTGTAATATAGGAAACAAAAAAAGATGTGTAGTTATTTCTACACATCTCTCATCACTCGCAACCTGTAATTAACAAATCATCTTCTAATTTAACTAATAATGTATCCGCACTAATTTCCTGTCCAACTTCTACATTTACCAATCTTATATTTCCACTAATCCCGACTGCAATTTTTTTAAGCTCACCGTCATTTTTTCGGATCATCAGTAATTTTTCCCATTCATATACGTAAGAAGATTCATTAATAAAAATCTCCTCTACTTTTCCTTCATAAGAGCTATAAATCTCTTCAATTCTCGTTTTCATATAACATCTACTCCCTATTTCACACTTCACTATTTTCATCTTATTCTACCATTCTTACGAGAAGCAGCTTACTTTTTAAAAATTCAAATTAACTACCGTGAACAAAATGAACAAAATAAAAATTATGCTTCTAATGATGTTATTTTTCAAATTATTTACCATTTGAATAGATGCTTTTATTATAAATAAAAAACCTTTTTCTGAATTTTTATTCTATTTTGAAAGCGCAATCATTCTTTTGAGGGGGAAATTACATGTTAGCACTACTTGGATTTGCGATGGTATTTGTCTTTATGTTTTTAATTATGACGAAACGTATGTCAGCGCTAGTAGCATTAATATTAATTCCGAGTGTTTTTGCATTAATTGGCGGATTCTATGCCGATATGGGACCTATGATGTTAGAGGGGATCCAAAAATTAGCACCTACTGGTATTATGCTTATGTTCGCTATTTTATATTTTGGGATTATGATTGATAGCGGTTTATTCGATCCTGTCATTAGTAAGATTTTAAAATTTGTAAAAGGAGATCCTTTAAAAATCGTTGTCGGAACGGCTATATTAACTATTATCGTTTCTCTAGATGGTGATGGTACAACAACATACATGATTACAGTTTCCGCAATGTATCCACTATATAAGCGCCTTGGAATGAACCCCCTCATATTAGCTGGAGTTGTTATGTTAGGGGCAGGGGTAACAAATCTTACACCTTGGGGTGGACCCACAGCTCGTGTTATGAGCGCACTTGGGCTTGAGGCTTCCGAATTATTTACACCTCTTATTCCAGGAATGATTGCTGGTGCAATTTGGGTTGTTTTCGTTGCCTACTATCTTGGAAAAAAAGAAAGAAAACGTTTAGGAATTATGGATGTACAGTATTTAAAACAAATGCAAACAATGGATGAGCAAGCTGCAACTGTCGAAGCAGCAGTGCATAAACGCCCTAAACTTCTATGGATTAACTTTTTATTAACCGCCACATTACTTGTCTGTCTCATACTAGAAGTTATGCCATTACCTGTTTTATTTACAGTCGCTTTTGCTATCGCTGTTATGATTAACTATCCAAACTTAGAGCAACAGAAAGAACGTATTGCTTCTCATGCTGGGAATGTATTAGCAGTTGTTTCTCTCGTATTTGCTGCCGGTATTTTCACTGGTATTTTATCTGGAACAAAAATGGTAGATGCAATGGCTAACAGTGTAGTAACTCTTATACCAGATGCACTTGGACCACAATTGCCAATTATTACAGCACTTCTCAGTATGCCATTCACATTTTTCATGTCTAATGATGCATTTTACTTCGGGGTATTACCTATTTTGACGAAAGCTGCTGCTACTTACGGAATTAGTGCAGCTGAAATGGGACGTGCTTCCTTACTTGGGCAACCCGTTCACTTATTAAGTCCTCTTGTCGCTTCCACTTATTTATTGGTCGGAATGGCAAAAGTTGATTTCGGTGAACATCAACGCTTCACTTTATTGTGGGCCGTTGGAACGACAATGGTTATGTTAATTACCGGAATTGTAATTGGGATTATTCCAATATAAGATGCAAAAAAACAGTAGAAGGAATAAAATCCTCTACTGTTTTTTATTATGAAGAAACAAGAAAATAACGTCTCTCGGGTCTCCCAACACTTCCATATATTAGCTCTGCGTGGACTTTCTTCCCAGATATCAAATACTCTAAATAACGCCTTGCAGTTGATCGGCTTACGCCTACCATTGAACTTAGCACCTCTGCTGTAATCCCTTCTTCATTAACTGTTAACATATGCTTTTTTATTTTCGCTAAAGTTAAAGGATCTATCCCTTTCGGGGCATATTCTATTTGATCTCCCTTCCCCCCTCTTTGAGACCATAAATATTCAATTTGCTCCGTAGATAATTGATTATTTTTCTTTAACTGTATAATCTTTTTTTGATAGCCTTCCAGACTTGCTTTAAATCGGTCAAACATTAGTGGCTTTACGATATAATCTGTTACTCCGCCCCGCAGGGCGTGCCTCACTACATCTGTTTCCGATGCCGCTGTTATCATAATAATATCTGTATCGTGCAAATGATGCCTAATATATGTGACAAGTTCCGTTCCTTGCATATCAGGTAAGTACACATCTAATAAAACAAGCTGTGGCTTCACAAGCTCTAGCCATTCTTTCGCTTGTTCTCCAGTCGTTGCCGTTCCAATTACTTTAAATCCCTCAATTTTCTCAGTAAAACGACGATGAATGTCAGCAATCCGAATATCATCTTCTACAATTAATACTTCAATCTCCTCATCCATTACTATTCGCCTCTCTCTTTCGGTAGTGCAATAATAAATAACGCACCACCTAAATCCCCTTTTTCAATTGCAATACTTCCATTTAAATCTTCTACTAACTCTTTCACTTTTGCTAATCCATATCCTCGCTCTCCTCCTTCTTTCGTCGAAAAGCCTTTATAGAATATGCTAGTAATTATTTCATCATGAATCCCTTGCCCTGAATCTTCCACTTCAATTAATATTTCTTCTCCAATATCAGTTACAAACATCCTTACTTTCTTATCATTCTCTTCATTTTTTTCAATTGCTTCAAATGCATTCGTAATTAAATTTCCTAAAATAGAAACGACATAATTACTCTCAATATGTGGACTTAATTTTTCTAAACCACTTTCTCTATCTAGCATAAAATCAATCTTCAACTCTCGTGCTCTATTATAAAATCCAATTAAAATTCCACCTAGCCATGGATTTTGAATCCGCTTCATAATAAATTGAACAAAATCTTGATATACCGCTGTTTCCTTATGAATAAGCTCTAAAGCATCTTCGTATGATTCTAATTGAATAAGACCTGAAAGCGTATACAATAAATTATTATATTCGTGCGCTTGCGCTCGTAATGCCTCTGTATATTGCTTCGTCTGAGATAATTCTGCTGTTAACTGATCCATTTCAGATTTCAAACGTAAGCTCGATACAACGCCAGTTACTTTATTCTTTACTTTAATAGGTAGACGGTTCGCAATAACAGCCTGTCCTTTTATATTTAATTGGCGATCAAACTGTTCTTCACCAGTTTGAAGTACATCTAGTATCGTTGAATTAGGAATTACATTTAAAATAAATTCCCCAATAATATTTTGTTGTTTATCTAGCGAAAGAATATCATAAGCTGCTTGATTGACTAAACTAATCATGCCATTTTTATCGATTACAATAATCCCTTCACGTACAGATTGAATCACTGTACTATGCTCTTCATATAAAGATGAAATTTCTTCTGGTTCCATCCCGAACATCATTCTTTTTATACTTGCCGCTAAATATATAGAGCCAATTACTCCAATTAATAGCCCTATTATTGTAATCCAAAATACACGCTTTCCATACACTTCTACCGCTCCATGAATATCAGCCATTGAAAATCCAACAGACACCACACCAATGATTTCATTTTCCTGATTACGGATTGGAACTTTTCCGCGTAATGAAGGGCCTAATGATCCAGTTGCTTTCGAAACATATGATTTTCCTTCTAATAAAACGCCTTTATTATCTCCGCCAACCATTTTTTCTCCTATTTTATCTCGCTCAGGATGCGCATAACGAATCCCCTCTTTGTTTCCAACTACAATGAAGTCAGCCTCTGTATCCATTCGAATTTTTTCTGCGATTGGCTGAATAATAGAAGCTGGATTTTCTTTTTGAAAAGCTTCCTGAATTTCTGGTATCGCGGCAACTGTTTTCGCAACATGCAAAGCCCGTTTCCCAATTTGCTCTTCTACCGTTTCAGATAATATGTAATAAAATAAATAACTCGTTAGCAGAAGTACCACTAAAATAAGTGTACTAATAGTTAATGTAATTCTCGGTTGGAGTTTTAATTTTTTTAATTTCAAAACCATTCCCCTAACATGATTAAAGATAGAATTTAAAGAATATACAGTCTCTTTAATTATACTTAATCATAACACGGTTACTCTATATTTCTTTCTTTTTCTCTTCATAAAAAAAGAAACGAAGTAAAATTATTACCTCGTTTCTTAATATTTGTTATTACACTTTAAACTTACTAATCATCTCTTGTAATTCTTCTGCCATTTGTGATAAATGGACTGCTGCTGCATTTATTTCATCTACTGAAGCTAATTGTTCTTCTGAAGAACCAGCAATATTTTGAACGCTTGCTGCATTTTCTTCAATTGTAGCTGCAATTTCATTAATAGATGCACTTACTTGTTTTGCATCTACCGTCATTTGTTTTGCTACATCTACCATGCTATCAATTTGTACAACTGTATCATTTGTAGACTTCAATATTTCGGCAAAGCTTTGCTTCGTTTCATTTGCAACTACAAGTCCTGATTGTACTTCTGCTCCAACTTGATTCATAGAGCTTACTGTTTCTTTTATATCAAATTGAATCTCTTTCACTAGTTTCCCAATTTCCGTAGAAGACTGTCCTGATTGTTCTGCTAGCTTTCGCACTTCATCTGCTACAATTGCAAATCCTCTTCCTTGCTCTCCAGCTCTCGCAGCCTCAATTGCCGCATTTAACGCTAATAAATTTGTCTGTTCTGCAATATGTTGAATCACTTCAAGGATTGCTCCAATTTGTTTCGACTTATCGTCTAACAAACCAATGATTTTGTCTGACTGTGAAACAGACTCATGAATTAATTGCATTTGATTCACAGTTTGTTCAACTAACTTCCCACCATTTTCAGCTTTTTTCTTCGTATACATAGAGGCTGTAGATACTAATGAAGAACTATCTGCAACACGCTGAATTCCTTCTGTAACTTCTTCTAACAATGTTGCTCCTTCTTCAACTTCTTTCGTTTGTATTTCTGCACCACTTGATACTTGCTCTATCGCCTGTGTAATTTGTTCCGTTGCTTCACTTGTCTGCTTCATACTAGCTGTTAATTCTTCTGAAGATGCCGCTACATGACTTGCTGAAGTGTTTATATTGGAAATGACACTTTGTAACGATGCAGCCATCTCGTTAAAACTTTCTCCTAGCTGTCCAATTTCATCTTTAGAATGAACTGTAATTGATTCTGTTAAATCACCTTCACTAATCTTCTTCGATGATATGACAAGTTGTTTTAACGGTTTAATAATAGACGCAATTATGAAGTAAATTACAATCCCACCGATTATTAGTGAAATTCCAAGAACAGTTACTGTTTTATAGAAAATAGGTTCAGCCGCTTCGATAATTTCTTTGGAAGGCATAATTCCTGCTATTTTCCACCCAGTTTTCTTATTCGTTTTAAAAGTGATATTGCGATCTTCACCATCTAATGAATAATGAAAATCCCCAGCTTCCTGTTTATACAATTCTTTACTAAGTTTCTCTTCTAATTTCTCTCCTGGCTTCATTTTCGGGTGCGCTACTACATTTTTATCTTGATCAAATATCGCTACATATCCTTCCTTACCAATATTAACCATCTTGGAAGTAGTAACAATATTATTAATGATTAAGTCAATCCCAAGAACTCCACTTTTATCCTCGTTTTGTTTTGCTAGTGTAATAACAATATTCCCTGTCGTTTTTGACTTATATGGAGCAGTTACAATTACCTCTCCACTTTTCTTCACGGCCTCTTTATACCAATCTCTTTCTGTAGGATTATATCCATCTGGCATCTGAATAGCTGGTGATTGAATGAACTGTCCATTACTAGATCCTGTATAGATTGCTTCCATTTCTGGATGCAGTTTATTGTATTCTTCTAGTTTATTTTGTATGTTTTGAATTTGATCTGCTTGGTAACTTGATTGTGTGAATAATTTCGTAAAATAAGTTGCATCTACTTTTTTACTATCCAATTCTTTATTAATTACATTATCCAAAATTTTTATATTATCTTTCGCCGAGTTTAAAATCGTTTCATTAAAATTCGTCTTCGCCTGTTGATAAGACGTCCAACCAATTACAATACTTGGAAGAACTAAAATAATAATAAATGATACAAGTAACTTTGTTTTTAAACTACTACTCCTTAATTTTCCTTGAAACATACTTCTACCCCTCCATACCGTTTTAAATGTAATTAATTAACATTTAATCTTTCTATAAAAATAATACGATTTAAATGTATCGATGAGACTCTCTATCTTTTTCTACATCATAAAGAATTGATACATATCTTTTTCATTCTATATAAATTAAATAATTAAAACAATGTATAAAAATGTATATTATTCGAAATATTATAATTCACAGAAGAACCTCTAGTATTTCACTTACTAGAGGTTCTTTCCACCTTATTATTCTTTATCTTTTTCTACTTCTTTTTTCTTATCTTCTACTACAGATACAACAGGTTTATCACTTGATAATTGTTGCACTGCTCCTTTTCCTGCAAATCCTTCTAATAGCTCTTTTAAGTCAATTCCAGAAGAAGCCTTTAACGTTTCTTGCATCGTTGCCATTAAATCAGTCGCATAGCCCGCAACTTTTCCGGCCCCGCTATTTTTACCACCGCCGCCTGTATCGACAACTGTGATTTTATCAATATTACTAAGCGGACTTGCAACTTCCTTCGCATAACTTGGAAGCATTTTAAGAACCATATCCATAATTGCCGCTTGACCATATAATTCAAATGCTTCAGCAATTTTTTGTTTCGCTTCTGCTTCTGCTAAACCTTTTAATCTAATAACATCTGCTTCTGCTGTACCTTGCGCTTTTTGTACTTCCGCTTTCGCTTGACCTTGCGCTTTTTCGATTTCCGCCTTCGCTAAACCTTCCACACGTACTTCTTCCGCACGAGCTCTCGCTTCAGCTTCAATCTTATATTGATCCGCATCTGCCTTTTTAATTTGTTTTACTTTTTCTGCTTCTGCTGATTGCTCAACAGCATAACGATCTGCATCTGCTTTTTTCTTAACTTCTGCATCGTATTGCTTTTCACGACGCGCAATCTCTTTTTCTTCTAACTCGATTTGCTTTTCACGCTCAATGATTTTAACGCGCATTTGCTCTTCTGTAACACCTTGTTGTGCTTTCGCTTGTTGTAATTCGTAAGAAAGATCCGCGTCTGCTCGAGCTTGTTCTTGTTCTCTCTTATAGGACTGTACTTTTAATTCTTTATGTTTTTCAGCTTCAGCGATTTGTGCATCACGTTGATATTCTGCTTCTTTTGCCTCTTTTTCAGCACGTGCTTTTTCAATACGTGCTTCTTTTTCACGCTCTGCATTTGCAATTGTTGCATCACGCTTAACTGTCGCAATTTGCGGCTGACCAAGCGCATCTAAGTATCCGTTTTTATCCATTATTTCTTTAATTGTGAAAGAAACAATGCGAAGTCCCATCTTCTTTAAATCTGTAGAAGCTACTTCATGTACCTTTTGAGCAAATTGCTCTCTATTACTATACGCATCCTCTACTGTCATAGAAGATAAGATTGCACGTAAATGACCTTCTAAAACCTCTTTTGCTTCTACTTTTAACTCTTCTGTTTCTTTTCCTAAATATTGCTCAGCTGCAGTAGATACTTCTTCAATTGTAGAACCTACTTTAATAATAGAAACACCATTTACTGTAACTGGAACACCTTGCTTCGTATACGTATCACGTGTACCAACTTCTAATTTGTAGTTTAATAGGCTTAAAGGCTCTGCTCTTTGCATAATTGGAACTACGAAAGTACCGCCCCCGCGGATAATCTTAATCTTCTTTCCATCATCAGTGGTAACAACATTCTTTCCTCCACCAAGCCAGTTCCCTGTAACAATTAACGCTTCATCTGGACCAACCGTACGATACTTCGTAATGAATACTAAAATGAGTAGAATTAAAATTGCCAGTAAAACTCCACCGATAATTAATGGAATCGTCATGTAAATTCCCCCTTATAATTTTGGTTTTTTTAAAGAATAAGCGATTTTTTGTACAAGTAAAACACCATCTTGGACTCCCTCGATAATAACCTCTGTTCCTTGCGAAATATCTTTTTTTCCAACAGTTTTAGCTGGGATTGCATTACTTCCAAATTGGGATAAAATTAATACTTCACCAAATCCTTCTGTAGGAATTGTCGTAATGACTTCTCCTTTGCAACCGATAAATTCATCCATACGTTGCATCGTATTTTGTTCTGCTTCTGCAATCGGTTTTAAAATTAGTATTTTCATGATGAAAACACCGATAAAAGATATAGCAAATGCAGCCCCGAAAATAGTAATACTATTAAAGGAGAATAAGTACTCTCCTATATAACTAAGCCCACATAACATGGCGAAAAAACTAAGTAATAAAGTAACAACGGATACAGATCCGCCCCCAAAACTAAATATCGATTCAAATATATCTCCAAAAAAGATATAAATAACAGTGAGTATAGTAGCAATAATAAATCCGTATAAATAAATTGTTTCAAGTGGATAACCAAACAAGACCATTTCTTATCCCCCTCTCTTAAACAATCCCCTTTTTTGTTATGTGTATGCCCCACCTCTTTCAAAGATTATAGTTCTTAATTTTCAGTTATTTACTCTTTAAAGAAAAGCCTGTAAAACAGGCCCCTAAAAAAGAACAGGAGAAACCTATTGTGACAGGCTCCTCCTAGAAAATAACCGATATATTATATATCTATATAATATACTATTTTCCACAAAAAGTAAAGTTAAACATACATTGGAAAAGCGCTTATTTTCCCCCGATTGGTGTGGGCTAATAATCATTGGGGGATGAATGATTAAAGTTTCACTTTACTGATAATGAGTACGTTCCATCGCCATTATCATATTTATATACATACAAGTAATACTTGCCTGGTTTTGCATTAAATTTCGCTTCTATATGATTCCCATTGGCTTGACCGTAAGCTGCATAATTTTGCATATCTGATTCATGGTGAAGTACCCATGTCATCCCAATTCCATACTCATTTAAAACAGAAATGTCGATATCTTTCGCTGATGCTACATTAAATGTATAAACATCAGTGTGGTCCTCGCCAATAAGATTACCTTTTATCGTACTATTTAGCCCGATACGATTTGCTTCCTCTGGACGATTATTTGGTTCTGATTCTGTTAAACTTCCATCTTTAATCGTAACAGTTGTTTCGCTTCTGCTCTCTTTGCCTTTATCATCTTTTACTCTTAACGATACTTTATAAGAACCTTCTCTTTCATATACATGTACTGGATTCACTTCTACACTTGTGCTTCCATCTCCAAATTCCCATAAATAAGAAGCAATTTTTCCATCTTCATCGTTTGAGCCATCACTTTTAAATTGAATTCCCTCTTTTACAAGACCACTATAAGGGCCATTTATATTAACCGTTGGAGCTTTATTTTCTCCATCATCTTTTGCGATTCCATGGAAGACTACATCATATTCAAATTCATTTGAGCTATTCACACGATAATTGACGAAGTATGCTGTAACAGTTTTGTAGCCACTCCATTCTTTTTGCGCCAATTGTTCTAAAGATTCATTTACTCTTTTACTCATTTCTTTCCAATCTTCTGATTCACCTTTTGTGACACTACCTGTATACGTACCTTCTAATGTAAATGTATTAAAGAATTGAGAATTATGTTTTGTCATTTTTGTATCTTTCATAGGCAACGTATCACTAATTTCTTTCTTCACCGCTGCTAATGACTTCGTTTCATGTTCAGCTAAATAATCATCAGCTACTTCTGGTACAGTGTATGTATCTTGATTATCAATTAACTGCTGCATATACTCTTGATACTCTTTATTTAACTTAGGATCTTTACTTAGATTTTCACGATATGCATCATAATTTTTCACGTCATTCGCACGAATCAAATCTTGAATTTTATCAAATGTTTCAAACTGATGCGTATATAAGTAAGACTGCAATGCGAACGAGTAATTATAGAAATCCCAAGAACCGTATTTAGCAAATAGTGTACGCTCTGCTGTATAACGGCTTGCAGGATCAGATGATAATCCGCTAATTATACTCTTTCTTGGTACAACGTTATTCGTACGAGTAGATCCTGCGAAAAACTCTGCATTTCCTTCTTGGAACCAAGTTAACCTTTCATTTTGATACATATCTCCTCTTCCAAATAGACCTGGTACTTCATATCTACCTTGCAGGTAATGAGTAAATTCATGACGGAATAACTCTTCTAAACTATAAATACTTTGCTCTGGTGTACGCTCATATGTAAAGAATGTACCTGTCTCTTCAATATAAATTCCACCGTTGTTTGTTTCATATCCATACAATTGTCTATTTAACTGATATTCATCTGGACTATTATAAATTACGATCGTTAATACATCATCCGCATTTCCTGGCTCTAACGCTTTGTCATTTCCAATTACACGGTGATACTGTGCCTTTACTTCCTTCGCAGCCCAATATAGTCTCTTAATTTTTTCTTCTGATACTTTATCTCCTGTTTTGAACACAATTGATCCATCGTCGAATGTATACGTTTTTGGTAAGTATTGCTCTTTTCCTTCTTTACGTATTTTCTCTAAATCTACTGTATTCCCGCTATAATCTTTACCATTATAATTTGTTGTAATTTGTTCTACCGCAACAAAATACGGTTCACTTAAGCGCGGGTACATATGCATCGCTTGTGTAACAACCTCTAATCCTTTATTTGGATTGCTATGAAACTTCCCTAAACGGCTAGCAAAATAAATGCCATTATTAACGAGCCATTTATTTTCTGGCGTTACTTCATTTAGAAGAGCAATACGATTTATTTCATTAATAAACCCATCTACTTTTCCATACCACATCGTTTCATTCGCTTCTTTACGAGCCTCAGTTAAGTACGACTGTATATCATAGTCAATACCTTGCATAATATCGTATATTGCTTGTCCCTTCATTCGATCATTTACATAAGTAGTATAATTATCATTGTATTGCTTTAAAATATTCGATGCGTATTGAACCGTTTCAACATCGCTTGAAGCATTACTAATTAATTTACCGTACGCAGATACGACTGTATCTTGTTCAACTGTACCAAGCTTAAAGTTTGGATTTTTTGCGATTGCTTTTAAAGCAGGTAAACATTTATCCTGGAAGCTTCTTTCATTTAAGTCGCTTAATTCACTATTATAAAATGCAAGATAAAAAGCTGAACGCAGCACTTCAGTAAACGTTTGAATTCCTTTTGAATCATCTTTCGTAAATGTACTACCTCTATGAGCTAATTCATCTATAATGACTTGCATTTTTCCTTTATCTTTATAAAAAGCCTTTGCATCTTCATTAAACTGGAATAAGTCTGTAATTTGGTGCCATTTAATACTGCCTAACGTTTCAACTAATTCTTGGTCATTCATTTTGTTTAAATCAGCCATTGAATAGCTTTCTTTAACCTGCTTTACTGCAGTTTTCTTCGTAATAGATGCTGGTCGCTGTGAAAAATCTCCTACTTTTAAACGTTCTTGAAATGATAAAGTTTCATCAACTTTTGAAATATGTCCAACTTCATCTACCGACTTTTCAATTCCAACCGGTTTCGTTTTTAACACGTTATACGGTACTTTTTCTTCCGCTGCTGCATGAGTTTGAAGTGCGCCTAACGATAAAGCCATTGTACTAATGCTAAGCATCACTTTATTGATCTTTGATTTCTTGTTCATATCCTGACCCCCTATTTTAATATTCCATTCAAGAATTTAACATAAAATCTGGATGTAACAATATAAAATGCAATATTTCATATTATTTCTTCCTATAATTTGTACATATCGTGAACGCATTGCTCTTTACCTCCCTAAAACAAATTGCATCCTTTCACATTATAAAAAGGGAATTTTTTGACAATTAAAAACTTAATTGTTATGATTATTATAATTGTTAACTTTATTAAATAAGGGTGGGATTCTATGATAAAAAAAGAAAACAGTGTATTTTATATCTCCTTCTTGCTAACAACATTATTCATTATATGGGGAATTACCCCAGCAAGTTGGATACAAGACTACGATTTACAAAGTGTTACATCTTCTTTAAACTCATTTATCCTCAATAAATTTGGATGGTTTTACTCTCTACTTATGACTACAATGATTATTTTGGCTGCTTATTTAGCATTTTCCAAGTACGGTTCTATTCGTCTCGGTAAAGATGGAGAAAAGCCAAAATATAATTATCCATCTTGGCTATCCATGTTGTTTGGGGCAGGAATGGGAATTGGACTCCTCTTTTATGGAATCGCTGAACCGATTTCACATTTTACAGATCCGTTAACAGGAAAAGCAGGTACAGAAGAAAGCGCCAAACTCGCTATGCAATATTCATTTTTCCACTGGGGACTCTTTCCGTGGTCACTATACGCAATGGTCGCTTTAACAATTGCATATTTCACATTCCGCAAACAAAAAGGTAGCACTATCGGGGCTACAGTTACTCCATTATTTAATCGATCGAAAAATTCCCGTATCGGAAAAACAGTTGATATTTTAGCTGTTTTAGCCACAGTGTTTGGCATTGTACCATCTGTTGGGATTGGTGCTCAACAAATTGCTGGAGGATTAAGCTATTTATTCCCTTCCATTCATAACACTTTACTTACTCAGCTCGTACTTATAGCTATCTTCGCTGTTTTATATTTAACAAGTGCACAAACTGGCTTAGATCGTGGGATTAAATATTTGAGTAACTTGAATTTCTCTCTTGCAGGTATTTTACTCATCTCTTTCTTACTTTTAGGACCAACTGTATTTATTATGAAATATTTCACATCTACACTCGGTTCTTATATCGGCGCTTTACCTAGTATGGGATTAAATTTAGGAGCATTTAGTGAAAAATCTTCTTCTTGGATTGAAAACTGGACTATTTTCTATTGGGGATGGTGGATCTCTTGGTCTCCATTCGTCGGCACATTTATCGCACGTATTTCTAAAGGACGCACAATAAAAGAATTTATTTTTGGAGTTGTATTAGTCCCAACTCTTATCTGTACATTTTGGTTTGCAGTATTTGGTGGTACCGCAATTCATATGGAAATGTTCCAATCGCTTGGAATAGCTGATGAAATTGCAAAAAATGGTACAGAGATTGGATTATTTGCTGTTATTTCACATCTACCATTTTCTACCTTTTTAACGATTATCGGGTTAATTTTAGTAGCCACATTTTTCGTTACTTCTGCCGATTCAGCAACATTTGTTGTTTCAATGCAAACGAGTAACGGAAGCTTATCACCGAAAAATAGTTTAAAACTTATATGGGGATTAACAATCGCGATAATTGCCGCTATTTTATTACAAGCTGGAGGATTAAATGCACTACAAATCGCAGCTATCATCGCAGCACTACCATTTTCTATCGTAGTCGTTCTTATGGTCATTTCGCTCTTTAAGGAGCTGCGAAAAGAAGATGTTAATTTGCAAACAAAAGAAGTATCTCAAAAAATAAAAAAGGTTATGTAACGATTAGCACCTCAAATTACTTCTGAATCCGTAACAACTGAGGGAAAAGTAGATTAATAAAACCCATTCGTATGAAATATAATTTTCATACGAATGGGTTTTCACTCTATTATATAGTGTTGTAAACATGCCTTCTCCTCAAATCCTACTTTCTTGTACAATTTCATCGCACGATCATTATTCGTATTCAAACATAATTCTATCTCCTTCATTCCTTGGAAGGAAATAATATACTGAATTGCCTTTTGTAATAACCGCTCTCCGACACCTTTTCTTCTACTATTTTCAGCGGTTGCAATAAATTCGATATTCGCTTCTTGAAACTCTGGATTTACTTCCACATATGTAAAGCAACTTCTTCCCAATTCTCTGCGATAATAAACGGCCCCCATATCTCTGCACATTTCTTTACTTCATCCACATCAAATCCTAATAAACCTATTAAATTATTATTCTCATAAGTAGCAACAAAAGATTGTTCCCAGCCTATATCTGAAAAATCATGAATAATTGTCTGTAACAACTCCTCTTTCTCATCTCCACAATAGCCAACATGATGAGTAGCATCTTTATTCATATTCGCAATAAATGCTGCCACCTCTTCAATTTTCAAAATAGAACTGACATACATAACCTCTCCTCCTTCACTAATATATTCACACCTTTTCCATTTATATCCTTCTAAAAAAGACATCACCATAAGCATATTTCAAAATGAAATCGCCATGATAATGTCTTCTCAAAAACTCATATAATCATCTTACGTTATAATAAGATAAAACGTTTTTTATTTCTTAAATAATCTCTTTCTAAATACAAACATACTCAGTGCTGAAAGAACTAACGCTATGCCTGAAAGTAATGTTGATGTATTCTCTTGTCCACCTGTTGCTCCTAATGATTTCTTACTTTCTTCTTGCTTATTAACAGCTGGTTTATTTTCTTTCACAACTTGATTATTCACGTTTTGTTCTTGGACTACTGCTGATTGATTTACCGCGTCTTTTGAACCTTCAATTTTTTTTCCTGTTTCTTTTACCTCCGCTTTCGATCCTTCAACTCCTGTTGTTGGCTCGTCCACTTCCTCTTTCGCTTCTTCAACTTCTTTCGTTGGCTCTTTTACTTCCTCTTTTACTTCTTTTACCGGTTCTTTCACTTCTTCTTTTGTTTCTTCAACTTCTTTTACCGGTTCTTTTTCTTCTTCTTTTGTTTCTTCAACTTCTTTTACCGGTTCTTTTTCTTCTTCTTTTGTTTCTTCAACTTCTTTCGTTGGTTCTTTTTCTTCTTCTTTTACCCCTTCAACTTCTTTTGTTGGCTCTTTTACTTCTTCTTTCGCTTCTTCAACTTCTTTTACCGGTTCTTTCACTTCTTCTTTTGTTTCTTCAACTTCTTTTGTTGGCTCTTTTACTTCTTCTTTCGCTTCTTCAACTTCTTTTGTTGGTTCTTTCACTTCTTCTTTTGTTTCTTCAACTTCTTTTACCGGCTCTTTCACTTCTTCTTTTGTTTCTTCAATTTCTTTTACCGGCTCTTTTTCTTCTTCTTTTGTTTCTTCAATTTCTTTTACCGGCTCTTTTTCTTCTTCTTTTTCCACTATATTCTGTATAACTGTTCCGTTAAACCTTATGCTAATTTCATCAGAATCTAAATCAAATTTATACACCTTTTCACCTGGGGTACTCCATTTTATTACTCCGTTATTAAACGTCCCTCCCTCACTTACCAATTGAATATTTTCAATACTTTCTCCTTCTAAATCATATACAGGAATTTGAATTTCTTCGTTTATTTTTGCATCATTTAAAATGATATTTTGTCTTCCAACATCAATTGTAAACCACTGACCTAATTGTATTAACGGCCTTACATCACGAATCTCATTTCCAGCTAGATTTAAGCTAAATAAGTTTAGCATGGAACCAATAACCGTTACATCTTTAATATGATTGTTCGCAAGATTTAACCACTGTAAATTTTCCAATGAAGATAGTGGTGTTATATCTTCAATTTGATTATGAGATACATTCACATTATTCAATTGTTTCAAGTTTGAGATGAACTCAATATTTTTCAGGCCTACTCCTTCTAAAGTAAGTTTTTCTAAATTCGTCATGTATTCTAAACCTGTTATATCTTTTATCTCATTTCCTTTTTCTTTAAGTATCTCTAATTTTTTAATCTGTAATAAATCTTCTTTTGTGATAGGAGCGTTTACATTCTCTCTACCTAAATTCTCTTTATTAATATGTTGTTGTAAAGTTTTATCGAGAATTACATTTTGACTTTCTTTTTGTTTTTCAACTATATTCTGTATAACCGTGCCATTAAATCTTATTTTACTTTCAGTAGAATTAGTATCTAGTTTAAATTCATATATTTTTTCTCCAGGACTATTCCATTTTATAAATCCGTTATTCAGAGTAGCCCCCTCACTTTGTAGATTAATATTTTGAAGTGGCTCTCCTTTAAGGTTGTATACTGGGATTTTTATTTCTTCATCTACACTTGCTTCATTTAAAAAGATTTTTTGTCTTTGAATGTCAATTGAAATTCGCTTACCTAATTCCTCAACAGGCCTTACGTCAAAAATTTCATTAGCTCCAAGATTTATCTCATGTAAATTTGTTAAAGTGCTCAACGGCGATATATCAGAGATATAATTCTCTTCTAAATTCAGCACTTGTAAATTTCCTAATTGAGATAATGGTGATATATCTTTTATTTCACTATCAGAAATTTCTAGTTCAATAAGATTACTCATTTTACTAATAGATTCAACATTATTAATTTTATTGTTCCCTATCCATAATAGTTCCACATTATTTAATCGATCAATTCCCGTAAGATCACTGATTTGATTATTTGCTAAGTATAATTGTTTCATAGTTGATAATGTAAATAATGGCTGGATATCTTTAATGTTATTACCGATTAAATCTAATGTTTTAATTTTTTTCATTTTACTTAATGGTGTAAGATCAGAAATTTTATTATCTCTTAAAAAAAGCATATTAATATTCTCTAACTGCTCAATTGGGTGAATACTTTCAATTGAATTAGACGTTAAATCAACGTACTTCAAACCTCTCAACTTCGAGATGGCTGATATGTCTTTTACATTAGACTTTCGTAACGTCAACTTCTCTAAATTTGTCATATACTCTAAACCAGTTATTTTATTTATTCCTTTACCTGAATAAATGGATAAAGTTTTAATTTGTAATAAATCTTTCTTTGTGATTGGCGCATCTACATTATCTCTATTTAAGTTATATTTATTAATATATTTTTGTAATTGCTTATCTAATATTACATTTCCGTTTTCATCTTGTTGCTCCTCTTTATTTTCCTTTTGTTTTTCTGGAACATTGTTCTCTAAATTCAATGTATTTACTTCAAACTGTACTTGGTACTTATTGTCATAGGACATTGTTGGAATATAAATATGCATTCGCATATTATACCTTTTTCCTAATTCCCCTACTTCAAACTGAATCACTTTCGTTCCATTTTTCTTTTTGTCTTCTGATATTACTTTCACATCATGAAACACACCTGGAGTGTGAATATCCTCTGTCTTCAAGTATTGAAAGAAATCACTATCACTTAACGTTGCTGTTACAATTTTCTTTCCATTCTCAATTGTTAATTTCGGATCCTTTATATAAACAGCTGCCATAGACTCTTCATTCGTTTTATCTTTATACGCTTTAATAACAGCGTCATATGTACCATCTTCTAAACCTTGTCCAGTTTTATTCACCTCAATTGCTACTGCCGCTAAAGCAGGTGTTGAATACACAGCAAACGGAAGTGATAACGCCGCCGCTATAATCATTGCATTTATACGTTTTCTTTTATTTTGTTTCAACTTTACATCTCCTCCGAAATATATAATTCAAAATGTAATCATTTCTCGAATAAATGATAATGATTTTCATTATCATTGTCAACTGAAAAAATAAAAAGTTTACAAAAAAAGAACCTCTTTAAAAGAGGTTATGCCATTTTCTCACCTGATTCTTCTCTAAAAAAGCTTTTCATCGCATGAAATACGTCTGCTTTTTGCTTTAAAATATAGTATCTAAAGTTTTCATCTTTAATATTTTTATAGGCTGACATGAGTGTACTGTGGCGGTTGTACTGATTCACTTCCCCATACCCAAACATATTACACTTCTTCATTAGCTCTTCAACAAGTTTTACACATCTAGCATTATCTGATGTTAAATTATCACCATCTGAAAAATGGAATGGATAAATATTATAGCGGTCAGGTGAATATTTATTATCGATAAGTTCTAATGCTTTTTTATATACGGAAGAACATATTGTTCCGCCACTTTCTCCTTTTGAGAAAAATTCTTCTTCTGTAACGACTTTCGCTTCTGTATGATGAGCAATAAATTCAATATCAACTGTTTCATACTTTGTGCGTAAAAATCTTGTCATCCAGAAAAAGAAGCTACGTGCCATATATTTCTCCCATATTCCCATCGATCCACTCGTATCCATCATCGCTAATACAACAGCTTTTGAATCTGGCTTTAATACTTCATTCCAAGTGCGGAACTTTAAGTCTTCTTGATGAATTGGATGAAAAGATGCTTTACCACCCATCGCATTTCGTTTATATGCGGATATCATTGTTCGTTTCTTATCGATATTTCCCCATAATCCTGTTTTTCTAATGTCATTAAATTCAACATGTTCAATCCGGTTTTCATCCATTTCTTTTCTCTTTAAATTAGGCAGTTCTAACTCTCTGAAAAACGCTTGCTCTAATTCTAAAATAGAGACTTCAGCTTCATAGTAATCTTCCCCAGCTGCATCTCCTGCTCCTTGCCCTTTTCCTGGCCCTTTTTGTTTTTGACCACCTGATCCATCTCTCGCAACGACATCACCAACTTTGCTGTCACCGTTTCCTTGCCCAACATGTTTATTTTTATCATAATTGTATCTAATCTTATATTCATCTAGAGAACGAATTGGTATTTTTACAACATCCTTGCCATTAGACATAACTATACTTTCTTCTGTTACAAGATCGGGTAAATTATTCTTAATTGCCTCTTGTACTTTTTCTTGATGGCGCTGTTGGTCGTCATATCCTTTGCGATGGAGGGACCAGTTTTCCTGTGAAATCGTATAATTTGGTTGATTTTCTTCGCCCATTCCTTTCCCTCCTTACTGTAATTGTCTTCCTGTATGAACAGCAATCTATAAATTTTGTTCTGTAATGTGCAAGCTAGAATGTTTGAAAGGTAACTGCCCACAGAAAATCATCCCATAAACATTTATAACGTTTTTCATACAATACCCCGAGCATCCTAAACAAAATTTTGCCACTCACATAATAGAAAGAAATATTCAGCCACTGATAAGAAAGAAACACAATGCATTGTTGCACACATTTTTACTTTGCAACATATTGTATTGTGTTGGCTTTTTTCGTATGAATGGTTGGTTACTCTATCATATGCATATTGTAAAAATAATTGACAATAAATTCATGAAATTGCATCTTAATTTATTACATTTGGACAAGGTATGACACTTTATACACATATGAACGGATAATAAAACGCTGTCCCGCAAAATACAAGAGACAGCGTTTTGTTATCAAACTATCTGTTTAACAAGCTACCTACATAGCGTAGTAATTCGTTTGCTGAAGAAGAATTATAGCCATGCTCATCAATTAAACGCGCAACAACATCATTGATTTTCTTAAGCTGATTTTCGTCCGGCGTTTTCGTTGATGTTGTAATTTTCACTATATCTTTTAAATCAGCAAATAGTTTTTTCTGAATCGCTTCACGAAGACGTTCATGTGAATTATAATCAAAGCGTTTTCCTTTACGGGCATAAGCAGAAATGCGAATTAAAATCTCTTCACGGAACGCTTTCTTAGCATTTTCTGAAATTCCAATTTGCTCTTCAATTGAGCGCATTAATTTTTCATCTGGACTCATTTCTTCTCCTGTTAACGGATCACGTAATTTCGATTTATTGCAGTACGCCTCAACGTTATCTAAGTAATTATCCATAAGCGTCTTAGCTGATTCTTCATATGAATAAACAAACGCTTTTTGTACTTCTTTCTTCGCGATTTCATCGTATTCTTTTCTCGCTAATGAGATGAAGTTCATGTAACGTTCACGGTCTTCATTACTAATGGATGGATGCTGATCTAGCCCATCTTTTAAAGATCTAAGTACATCTAACGCGTTAATAGATGGTACCTCTTTTCGAATGATTGTAGACGAAATTCGGTTAATGACATAACGAGGATCAATACCCTTCATACCTTCATCTTGATATTCGCGTTGTAATTCTTCTACATCAATCGCATTATAACCTTCTACCGTTTCTCCATCATACAAACGCATCTTTTTAATTAAATCAATATCCGGACGCTTCGGATCTTTTAAACGAGTTAAAATAGTGAACATTGCTGCAACGCGAAGTGTGTGTGGTGCAATGTGAACATTCGATACATCACTTTCACGAATCATTTTTTCATAAATATGTTCTTCTTCACTTACTCGTAAATTATAAGGAACTGGCATTACAATAATTCTTGAGTGCAATGCTTCATTTTTCTTATTTGCTATAAATGAGCGATACTCTGTTTCATTCGTATGCGCTACAATTAATTCATCTGCTGAAATAAGCGCAAATCTTCCCGCTTTGAAATTCCCTTCTTGCGTAAGCGATAATAAGTGCCATAAAAACTTCTCATCGCATTTTAACATCTCTTGGAACTCCATCATTCCTCGGTTTGCCTTATTTAATTCTCCATCAAATCGATACGCACGCGGATCTGATTCTGAACCATATTCTGCAATCGTAGAAAAGTCCAGACTACCTGTTAAATCTGCAATATCCTGTGATTTTGGATCAGACGGGCTAAATGTACCAATCCCTGTACGGCGATCTTCAGAGAAGAAAATACGCTCTACAACTACATCCTCAATTCTTGATCCGTATTCTTGCTCTAAACGCATGACATTTAGTGGTGATAAATTCCCTTCAATTCTAACCCCATACTCATCAAAGAAATCATCTCGTAAATGATGTGGAATTAAATGCAGTGGATCCTCGTGCATTGGGCATCCTTTAATTGCAAAAATTGCTCCGCGATCTGTTCTTGAATATGTTTCTAATCCTCGTTTCAACATTGTAACTAACGTTGATTTCCCTCCACTAACAGGACCCATTAATAATAAAATTCTTTTTCTAACATCTAATCGTTTTGCAGATGGATGAAAATATTCCTCTACAAGACGTTCTAGAGCATCCTCTAATCCAAAGAGCTGATTACTAAAGAAGTTATACTTTCTTCTACCATCAACTTCTTCAATTCCAGCGTCTTTTATCATATTGTAAATGCGAGAGTGTGCTGTTTGAGCCACCCATGGTCTTTCTTTCACAAGCTCCAAATACTCCGCAAACGTACCTTCCCATTGTAAACGTTCTTCTGCTGCTCGATGCTGTTCAATCTTTTTTAGAATATCCATTATAGCTCCTCCCCCATCTCCTTGTTCAATCGGATTATTATAAAAGGTATGCTAGGATGTCCTTAAACATTCTTTAAATCAAAACGAAATATATAATAGCACGCTAAAATTCTCTCCAAAATTCAAAGAAAATTCTGTATAATATAGGTATTAACATTTTTACACTGCTATTCATTATAAATAAATTCTTTTCTTCTAAGAACCTTACATACATTTTGGATAATAAATAAAACTCATAAACCGAAAACAGTAAGGAGGATATTAGTATGAAATTATTATTAATTTTAGGTGTATCACTCACATTTCTTACAGCTATTTTTACATCCGGTTACAATGACAAACCAGGTACACATAAAAAATGATGTGCTTTTAGCACATCATTTTTTTATTTATAATACATATTTTCCATATCATATTTGGATAGTGGTCGGCTATAATAATAACCTTGTACAAGCTTCACATTCTTTTCTTTCAAAAACTGTATTTGCTCCTTTTTTTCTACTCCTTCTGCAATTATATTCAATTCTAAAGTATGAGCTAAATGAATAATTGCAGCTGTAATATTCGTATCACGTTCATCTATATGTATACCTTCCATAAAAGAACGATCAATTTTTAAAGTATCAATTGGATATGTTTTTAAATAACTTAAAGATGAATAGCCTGTTCCAAAATCATCTAAATGAATCTTTAAATTTTGTTCTTTTAATTGTAGTAACACTCTCTTTGATATATCTTTATGTATAAGAGCTCCTTCTGTAACCTCTATCGCTAATAAATGAGCTGATACATTGTACTTATTTAAAGCCCGTGTAATCATCTCTATTAATGTAATAGAACGAAAGTGTCTAGCTGAAATATTAACCGCAATTGGGACCACTTCATATCCTTTATTTAACCATTCGCGCAGTTGCTGACACACTTGATTTACTACCCATTCATCGAGCTTAATAATAAATCCTGTTCTTTCTGCCAACGGAATAAATTGGTTTGGAGAAACAAATCCTAATTCCTTATTCTCCCACCTTATTAAAGCTTCCATACTAGCTATTTTTTTCGTTTCAATATTAATTTGTGGCTGATAATATAAGAAAAATTCATTTTTTTCTATAGCACGATGTAACTGGTTTTCTATTATAAACCTTTGTTCACGCTCACAGTCTAATCCACTACAATAAAAATGATAATGTCCTTTTCCTTTTTCTTTTGCTTTTTCTAAAGCAGCATCGACCCTCTGAAATAGTATTTTTTCATCTTCTCCATCTGCTGGAGCCATTACAATTCCAATTGATGCACTTAAATATACATCTTCTTCTTCGATTACAAAATATTCACTAATATTTTTCAGTATGCTTTTTGCAACTTCCTCTACATATTCTTTCTTTATATTTTCTATCAACATAACAAATTGATCATCGTGTTCTCTAAATAAGTGCATACCTTCTATTTTTAGATTGCTTAAACATTCTGTAACTTTTTGTAATACTTTATCTCCCTCTTTATGACCAAATGTATCATTAATACGATGAAACTCATCTAAATCTATAAATACAAGCGCAAAATTTACACTCTCATTTAAAAAAGTATTTAACTTATTTGTACATGAAATTCTATTCATTAATCCCGTTAACTGGTCATAGTAAGCTAAATATTCTGTTCGCATTTCGTTTAATACTTGCCTTGTAACATCTCTCGTAACAATATAAATCCCAACAATTTCACCGTTCACAATAATCGGGATAGTTCTCAAAGAAATATATAGCTCGTACCCTTCTTTATGAACATATTTCTTTGAAACAATTTGTTTTGCTTTTCCTTGCATCGATCCCTTAAATATAATTTGAAAATCTTTTTCATATTCTTTATTAATGAATTCAAAAATAAATTTATTATTTAATTCCTCATACCGGTATCCAAATATTTCATACGTTGCCGGATTTGCATATGTAACTCTCCCTATAGAATCTATAGATATAATTGAGTCATTATTATATTCCAGTAACGACTTAAATAACATTTGTTTTTCCTCTATCTTTGTCTTCTCCTCAATTTGAGCTGTAATATCTCTTGTAATGCAAATAACAAATTGACATATTCCTTCTTCGTCGCAGACAGGATTAAGTGAAGATTCATAATGTATCTCACCTTTTGGTAAATTGACTACATCACAAAAGGTGTGTGCTTTCGCTTCTCTCACTACTTTTGCATATTGCCTTTGCAATATCCCCGCTATATCTTTTGGTAATACTTCTGCAAAAGTTTTTCCATAGCACTCTTCGCTTAACCTAGCATAATCCATTCCTATTTTATTCACATACATATATTGAAACGTTTCATTATCAATAACTTTCAATATGAATACTAAATCTTGAATAGCATGTAATAATCCTTGTCTAATTAAATCCATATCTATCATACTTAAAAAGGTATTTTGATTACTATATTCTTCCTTCATATTTATCTCAACCCGTCTTATCTATTTTTAATCATATATCCCATTCTATATGATTATGTCCTCTCTTTTAAATGTATGATTATATATTATTTTTATTTTATAAAAAAAAAGTCGCCATATGGCGACTTTTAATAAACGATTTCTAAATCTAATCCAGGGTAATTTTGTTGACGGAACGCTTCATAAATTAAAATTGCTGCTGTATTAGATAAATTTAATGAACGTACTTTATCTGTCATTGGAATACGTAAACAATGATCAAAGTTTTCTTCGATTACATTAGCTGGTAAGCCATTTGTTTCTCTTCCAAATACAAAATAGTAATCCTTCTCACGCTTGCTATAGTCAAACGCTGTATGAGCTTTCTCGCCATACTTTGTTAAATAGAAGAATTCACCGTCTTTATTTTTTTCATAAAATTCTTCAATTGAATCATAATACGTAATTTTTACGTGCTGCCAATAATCTAATCCTGCACGCTTTAACATTTTATCATCCGTTGAAAATCCAAGCGGTCTAATCAAATGTAATTCTGTTCCAGTTGCTGCACAAGTACGAGCAATATTCCCTGTATTTGCTGGAATTTCTGGCTGATATAAAACAACATGTACTCCCACGCGATATTCACCTCTGTTTTTTGTCTACTACGTATTATACCACTTGAGCGAAAAATCTCTACCCATTAATAATATGAAAGAATTTATATTTCATTTGTGGTGTATATTTACTAGAGTCTTCATAGTTCCAATAACGTCGACGGCTATTCGCTGAATGTGCATTTACAAGCGGCATACCATCTGCATCTTTTGCTACTACAATCGTCGTATGATTCCATCTTCCGTCATCCTCGAAATCATAAGCAATGACATCTCCAAGAATAAGTTCTTCTGGCCTCTCTACCGCCTCTGCTCGAAGTCCTGTTGTAGCACCTGACAAATACCAATAAAAAGAATGTGCAACAGCCCAGCTCCAACTCCACTGATTCTCCCTTTGCCACCATCCTTTACGAATATTAGGATACCCGTTCATAGGTACTTCTCCAGTATGAAGACATTGAGAAATGAAATTCGTACAATTATCAGGGAAATTACGATACATAGGATTCCGGTCATCCCACCAACGCTCTGCATATTTCACTGCCTCTAAACGATTATACTGATAAGAACCGTACTTCTCTTTCGTAATATCCCTTTCTAATGTCTCACCCATTCTAATTTCTTCTGACACTTCAATAGCAGAATCGCCTATAATTCGACTATTATTTAAACAAACTCTTCGTTTTAATTGTTCCTCTTCAATATAAAATAATTCTTTATGCTTAATTAAATATTTAAAATGTATTTGATAATCAATTTCTTGATGGTCATTACTATTTAATTGTCTAATGAAAGAAACATCCGCAGTTGCTTTCACTATATGTGCACTACGCCTTTGAAACAATTGTTTCTTTCTCAGTGCCATTTGTAGTAAATCCTCAGCAATACCATCCACATTCGTTCTTTTCTCCGTTATATATGCTAAAAATTGTTGTACTTGGTTTTCAATCTTCGTTTTTACAACCATTCTGTCTCCCTCCCATATTACAATATGAAAAAGGGAAATATTATCTACTCTTTTTTCTGTGCTAACAATTCAAGCCCGCGATTCATTTCATGAAGCACTTCTTCATCTTTCTCACGTTCCATCGCTTTCTCAATCGCTTCGCCTACTCCATCTCCGCCAATTTTCCCAAGTGCCCATGCTGCCGTTCCGCGTAGTACCGGTCTTGGGTCATCTTTCATAACACCAATTAAATCTGGAATTGCCGATGCTTCTTTAAAATGTGCTAATGCTAAAATCGCATTTCTTTGCAGTGGTTTTTTCCCTCTCCATGACCCTGACATAATCCCATATTTCTCTTTAAAATCACGATTACTAATTGTTAAAAGTGGCGTTAATAATGGTTTAACTAGCTCAGGATCCGGCTCCATCTCAGGATGATTATGAAAATCCATTCCTTTGTTTTTCGGACAAACAGTCTGACACGTATCACATCCATATATGCGATTTCCTATTTTATCGCGATATTCTTCAGGTAGGAATCCTTTCGTTTGTGTTAAAAACGCAATGCACTTCTTCGAATCTAACTGTCCCCCCTGTATTAAAGCACCGGTAGGGCAAATATCGATACATTTCGTACAGCCTCCGCATTGATCTTCTATCGGCTTATCTGGCGGGAATGGAACATTTGTAATCATTTCCCCTAAGTATACGTACGAACCAAATTCAGGTGTAATAATAGAGCAGTTTTTACCGCTCCATCCAATACCAGCACGCTCTGATACAGCTCGATCACTTAATTCACCTGTATCAACCATGGACTTCACTTCTATATCGGGAAGTTTTTCAATTAAATATGCCTCTAATTTTTGCAAACGATCTCGTAAAACAAGATGATAATCTTGTCCCCAAGAAGCACGACAAAAAATCCCACGGCGTTCTCCACGCTTACTTAATGGTGCATTTTTTAATTTTGAAGGATATGCTAAAGCAATCGCAATAATTGATTTAGCACCCGGTAATAACAGTTGCGGATTCGTTCTCTTCTCTATATCAGGCTCTTCAAATCCAGATTGATAATTTAATTGTTGTTGCTGGATTAAGCGCTGCTTTAATTCCTCAAAAGGAGAAGCGCTCGCAAAGCCTATTTTATCTATGCCAATTGTTTTACTATACGCAATTACATCTTGCTTTAATTGTTCAAAATCCACTCTTAATCGCCTCCTCAGATGAATCCACCCCTTATGTAACCACTCTATTGGTTAGTAATTCACGTTTGGAATACTATCATTTACTTCTATTTTCGCATGTAATTATATTTTTCAAACATTAAAAAACGCAATGCCTCGTTTATCTCGGAAACGAAACACTGCGTTGATCACAATTTATAGAAAAACTTTTAATAAAATTTGGAGCGGGTGAAGAGAATCGAACTCTCGACCAGAGCTTGGAAGGCTCTTGTTTTACCACTAAACTACACCCGCAAATATGAATTACATATAAGATATTAGAATAACTTATGTAAAATAGTATAGCATGTAAAAAAAGTAGAGGCAAGAATTTTATCGAAAAAAGTCGAAAAAGTGATGAGAGATCTCATCACTTTTTCAATTCTTTATCAATTGCCTTCTTCATACTATCAAAATCAGGATTTGCAAGATTTCCGTTTACATATACAGAAGGAGCACCTTGAACTTTTAATTTTTGAGCACGATCTGAATCTTTACTTACTTTTTCTTTAATGTCTTTACTGTGTAAATCTTTCTTAAATTGCTCTACATCAACTTTTGGAAGTTTCTCTTTCACAATGCTAAGAAGCAAATCTTCTGTAATCCATTCTTCCGTATCTTTCTTTTGATTTTGATAAATCTCATCATAGAAAATCCAGAATGAATCTTTATCTTGTTTATAAATTGCTTCACCAGCTGCTGCACCTAAATCTGAGTCTTTTCCGATAAATGGGAAGTTAATAAAATATAACTGCACTTTGCCTTTATCAATATACTCTTCTTTTAATCGAGGTAATACTGTTACATCCCAAGTACGACAAGCAGGACATTTAAAGTCTCCAAATTCAACTACCTTAACTGGAGCATCATCTTTCCCTAAAGATTGTTGCGTAGAATAAGCAAACATCTCATTCCCTTTATCTTTTTTGTCATTTATGATGCTATACGCAATTGTTCCAATTACAATCAATACTGCGATAGAAAAAACTATACCAAGAGCCATGAGTTTATTTGATTTCATATACATTCCTCTTTAAATTCATATTCTGTATACAGCATTGTACACAATACACATAATATCAACACTTATATACGTCACGCAATGAACACGCTCACATAAATTACAAAAACACAATAATTGTGACGATATTGTGTCACAATTTGTCACAATTTATTCAAAAAAAGAAGCTCCTCTATAGGAACTTCTCTTAACTTACTGCTTTTTTACGCGCGCTATTTAACATCGACTGCTCTATTTTTATATCATGACGAATTACCAATTTCTCACTAACTGCTTGAACATACTCATCATGGCTTATATAGCCTTCTTTCTCCATTAGTCTCAAAACGACATTACGTCTCTCTACTGCTTTATCATAATTTTGGGCAGGTGAGTAATAAGCAGGTGCTTTTACTACAGCAGCCATCATTGCACTTTCAGCCAACGTTAATTGGTTCACCTTTTTACCGAAGTAAAGGTTTGCTGCTTTTTCAATTCCCCATGCTCCTTCTCCATAATAAATATTACTTACATATAATTTTAATATTTCATCCTTCGTAAATGTGCGTTCAATTTTTTTCGTATAAAAAATCTCTTTCCACTTCCGAGAAAATGTACGTTCATTCGTTAAAAAGGCATTTTTAGATAGCTGCTGTGTAATTGTGCTTCCTCCTTGCACGACACCACCAGCCTTTATATTCTCAACAGAGGCCCTAATAATTGCTATATAATCTAAACCGTTATGATGATAAAATCTTTTATCTTCTGTCGCAATAAATGCATGTGTTAATGATTCTGGCACCTCTAACTTAGCCGGTACATGTAATTTACTAATATCACTTTTCTCAATCATTACATTTCCAATGAATAATAACGTACAACTTAACAATAATAATAATATAATGGCTTTATAAAAAAGTTTAGTCATTGGATTTAATGCAACTTTTTGATGATAGTTCACCCTAGATAATACTCGTTCTTTCATCTTGAACACCTCTTTTCCACACAGCATATAACTCTTACTTTAAGAATACATTGTTGTAAAAAAATATCCCATCGATTTCTCTTACACGTACCTTACATCATTGTAAGGTATAAAGTGAAACTTTAATCGGTCCTCATTAATCAAGCTTACTGCCCAGCAAATAGTGGGATAAAAAAGTATTGTATCACAGTCTTTTTTTATCTACTATTCATCTGAAATATTGAATATAGGTTATGTTAAAGTACGAATAACCAATAAAAGAGAAACCCTTAAGACTATTATATTTTCACTTTACACTTTAATTATATCATCTACAAATATATATACTTTTGACTATCTAGTAATCTAAATGTATATAACATATAGATTTATTATACAGAACAAACGTTCCCAAAATCAATACTAGTGCTATTATTATTTTGACCTTTTTCTTAAACAGTATACAAAAAAAGAGTAGTGATTCGAATGTATCTCAAATCGGCTACTCTTTTCTTTACAATCTTCCTATTAAATTATACGGCTGTACTTCCCACGTTTCATACGGAATAAAATGTGTTGCTCTCATTGCATCAAGCGTTCTGGATTTCATATGAGGACGCGTTATATACTCATCTATGTTCTCTTCATTTAAATCAACAAATTTAGCCTCTTGTATTTCTTCAGGTTGAATTTTTATTTCACCACTTATATATGCTACTTTAAAAACGACAGCTAGAATATGCATAGAAGTATTATAATAAACGCCTGTAATTCCGATAGGCTTCACCGTTAACCCTGTTTCCTCTTTTATTTCCCTACAGACAGCTTGATCGAGCGCTTCGCCTTCTTCTACCTGTCCTCCTGGCAACTCCCACGTATCAGCTCGCCAGTGCACTTTTGTTAATAACACTTCATTTTTTTCATTTGTTAAATAACCTGCTACAGCAACGATATGCTTTGGTGTCTTATGTTCCATATTAAGCCTCCTAGAGATAATGAATATTTTATATATCCCTATAATTATATTCCCTACCTACAACAAAATACCTTTAATACTTCATCACCTTAATTAACTTCATAAAAAAGACCCTATCCGCTAAGCGAAAAGGGTCATCTATCGTATTACTCTCCTAAGTCTACGTTGTGATAAACTTGTTGAACATCTTCTAAATCTTCTAATGCATCAACCATTTTCTCAAATTGTGCTTGAGCATCTTCAGGAAGTGTTACATCACTTTGTGCAAGCATTGTTAATTCTGCAACTGTAAACTCCTCAACGCCAGCACCTTTAAGTGCAGATTGTACTGCATGAAATTGATCTGGTTCAGCATACACGATAACAGAATCTTCTTCTTCTAGAATGTCACGTGCATCTACATCTGCTTCCATTAAAATTTCAAGAACTTCATCTGATGTTTTACCTTCAAGGCCGATAACAGCTGTCGCATCAAACATGTAAGCTACAGAACCGTTCACACCCATATTACCACTGTTTTTGCTAAATGCAGCTCGTACATCTGCTGCAGTACGGTTTACGTTATTTGTAAGTGTATCTACAATAACCATAGCTCCATTTGGTCCGAATCCTTCATAACGAAGCTCGTCATAATTTTCTTCTGAACCGCCTTTTGCTTTTTCAACCGCACGATCAATAATTGTTCTTGGAACATTGTATGTTTTCGCACGCTCTAATACAACTCTTAGTGCTTGGTTTGATTCTGGATCTGGCTCGCCTTGTTTTGCTGCCACATAAATTTCACGCCCAAATTTCGCGTATATACGGCTTGTATTTGCATCTTTTGATGCTTTTTTGTCTTTAATATTGTTCCATTTACGGCCCATACTTTCCACTCTCTTTCCCGTTTTAAATCTACATAAAAATATTAATATGAAATATAATGTGTGTTCAACACATTTTTAAAAGAAATATAAAAAGTTCATTTTTGATTCATATTACAGACATAATATAAATCACTATCATTTTGTTCTTTCGACAAGTTATATTATACATGAATTCCTACGTTTATTACGAATTTTAGAAGCACATAGTATAATTTAACAAAAAGACTCTAACATTTCTGATACAGTCTTTTTATATTGCCAATAAATATTTCCATATTATTCCCATAATTATTTTCTATTGTTGTATAATAAAAATAGGAAAAAATTTGAAGAAAAGATGGAGGGTGAATTATGACACATTCCAAAGACAAAAAATCACATGCTTTTAAAGGAATAGGAGAAAAATTAAACCCAACTATCTATCAAGTGAGATTCATGAAATTAGATGAACCAATTCGATTTGAGTCGTTTCCTGAATTAAAGGAATTAGGAGACTGGTTGAGTACTTCAACGCACATGTGGTCATGCCACTCAACTATGTACAAATACAACAGAGAAGAGTTTGAAAAGAAGTTCTTAGAAATTACGAAATTAACAGCTGATCATGTACTAATATCTACTGGTGGCGTCGGATTTAACTTCATGTCACCAGGTTGGAGAAATTCTCTATAAAATAATGAAATTATATAAAGGGATAAAAATTTATCCCTTTATTGTTTTGTAGCTTTCCCCAACTGTATCGCATGTACTAAATGAATAAGTTTACCTTAATCATTTATAACCATTTCATCAACACACCATTTTGCTTATTTTATAGTGTGATGAAAATATAAAAAGACTCTACACATTTGGTGTAGAGTCTTTTATTACGCCGTTCATGATACCGATGGTCGGGGTCGAACCGACACTCCCGAAGGAACACGATTTTGAGTCGTGCGCGTCTGCCAATTCCGCCACATCGGCACAAAAGAAAAGGCGGCAACCGGATTTGAACCGGTGATAAAGGTTTTGCAGACCTCTGCCTTACCACTTGGCTATGCCGCCATATAAAATTTTATTGGAGCGGAAGACGGGATTCGAACCCGCGACCCCAACCTTGGCAAGGTTGTATTCTACCACTGAACTACTTCCGCAAAAATGGCTGGGCTAGCTGGATTCGAACCAGCGCATGACGGAGTCAAAGTCCGTTGCCTTACCGCTTGGCTATAGCCCATCGAATTCTTACTTAATTATATGTAAGTATCCATTAGATTATTTGTAATTTTTAAAATAAAAATGGGGCGACTGATGGGAATCGAACCCACGAATGCCGGAGCCACAATCCGGTGCGTTAACCACTTCGCCACAACCGCCATGTTGTGTAAATATATTTGGCAGGGGCAGTAGGAATCGAACCCACACTGGAGGTTTTGGAGACCTCAGTTCTACCTTTAAACTATGCCCCTATGTAAATGGTGGAGGGGGGCAGATTCGAACTGCCGAACCCGAAGGAGCGGATTTACAGTCCGCCGCGTTTAGCCACTTCGCTACCCCTCCGAAACTTACATGGTGCCGGCTAGAGGACTTGAACCCCCAACCTACTGATTACAAGTCAGTTGCTCTACCAATTGAGCTAAGCCGGCGTATTTTATTAAAATAAATGGTGGCTCGGGACGGAATCGAACCGCCGACACGAGGATTTTCAGTCCTCTGCTCTACCGACTGAGCTACCGAGCCTTATTAAAATGGCGGTCCCGACCGGGGTCGAACCGGCGATCTCCTGCGTGACAGGCAGGCATGTTAACCACTACACCACGGGACCATTTGGTTGCGGGGACAGGATTTGAACCTGCGACCTTCGGGTTATGAGCCCGACGAGCTACCGTGCTGCTCCACCCCGCGATAATACTATTCATATAAAATTTATATGGTGGAGGATGACGGGATCGAACCGCCGACCCCCTGCTTGTAAGGCAGGTGCTCTCCCAGCTGAGCTAATCCTCCAAAGTGGTGACCCGTACGGGATTCGAACCCGTGTTACCGCCGTGAAAGGGCGGTGTCTTAACCACTTGACCAACGGGCCAAATATTATAAATCCTATGGCGGAGAGCAAGGGATTCGAACCCTTGATACGCTTGTGACGTATACACGATTTCCAATCGTGCTCCTTCGGCCAACTCGGACAGCTCTCCAATGGCTCCGCAGGTAGGAATCGAACCTACGACCGATCGGTTAACAGCCGATAGCTCTACCGCTGAGCTACTGCGGAATAATATTGCCTGGCAACGTCCTACTCTCACAGGGACAAGGTCCCAACTACCATCGGCGCTAGAGAGCTTAACTTCCGTGTTCGGTATGGGAACGGGTGTGACCTCTCTGCCATCATTACCAGACATTATTCTTTTGAGACAATCATTATTATAACTTATTTACTTTAAAAGTCAACAAGTTTTTTATGTTCTCTCAAAACTAGATAACATTGCTACATATTATATGGTTAAGTCCTCGATCTATTAGTATTCGTCAGCTCCACATGTCACCATGCTTCCACCTCGAACCTATCAACCTGATCATCTTTCAGGGATCTTACTAGCTTACGCTATGGGAAATCTCATCTTGAGGGGGGCTTCATGCTTAGATGCTTTCAGCACTTATCCCTTCCGCACATAGCTACCCAGCTATGCCCTTGGCAGAACAACTGGTACACCAGCGGTGCGTCCATCCCGGTCCTCTCGTACTAAGGACAGCTCCTCTCAAATTTCCTACGCCCACGACGGATAGGGACCGAACTGTCTCACGACGTTCTGAACCCAGCTCGCGTACCGCTTTAATGGGCGAACAGCCCAACCCTTGGGACCGACTACAGCCCCAGGATGCGATGAGCCGACATCGAGGTGCCAAACCTCCCCGTCGATGTGGACTCTTGGGGGAGATAAGCCTGTTATCCCCGGGGTAGCTTTTATCCGTTGAGCGATGGCCCTTCCATGCGGAACCACCGGATCACTAAGCCCGACTTTCGTCCCTGCTCGACTTGTAGGTCTCGCAGTCAAGCTCCCTTATGCCTTTGCACTCTACGAATGATTTCCAACCATTCTGAGGGAACCTTTGGGCGCCTCCGTTACACTTTAGGAGGCGACCGCCCCAGTCAAACTGCCCACCTGACACTGTCTCCCGGGTCGATAAGACCCGTAGGTTAGAATTTCAATACAGTCAGGGCGGTATCCCACCAGCGCCTCCACCGAAGCTAGCGCTCCGGTTTCAATGGCTCCCGCCTATCCTGTACAAACTGTACCAAAATTCAATATCAGGCTACAGTAAAGCTCCACGGGGTCTTTCCGTCCTGTCGCGGGTAACCTGCATCTTCACAGGTACTATAATTTCACCGAGTCTCTGGTTGAGACAGTGCCCAAATCGTTACACCTTTCGTGCGGGTCGGAACTTACCCGACAAGGAATTTCGCTACCTTAGGACCGTTATAGTTACGGCCGCCGTTTACTGGGGCTTCAGTTCAGAGCTTCGCTTACGCTAACCCCTCTCCTTAACCTTCCAGCACCGGGCAGGTGTCACCCCCTATACTTCGCCTTACGGCTTCGCAGAGAGCTGTGTTTTTGCTAAACAGTCGCTTGGGCCTATTCACTGCGGCTTTCCGTTAAGAAAGCACCCCTTCTCCCGAAGTTACGGGGTCATTTTGCCGAGTTCCTTAACCAGAGTTCTCTCGCACACCTTAGGATTCTCTCCTCGCCTACCTGTGTCGGTTTGCGGTACAGGCACCTTTTATCTCGCTAGAAGCTTTTCTTGGCAGCGGGGAATCAAAGACTTCGCTCCATAAGGAGCTTCCCCATCACAGCTCAGCCTTTACGATAAGCGGATTTGCCTACTTATCAGCCTAACTGCTTGGACGTGCACAACCAATCGCACGCTTCTTCTATCCTTCTGCGTCCCTCCATTGCTCAAACGATAAAGAGGTGGTACAGGAATATCAACCTGTTGTCCATCGCCTACGCCTGTCGGCCTCGGCTTAGGTCCTGACTAACCCTGAGCGGACGAGCCTTCCTCAGGAAACCTTAGGCATTCGGTGGACGGGATTCTCACCCGTCTTTCGCTACTCATACCGGCATTCTCACTTCTAAGCACTCCACCAGTCCTTCCGGTCTGACTTCACTGTCCTTAGAACGCTCCCCTACCACTGATACCATTGGTATCAATCCGCAGCTTCGGTGGTGTATTTAGCCCCGGTACATTTTCGGCGCAGAGTCACTCGACTAGTGAGCTATTACGCACTCTTTAAATGGTGGCTGCTTCTAAGCCAACATCCTAGTTGTCTAAGCAACTCCACATCCTTTTCCACTTAATACACACTTTGGGACCTTAGCTGGCGGTCTGGGCTGTTTCCCTTTTGACTACGGATCTTATCACTCGCAGTCTGACTCCTAAGGATAAGTCATTGGCATTCGGAGTTTGACTGAATTCGGTAATCCGATGAGGACCCCTAGTCCAATCAGTGCTCTACCTCCAAGACTCTTACACTTAAGGCTAGCCCTAAAGCTATTTCGGGGAGAACCAGCTATCTCCAGGTTCGATTGGAATTTCTCCGCTACCCACACCTCATCCCCGCACTTTTCAACGTG
>NC_004722.1:297500-510000 GCF_000007825.1 Bacillus cereus ATCC 14579 | reverse complement strand
TCTAAAATAAAAATTGACGTTTCACGTTGTTTGTTTCGTTCAGTTTTCAAAGAACTACTTAGTCGCTCATTTGCGACTTCCTTATGTTAACATCTTCATTTTTCAATGTCAACTAAGTTTTTTAATTTCTTTTTTGTCGTTTTCTGCGTTTCCGCATCAGCGACGGTTATTAATATATCATGCAGTATATACAGGGTCAATACTTTTTATAAAAAAATTTCACATCCCGTTAAAAACTTAAAAACCGCTGTAAAAATCATTATAGCATCCATTCATTCTTGGCTTTCCTCCTATTCATTTCATATCTTACCTCTTTATCAATTTACACGAGAGTGAAAATTCTAAATTTTATGTTATATTATTAGTATAGGAGCGTGGTGAGAATGAGCATTAAGTATTCAAACAAAATCAATAAAATCCGGACCTTTGCATTAAGTTTAGTATTTATCGGCCTCTTCATTGCATACTTAGGTGTCTTTTTCCGCGAAAACATTATTATTATGACAACGTTTATGATGGTTGGCTTTTTAGCTGTTATCGCTAGCACTGTCGTTTACTTTTGGATTGGTATGTTATCTACTAAGACTATCCAAATTATTTGTCCAAGCTGTGATAAGCCAACCAAAATGCTCGGCCGTGTCGATGCATGTATGCACTGCAATCAACCTTTAACACTAGATCGAGATCTAGAAGGAAAAGAATTTGATGAAAAGTATAATAAGAAGAGTTATAAATCATAAGTATCAAGGGAAATACGAATTTGCAACACTACAAACGTTTCAACTCATTAAAAAGTTGATTTCTTAAAAAATCAACTTTTTAATTGTTTTATTAAATTTATTACACCTATTTTTTCGAAATAACAGTAAACATCCCTGTCATATTAGGCGAATAATCTTTAAAATCATATTTTTCGTAGAATGATGTTTTACCTTGCGACGCAAACAAACCAATGAATGCTTTATCTGGAGTATTCCCATTTAAGTATTCTACTAAAGTATTCATTATTTTCTTTCCAATACCATTCTTTTGATAATCTGGATGAACCACTATATCTTGAATATAGAAATAGATAGCCCCATCACCAACAATTCTCCCCATGCCGATGATTTGATTATTATCCTTGACTGTTATACAGTAAATCGAATTTTGAAGTGATATTTCCGCCACCTCAAAGTTCATATAGTTAGTCCATCCCACAGAATCACATAAATATTTATATTCTTCCAATGTTGGAATGTTATTTTTAATCTCATATTTCTTCAAAATGTCCCCTCCAAGAATTCATTTCCACCAATACAAAGTAAATTCGACAAACTTTTATCTAACCCTTCTTACTAACTTAGCACTGTAAATCCCGATTAACCTCACGCTAATCCTTATATAATAAAGAAAGAGGCTGACGTATAGCCGTCAGCCTCTTTCTTTATTATATATTACGCCTTATGACACTCTGGACAAACGCCATAAATTTCTAAGCGATGACTATTGATAACGAAGCCTGTCGTTTTCGCAGCTTCCTCTTCCAGCTTTTCCAAGCCTCCATAAGGAAAATCAACAATCTTACCACATTTTTCGCAAATCACATGATAATGTTGACTTGTAACATAATCAAATCTACTTGAAGCGTCTCCATAAGTTAATTCCTTTACAAGTCCAACCTCTTTAAACACACGTAAGTTATTATAGACAGTTGCAACACTCATATTTGGAAACTTACCTTCTAATGCTTTATAAATATCATCCGCTGTTGGGTGCGTCATTGATTCCACAAGGTACTCTAAAATAGCATGACGCTGTGGAGTAATGCGTACACCCGTATTTTTCAGCATTTCTAGCGCTTCTTTTAATTCTTCTTTGACCACCGTCATGCACCCCGATTCTATACGGATTATTATTTTATAATTCTTATAAAGAGTGTACTCCTTTTCTTATAAATCGTCAATATTTCTACTATAAGTATGTAGTTTATTTTTATATTCAGGACTTGTTTTTATGTATCTTTCCCTTTTTTCTTCATATATTCCATAGAAAAAAGTGCGACATAATCGCACTTGGAATACTATCATCTGAGGAGGTATGCCCTACACTTCCACTTTATGTAAGGCAGTAAAATATGTATAGACACTTGCCTTGTTTCTGCATATTTTATCTCCAATGTAGATTTATTTTATATAAGAAAGAACATCCTCAATATGTCCTTTCACTTTCACTTTACGCCACTCTTTTACAAGTTCACCGTCTTTATTAATAAGGAATGTAGAACGCTCGATTCCCATATACTCTTTCCCAAAGTTCTTTTTTAACTTCCAAACATCGTATAACTCTGCTACTTTATGATCTTCATCTACTAAAAGTGTAAATGGCAATTCATGTTTCTCAATGAATTTCAAATGTCTATTCGCTGAATCAGGACTTACTCCAAGAATAACCGTATCCTTCTCTTGAAATACTCCATACGCATCACGAAAATCACATGCTTCAGTTGTACATCCTGGCGTCATATCTTTCGGATAAAAATAGAGAACTACATTTTTACCGCGGAAATCAGCTAGGCGAACTTCTTCTCCGTTACTTCCCTCTAATGTGAATTCTGGTGCCATTTCTCCTACTGTAATCATAGTTATCACTCCTACTCTTTTCCTTTACTATAACAAATGCTTCCTTATTTTTCATTGTCTATTACAGACCTCATCACAAAAGCAAAAGGGAGTGTATATCCAATTAGCGCTTCTGCGATTGCAATCCATCGCCCAATTCCAATCGGAGATATGTCACCATATCCAACAGACAATAGAGTAACTGCGCTAAAATATAAACAAACTTCGACGAGTTGAAAAGAATGAGCGTTCAAACTTTCTCCGTCCTCTTTCAAAACTGCGAAACCCATTTCCTCTAATACAACGTAACTTAATCCAAATGCGATTAGTACTGTTGTATAGATTAAAAATAATGTGGCCAAATTATAGAGCGAAAAAAAACGCGTTGAATCCGAATAGGAACTCCATAATAATTGGACACTTTTCAAAATAGCGATTGCTGCAATTAATAGAATAAATCCCCATAACATGTCCTCCACCTCATTTTATATGTATGAGGTGGAGAACTGATTTATCCCTTAGAAACGAACAAGCTTCTA
This sequence comes from Bacillus cereus ATCC 14579, assembly GCF_000007825.1. Lineage (NCBI taxonomy): Bacteria > Bacillati > Bacillota > Bacilli > Caryophanales > Bacillaceae > Bacillus > Bacillus cereus. The sequence goes on along the minus strand of NC_004722.1, from coordinate 506,861 downwards.
TAATTAATTACCCGCGCCACGATACCTTTTTACCCCTTGGTTCCAGAGGGTGATTGCAATCGTAAAACAGATAACACCAACAATTGGCGTCGCAAATGCATAACTATTCCATTCTGTTTTTCTTAAAAAGTATGCCGCTGGATATACTCCAACAAACGCAAACGGTAAAACAAACGTTAAAATGAAACGAATTACACGATTATAAATATTAACAGGATAGCGCCCGTAATTACCTATGTTATACATAAGAGGCATAATTGAACTTTTCGCATCCGACCAAAAACCAAGGCTCGCCAGCGTAACAAATATCCCTCCATATACAAGTGCTCCTCCTCCTACCATCAATATAAATAAGAAGAAATCATACCAGTAAAAAGATAATTGTAACTCCACAGCTGCATATCCCATTACAACAATCCCTGTAATAGCTCCAATTAAAGATTCAAGTTCCATTCTTTCTAATATAATTTGAAATAGGCTATGGATCGGCCGCGTTAATACACGATCCATCTCCCCTTTAATAATGTATCGATCATTAAAATCCCATATATTAAAGAAAGCTGAAAAGATGGCAAATGGTACTAAAAAGAAACCATAAATAAAGATTACTTCTTCTCGACTCCATCCCTTCAATGCTTGTGTATGCCCAAATACAACGAGAATAAATATTAAATTAACTGCTTGAAGCGATAAATCAGAAAGTAAACCAACGATAAAATCGCCTCGATACTCCAATTTTGTTTTTATATATTGACTTGCATATTGTAAAAATAAGTTTATATATAGCATCTCATCATCCCCCTTGTACAATTAGACGTTTTCTCGCCGTTCTCCACATGAGTACAATTGGAATAATAAGTACAATCGCCCAAATCACTTGAAATACTAAAGCCTCATACAACTTACTCCCCTGTATACCTTCAGAAAAAATCATACTTGGAATATAACTAATAGCCTGAAACGGTAAAAACATCATTGCTTTTTGGGCCCATAGCGGATAAAAACTAATTGGTAATAATAGACCTGAAAATAAATCAATAACAACGCGTTTTGCATACATAATCCCACTATTATTAAATAGGAAAAACGTAAGCATTCCCGTCATTAAATTAATTTGTGTATTAATAATAAAACTAAATATTAAAGATAAGAAGAAATATAACCAAGTTTGAAAATTTGTTGTAATTTGCAACGAAAATAATAACGTAACGATAACCATGCCTGGAATGGAAAAGAAGGCAAAACGGAATATTCCCTCGCCAAGACCTTGCATAACTTTCATTCCCAAATAGTTATACGGACGAATTAATTCTACAGCCACACGTCCTTCTTGAATCTCCATCGCAATTTCCCTATCTATATTATTAAAATAGAAGGCACGTGCCATCCACGCGATTGCGATATACGTGGTCATTTGCGAAATAGATAAACTTTCAATATTCTCTTTTCCGCTATAAATTGCTTGCCATAAAAAATAGTAAGCACCGATATTAATCGTATAAATTAAAATCCCGCTATAGTAATTTGTACGATACGCAAGCATCATTAAAAAGCGAATTCGAATCATTTCAATATACTTACCCATGCGTAATACCCTCTTCATAAATGTTACGAATAATTTCCTCTGTAGACACTTCGTTAATTTTTAAATCTTTAATTTGAAAGGCTTGTACTACTTTAGAAATAAGCATTGAAATAATAACTTCTTCATTCGGAATTTTTGCAACCCATGCATTTTCCTCTTTTGCTTTCGACCAAACGACATGATTATCTGGCATAACCATTGATAAAGCCTGATAGGAAACTGGTGCAACAAACTGAAAGTGAATTTCCTTCTCCGCTCCCCACTGCGTACGAAGATTATTTAAAGAACCGTCATACATAATATTTCCTTCATCCAGCATGATAACGCGCTCACATAAAGCTTCAATATCAGTAATATCGTGTGTTGTTAATAAAATTGTTGTTTTATAACGTTCATTCATTTCTTTTAAAAATTCACGTATTTTCAATTTCACAAGTACATCTAACCCAATTGTTGGCTCATCTAAAAATAATAACGGTGGATTATGAATTAAGGCTGCCGCTAATTCACAACGCATCCTTTGACCAAGAGATAATTTTCGAACTGGTTTATCTAATAAGGGCCCTATATCTAACGTTTCAATTACGTGCTCCATATGCTCCTTATACTGAGCGTCTGATACACCATACACTTTCTTTAATAAACGAAACGATTCTTGTACTGCAATATCCCACCAAAGTTGCGAACGCTGTCCAAAAACAACACCAATTGTTCTTACAAATTCTTCTCTTTGATTATGTGGGTTCATTCCATTTACTGTGATTTGCCCTGATGTCGGAGTTAAAATCCCCGTAAGCATTTTAATTGTTGTTGATTTACCAGCACCGTTCTCACCGATATAACCAACCATTTCACCTTGCTTTACAGTAAAAGATACATCATTTACTGCTGGTACTATTTTATAATTACGATTTAATAAATCGCGAAATGCACCCTTTAAGCCCGGACGACTTGAATAGGCTGTAAACTCTTTACGTAACCCTTGTACCTCAATTACCGATTTCATAATCGGACCCCCCTCCTAAATGTCACAACGAATAGTTTACCCAACTGCCTTCGCTATCACAAACAATACGTCTTTTCGAAAAACATGTTAGAATAATACATAGATTTTTGTAAGGAGATGAATTGTAGTGAATTTCACAAAGTCAGAAGCATTACATAAAGAAGCTTTAGAGCATATCGTTGGCGGTGTTAACAGTCCTTCTCGTTCTTTTAAAGCAGTTGGCGGCGGCGCTCCTGTTGCTATGGAACGTGGGAAAGGCGCTTATTTCTGGGATGTAGACGGAAATAAATATATCGATTATTTAGCAGCATACGGTCCTATTATTACTGGACATGCTCATCCGCATATAACAAAAGCAATTACAACAGCTGCTGAAAATGGGGTACTTTATGGAACACCAACAGCGCTAGAGGTAAAATTCGCAAAAATGTTAAAAGAAGCAATGCCTGCATTAGATAAAGTCCGTTTCGTAAACTCTGGTACAGAAGCAGTGATGACAACGATTCGTGTTGCTCGTGCTTATACAGGTCGCACAAAAATCATGAAATTTGCTGGTTGTTACCACGGTCATTCTGATTTAGTACTTGTGGCAGCTGGATCTGGCCCTTCTACTTTAGGAACTCCTGACTCAGCTGGCGTACCACAAAGTATTGCACAAGAAGTTATTACCGTTCCATTTAACAATGTAGAAACTTTAAAAGAAGCTTTAGATAAATGGGGTCATGAAGTAGCAGCTATCCTTGTAGAACCGATCGTTGGAAACTTCGGTATTGTAGAGCCTAAACCTGGATTCCTTGAAAAAGTGAATGAACTTGTTCACGAAGCTGGCGCACTAGTAATTTATGATGAAGTTATTACTGCTTTCCGCTTTATGTACGGCGGTGCTCAAGACTTACTTGGTGTTACACCTGACTTAACAGCGCTTGGTAAAGTTATTGGCGGTGGCTTACCAATCGGTGCTTACGGTGGTAAGAAAGAAATTATGGAACAAGTTGCTCCGCTTGGACCTGCATACCAAGCTGGTACAATGGCAGGAAACCCTGCTTCTATGGCATCAGGTATCGCTTGTCTAGAAGTACTTCAACAAGAAGGGCTTTATGAGAAATTAGATGAACTTGGTGCAATGCTTGAAAAAGGAATTTTAGAGCAAGCAGCGAAACATAATATCGACATTACATTAAATCGTCTAAAAGGGGCTTTAACTGTATACTTCACAACTAATACAATTGAAGATTACGATGCCGCACAAGATACAGACGGTGAAATGTTCGGTAAATTCTTCAAGCTTATGCTTCAAGAAGGAGTTAACTTAGCACCTTCTAAATACGAGGCATGGTTCTTAACTACAGAACATACAAAAGAAGATATTGAATATACAATCGAAGCTGTCGGCAGAGCATTTGCTGCCCTAGCAGACAATAAATAATCCCGTCATTAAAAGGAAAAAAGAAAGCTCACCTTTCTTTTTTCCTTTTTTCTATTTCATAAATTACGTATTAATAGTATAATTATTCATAATTATCTGTTTTATATTCTTTTACAGCATTACTATCTCTGTGTACAAGGTGATTTGCGCCTTAAATAGTAAGATTATTCTAACTTTTACAAGAGGGGGGATTGACGGATGCTCAATAAAAAAAATACATGGACACCGTCTTTATTTCGAGATTATAGAAATGCAGAACATGATGCGTGTGGAATCGTTTCCGTTATGGAGAAACGAAAAATTGCTACAAAAGAAAACATTGACCTTTGCATACAATCACTCGTCAAAATGAATCATAGAGCTGGTTTCATTAATGGCGAGGGCGATGGCATCGGCATTCACATTGATATACCAAAAACACTTTGGAATGAAAAACTAAAAAGTAGCGGATATAATCCAACGATTGTGGATCATCCCCACTTTATCGTTGGACATTTTTTTCTAAATAAAAAAGAAAACATTACTGCCTTAAAAGATTATATTCGTACGCAATTAAACAACAAAAACTTTACTATTATTTTCGAAAGTGACGATGCAACAAACTCAGATGCGCTCGGTCCACTTGGTAAACAAGAAGAACCTTTATTTTGGCAAGTTGCCCTTATCGCAGAAAACGAAATTATAAATATTGAGCAAACATTATTTTCTGTCACAATAAAAATAGAGGAAAACGAAGCAATTCATGTTGCTTCATTAAGTCATGATCATGTTGTATATAAAGTTCTAGGTGCTGGTGATACGCTTGTTGCCTACTATAATGATTTACAACATCCGCTTATCGCTTCAACTATGACATTAGGACATAACCGCTACTCTACTAATACATTATCTAATTTTTTTCGTGTACAACCATTTAGCATTCTCGGACATAATGGTGAAATTAACACAATTGCGAAATTACGCGATCAAGCTGAAATGATTGATGTACCACTTACTGCAGGAGGCAGTGACTCTCAAGATTTAAACCGCACCTTAGAAACCCTACTTGTTCAATACGGCTACAGCTTATTTGAAGCAATGGAAATTCTATTCCCACCAATTATTAATGAAATTAAACTTTATGAAACACCTTTACAAGATTTATATACGTATATACGTGAAGCATGGGGACATTTTGCACAAGGACCAGCTGGCATCATTTCCCGTTTTAAAGATGAAGCTGTTTTCAGCGTTGATTCCCTTGGATTACGCCCAGTATGGAAAGTAGAGACAGAGAGCTCTTATATTTTCTCTTCTGAACCTGGAGTTGTATCACCAACTAAATATGTAGCAGAACCAAAACCACTCGCTCCTGGAGAAAAAGTCGGATTAAAATGGAATGAACAAGATGAACTTGTTCTTTATGAATATGACAAATATCAAATCCAAGTATATAACCGTTTTAAAAAGCGAATTGATACTACCAATTACCATTTAAATTTATCTATCCCTGAAACGAAAAAAATCCAAGGGCTATGTGATTCTGTTCAAGTTGAAACGAAAGAATACGTCGCTTTCGGATGGGACCGAGAACATATTCAACTTCTTGAACAGATGGCAACAAAAGGCGTTGAGCCAATACGCTCACTTGGGCATGACTCACCACTTGCCGCACTCGATACTGATAGACGAAATATCGCTGACTTTATTAAAGAAAGTGTAGCTGTTGTTACAAACCCTGCAATTGACCGTGACCGTGAAATTGAACACTTCTCTACACGTACTGTACTTGGAGAGCGTCCAAGTTTATTAAGCGGCGCAAAACGGCCATTTGTAGTTGAAATGCTTTCACCAATTATTTTAGAAGGCAGCGTGGCACAACCTATTGCAGAGGAATTACACACAATTACGTACGAACAACTCATAGAGCTATTTAAGACTCATAACTCTATCGCCACAATCTCTGCTACATTCAGCTCGTCAGAAACTCTGCAATGCGCATTAAGCCGCATTAGTTCTGAAGCGATAGCTGCTGTTAACAATGGCGCTTCCCTACTAGTATTAGATGACGCAAAAGCCCATCTAAATGAACGATTGTGGATTGATCCACATTTAGTTACCGCTAAAGTACATCAAGCATTAAGTGAAAATAAATTACGCCGCAATTGTTCTCTCGTTATACGTTCTGGTGCTCTTCGCTCCTTACATGACATTGTCACGCTATATGGATTAGGAGCAGATGGTATTAATCCATATTTATTATTCGCGACTGTAAATGATGGAACAAAAACACCAATTACGAATCTATATACTGCACTTAATAAAGGATTAGAAAAAGTCATTTCAACAATTGGAATTCATGAGTTACGTGGTTACGGACGTCTCTATTCATCTATTGGATTACATGAAGAAATCGCAAATATATTACAGATTACAAATTTCTTCGGTTCAAATGATTTAGCCTTTTCACTTGAATCACTTGTTGAAGATGCAAAAATACGAGCAGAGGATTATAACAATCCTAAAATTAGAATGCGAAAATCATTTCATATATTCCCGCGAATTTGGAAAGCCATCGGCGATGTTGCAAAAGGAAATTCTTATGATGATTACCGTGACAAGTTAAGTGAACTAGAAGAGAATAATCCAATCGCAATCAGACACCTTGTTCAAACGAAACAAACAAAACATGTCGTTCCAACTGAAGAAGTATCTATCGGCATCAAAAATCATAATTTACCATTTATTATTAGTTCTATGTCATTTGGTTCTCAAAACGAAATTGCCTTTCGCGCATATGCAGAAGCAGCCGATCAGCTAAATATGATTAGCTTGAACGGTGAAGGCGGCGAAATTAAAGATATGATTGGAAAATATCCACATACACGTGGACAACAAGTAGCATCTGGGCGATTTGGAGTAAATGCCGAACTACTAAACTCATCAAACTTAATTGAAATCAAAATCGGTCAAGGCGCAAAGCCTGGGGAAGGTGGGCATTTACCTGGTTCAAAAGTGACAGCCAAAATCGCTGAAGCACGTAATGCGACAATCGGCTCAGATTTAATTTCGCCTTCTAATAACCATGATATTTATTCAATTGAAGATTTAGCTCAAATGATTACAGAAATTAAAACAGCTAATCAACTTGCCAAAGTAGCCGTGAAAGTCCCTGTTGTTCCTAATATCGGAACAATTGCTGTCGGTATCGCCAAAGCTGGCGCTGATTTTATTAACATTAGCGGATTCGATGGCGGAACAGGCGCTGCACGTATTCACGCATTGCAGCATGTAGGTCTCCCTGTAGAAATTGGTGTTAAAGCCGCTCACAACGCTTTATTAGAAGCAAGCATGAGACATAAAGTAGAGATTTGGGCAGATGGTGGTATTCGAAGTGTAAATGATGCCTTGAAAATCATGCTCCTCGGAGCAAACCGTATTGGATTTGGCACACTATCAATGATTGCAATCGGCTGTACTACTTGCCGTGGGTGCCATCTAGATACTTGCCATGTTGGAATTGCGACACAAATCGAGTCTGAAGCACAAGCAAAAGAACACGGGTTACGCCGCTTCGTCCCACGCGAATTAGAAAGCGCAGTTGCTGGCCTGCTAAATTTATTCACCTCTTTCGGTGTAGAACTAAAACGATTAACAGGACAGCTTGGTTATACAAATTTACAAGCAATTGTTGGGCGTTCTGATTTATTAGAGCAAGTTCGAGGCGAAAATTTATTAAACTTACGTAATTTACTACAAATAATAGAACATCCATCTGTTACAACAACAGAAGGCGTATCGGAAAAACAATTTAAGACAGTTCATTCCGCTGACTCAAAAGAATTGGTAGGCGTTGGTGTAGAGCAACGCGTTATGGGTGGTCTAGAATCATGTTATCGCGTTCGCAGTAAACTATATGAAGCTACTCAACTTGAACCACTTACATTAAAGTATACGAATGGTTCTATTCCCGGAAATGGGTTAGGTGCTTACAATAGTGAAAATTTATTTATACACGTAAATGGCGGCGCACAAGATGGCATTGGTAAAACTTCCTTTGGTGGTGGGATTTATATAACGAAATCAAAAGGAAAAGACGGAGTATATTATAACGGTTCTGTCGGAAAAGGATTTGGATATGGTGCACAAAAAGGGGCACTATACGTACAAGGGAACGCTGATGCTCGCGCTGGCATTCGCCTTTCTGGGGCAGACATGATAATTGGAGGTAGAATAACAAAACCACTCCGTGAAAAAGAGCAAGGAAATATAGGTGCATACTCCAATATTAAAGGTTTTGCTTTTGAATATATGACAAACGGGCGAGCGCTTGTTTTAGGTGACCCTGGTCCATGGATTTGCGCTGGCATGACTGGCGGTGTTGTTTATTTGCGTCGTGATTCAAACTTAGGCTTAACAGAACAGGCCTTAAAAAGAAGAATCGCAAAAGGCGCAAATGTTACATTACAACCAATTAGTAAAAATGGTTTGAAAGATGTAACTGAATTATTGCTAGACTATATTCGTGTACTAAACGAGCACGAGCAATATGAGGAAGTTGCTTTGTTAACACCATTATTAGATGATATACAGAACAAGTTTTTTGAGATTATCCCGAAAAAAGAACAGGCAGATCCATCTATCTCAACAGAGTAAAATGAGTAATTTTCATTATTAAGAAAAAATTGACGAAGTACGCTTCTCATAGTAATCTATAGTAACAATTTGAGACCTGCTGAAATTCAGCAGGTTTTTTTACTAAAAACTGATGTTTAAAAGGAATTAGGAAAAATTATAAAGTGAAACTTTAATTAGCCTACTCCAATCGGACGTTTACCGGCATCCAGCTTCTGAATTTTGAGGCGCGAATCTTACTACTCACAATTAGCGGGATAAAATGAACACTAATTTCTTTTAACGTCACTAAAATATCACTTGCTAACATATTGTAATGAATGTATAGTATCATGTTGTACATTCATTATGACAAGAGAAAGGATCTTATTAAGGGTATGAAACTTGGTGCTCGCATTTTAAAAACGGGTATTGCCATCACGTTAGCTTTATTTGCTTGTATTTTACTTCAATTACCGAGTCCGGTATTTGCGGGAATTTCAGCTATCTTTGCTGTTCAACCGTCTGTATACCGTTCTTATTTAACAGCACTTGAACAAATTCAAGCAAATGTAATTGGTGCGATATTTGCTATCGCATTTGCTACTGCTTTTGGACATAATCCTTTTATTATTGGATTAACATGTATATTAGTAATTGCTCTTACATTACAATTACGATTAGAAAACACAATATCAATTGCTTTAGTAACAGTTATCGCCATTATGGAGTATCAAGGCGAAGATTTCTTTAGTTTTGCCTTACTTCGATTTGCGACGATTATGATTGGTATTATTGCGGCTTCACTTGTAAATTTAGTATTTATGCCGCCAAAATATGAAACAAAACTTTATCATCGTATCGTTGATAATACAGAAGAAATTGTAAAATGGATTCGAATGAATAGCAGGCAGGCTTCTGATTTTACAACGCTAAAAACTGATATTGATCGTATGAAAGAAAAAATGATCAAACTAAACCATTACTATTTGCTGTATAAAGAAGAAAGAAGCTACACGAAAAAAGTAAAGTTCGCAAAAATTCGTAAGCTCGTTTTATTCAGACAAATGTTAGCGACAACAAGCCGTGCTTTAAGTACGTTAAAATCATTACACCGTACTGAAAATGAACTGCGCTATATGCCGGAAGAATTTCAGGAATCTATCCAAAACGAACTTGACTCATTAACGCATTATCATGAACAAGTTTTATTAAAATTTATTGGTAAAGCAAAAAAACAACAATCAGTCGAAATGCTTGATGAAGTTGAAACAGGTAAACAAGAATTAATTGATATCTTTATGGAATATCAAAATAAAGACGATGAAGAAGCATATAAAACATGGTTACATCTCTTCCCTCTTATTTCTTCCATCATTAACTATAGTGAAGAAGTAGAGCATTTAGATTTGCTTGTAGATAGCTTCTACACATACCATAAACCAGAAAAAGAACTCCAAATCGATGATAAAAAAGAAGACGAATAAAAAAACAGCTCCTTTTATGCTAAAGGAGCTGTTTCTGTTATATGTTGAAGTTGATATAAATTGTAATAAAATCCTCTTTTTGCATTAACTCTTCATGAGAACCAGTCTCTTTAATCTCACCGTCTTCAATGTAAATAATCGTATCAACATGCGTAATCGTCGCTAATCGATGTGCAATTATAATCGTTGTCCGGTCAGCAGCTAACGTCTGAAGCGCCTCTTGAATATACCTTTCATTTTCTAAATCTAATGCTGAAGTTGCTTCATCTAATATAAGTACCGAAGGATTCTTTAGAAACACTCGTGCAATTGCCACGCGTTGTCTTTGCCCGCCCGATAGCTTCACACCACGTTCTCCAACGACAGTATTATAACCATCTGGTAAGTCTATAATAAAATCATGAATTTGCGCAGCTTTAGCAGCTGCAATAACCTCTTTCTCTGTAGCCTTCGGATTTCCATATAAAATATTAGCTCCAATTGTATCGCTAAACAATAAATTATCTTGCAGTACAATTCCAATATGACTACGCAAATTTCTCATATTATACTTTCTTACATCTATGCCATCTACATAAACCGTGCCTTCAGAAACATCATAGAAACGCGGGATCAAACTAGCAAGAGATGACTTTCCTCCCCCACTTGCTCCTACAAGCGCTACTTTCTCTCCAGGCTGCATAGTTAATGACAAGTTGTGTAATATCTCTTTTTCATCTACATTATAACGAAAAGAAACATTGTCAAATACAATTTCTCCATTTAATTTTTTCGTTTGTACCGCATTTGGCACATTAACAATATCGTATTTTTCATCTAACAGTTCAAACACACGGTCCATCGATGCAAAAGATTGTGTTAATGTTGTAGATGAATTAACAAGGCGGCGAAGCGGACTATATAAACTATCCATATATCCAACAAAAGCTACCATCGTTCCTAGCGTTAACTGTCCTTGAATTACTTCATATGCTGCAAAACCAATCACAAGTAACGGACCTAAATCGGTTAACGTATTTACTGCCGAAAATGTTCTTGCCGTCCAACTTGTATGGGTTAATGCTTTCGTTAAAAATTCATTATTTCTTTTTTCAAACTGCTTCCCCTCATACTCTTCTAACGCAAAGCTACGTGTCACTTGCATTCCTTGAATACGTTCATGCAAATACCCTTGCATCGTCGCTAACGCTTGTGAACGCTCTTTCGTCAATTTCCGAAGACGCCCGAAAAAATATTTCACTGCAATTACATAAATAGGTAAAATCAATAACGCAACAAATGTTAATTTTATATTCATAGAAAACATAACAATGATAGCAATAGCAATTGTTGCAGTATCTAACCAGACGTTCATCAAACCAGTAATTACAAAATCTTTCGTTTGTTCTACATCATGGATGACACGCGAAATAATCTCCCCTGTTTTTGTATTGGAGTAATAACGTAAACTTAACTTTTGTAAGTGACCGAAAATATGCTTCCGCAAATCATACAGTATTGTATTTGCGATACGTTGGGCGAAATATTGACGATAATATTCAATCGGTGGTCTTAATACCGCAAAAATAAAGAAAGCAATTCCAATCGCTGTTATTAATTGAGATGTTTTATCTTGAAGTGAGCCAGCGCCTTGAATTACATCATCGATAATATACTTTAATAACCACGGCATAATAAGTGGGATACCGAACTTAACTAGTCCAATAATAATTGTAATAGCAATAAGCCACCGATATGGTTTAACAAATTGTAAATATCTTTTTATGCCTTGCACATAATCCCCCCTCTAATAGGACAAACCTGCCGGGAAGCCCCCTGCAGGTTTGTTTTAATTTCTGTACATTAAATATCGTTCATACCACATATCTACGAAATCTGGTGCAAATGGACCTTTTCTTTGATGAATCCACTGTGTTAAATGTGCTACATTTCGTTTTAAAATTGTATCAATAACAGGTGGATACTGCATAATTTCACTATGTTTTTCATACTCATCTTCATCTAGAAGCGTATATGTCATATCTGGATATACTTTAATATCTAAATCATAATCAATATACTTTAATGCTTCAGGATCATACGCAAAAGGTGAGCTTAAATTACAATAATAATATACGCCATCTTCCCTAAGCATCCCAATCACATTAAACCAATAGTTGGCATGAAAATAGCAAATTGCTGGTTCACGAGTAATCCATGTTCGGCCATCCGATTCTGTAACTACTGTACGATCATTCGCTCCGATTACAAGACTCTGTGTCCCTTTTAAAATTGTTGTTTCTTCCCACATTCTATGAATGGAGCCATTATGTTTATAACTATGTATTTGTACTTTTTCTCCTTCTTTGGGAAATCCCATATATGCTCCCTTCTTTCAACTGCAAATGCCCTTTGAACGGCATTCACTTTTTTTCTATTATAACTTTTTTGTCGAAATTTTAAAACTAAAGGGATAAGACTCTATTTTTCAAACTGAATATGTAGGAGGTTTATCGTTGAATACTATGCCCCACCGCTTCTTAGGAGATAAAAGGATTGTACTGTATTATTTATAAGCGAGGACATGTAATAGAAAAAGCCCTTCTCTATTTCCATACAAAGAAGGACTTTTCACCTAAAGATAACAATATATCTTATCCTAAATTTGAAATCATTTTTTCAGTTGCAAAAGATTGAATTACACTATTCGTTTGCTCTTCAAATTTCTCATGTAACATCTTCAACGCTACTTCTGTTCTATATATTTCCTGGCGGATAAAATGCAGTTCTTTTTTATCGCACGTATCTTTTTCATTCATTTCAATTTGTTGATACTTCTCTAGATGTGCTTGTAACTTTAACAATTCATCCATCGTTTCTAATTGCTCCCCTACCAACTTATCAAAATCGTTCATTACTTACCCCCTTTTGGACTTATTCATCAGTTATTATTCCTAATTACATAATTCTAATTGTTAACTTCCTTCTCCTTTGACTACATTTGTTGACTTATTAGAAGTTATGTCGTTCACTTTCTTTTCATTACAACGATCCACGCAAAAAGAAAACACTTCTCCCGAATTAGAGAAGTGTTTTTCTTTCATTACTGATTTGAGCTAGAAGATTGTGATTGTTTTGCAGCTGACTTAGCATTTTGTTTTTTCACAGCATGCACGTCTGTTTCAGTTGCAAATTCTGTACCATAACTAGCGTTTGCACTTTGTGCACCAGAAGCTTGTGCTTTCTTTGCTTCTGATTGTGCGTTTGCTTGTTTTACTGCTTGTACATTTGTTTCAGTAGCAAATTCTGTACCATAACTAGCATTTGTACTTTGAATGCTAGCACCAGAAGTTGCCTTGTTATAACCTTGTTGTTTTTTACTCATCTTTCTCACCTCCACAATCAATAATGTAACCAATTCACTTAGAAGCTATCCGTAATTTTCTTTTGAATAATTTCCGCATATATCTTTTGTTACTTATTCAAACTATAAGAAATGGAGGTGGAAATATGTATATAGGACGCGATATGACTGAACTAACGATGATTTCAAAAAATGAATGGAAAGAAGATGAATTAGCTTATTTTCATCACTCACTACAACAGGTTCTGCCTTATTTAAATGTAGAAGGGCAGAGTATTTACAAAGAAATTGTAGTAGAAATTGAATCAAGAGGCGGCTTACAAGAAGGTGAAGCTAGTTGGACTCATGGGACAAAAATTTCTTACGATTAAAAAAGTGTTCCCTAGATTGGGAACACTTTTTTATTTATTGCATTGTAATTTTCTCCACACAATTTTCATAAATAGTACGGTGTGATTTTGAGAAAGGTAATTGCTCAAATACCTCTTTCGATACAAATTTTAATGTATCTGTATCAACAATATTACCGGTTACTTTTCCGTAAAATACAAATATATCCCAAGTACGATGTGTAAACGTATGTTGTACATTCATTGCGTATTCATCAATAGAAACCTCGAGCTCAAATTTTTCTTTCATATAATCTATAAGCTGTTCCTTCTGATTTCGAATACCTTCTCCAAGTTCAGCATTAGGAAACTCCCACATGTTAGCTAACAAACCTGTACTTGGACGTTTATTAATAACGTAACGACCGTCTTCAGTTTGAAGTACGCCTGCAACAATAGGTACCATTTTAGGAGCTTTCGCTTTACTTTTTACTGGTAATTCTTTTTGAACACCTTCAGCATATCCTCTGCAATGCTCACGCACAGGACAAAGTAAGCACGATGGATTTTTAGGAATACAAATCAATGCACCTAATTCCATCAATCCTTGATTAAAATAAGATGGGTTTTCTACTGAAATAATTTCACGCACAATCTCTTCAAAAACTTTTCGAGTCTTTGGTTTTGCAATATCATCCCATACTGATAAAATACGAGATAATACACGCATAACATTTCCATCAACTGCCGGCTCTGGTATACCATATGCGATACTTAAAATAGCACCTTTTGTATATGGTCCTACTCCTTTTAACTTTTCAATTTTCTTTACATCACTTGGTACAACCCCGCCGTATACTTCTTTTACCTCTTTTACTGCCGCATGTAAATTACGTGCTCTAGAATAATATCCTAAACCTTCCCATGCTTTTAATACTTCTTCATCATCTGCGTTCGCTAACGCTTCAAGTGTAGGAAACTTCCCCATAAAATTTGCGTAATATGGTTTTACAGCTTCTACTCTTGTTTGCTGCAACATAATTTCAGAAACCCAAACACGGTATGGATCTTTATTCTTTCTCCACGGTAAGTCACGCTGTTCTTCTTCAAACCAACCAATTAAATCATTTTGAAACTGCTCTATATTAAAATTGTTTAGTATTTCAAGTGTCAAACTTGATCCCCCTCATTTTTTTGCATATAAGTACTATTATAAAGATTTTAGGAAAAAATTTAAGTAAGATGACATAGGAAATAGAAGGCAAAGGACTTGAGGTATCGAATAAAAAGAGTTACATTAATAAAAAACGGAGGTGGATTTCTATGGACACAGCCACTCACCTTGTTATGGGTATCACTTTAGGTAGCTTAGCAACATTAGATCCAGCCATAGCACAAAGTGATATTGGCCCCCAAGCTGTTATGCTTGCTACAATTGCTGGTTCCAACATTCCTGACATTGACACAGTTCTAAAATTGCGTAATAACGCTAAATATATAAGAAATCATCGTGGGATTACTCATTCTATTCCAGCGGTAATTCTTTGGTCATTCCTTATAAGTGGCATCTCTTTCGCCTTCTTTTCAGAAGCTCCATATCTTCATCTACTACTTTGGTCATTTATTGCCGTCTTTCTTCACGTCTTTGTAGATATTTTCAACGCCTATGGTACACAAGCATTACGACCTTTCACAAAAAAATGGGTCGCACTTGGCATAATTAATACATTCGATACCGTAATTTTCTTTATCCATATACTTGCAATTGCTTGCATGCTCGTCGGTTCTCATAAGGGATATACAGCTTTAGCGGCATATATATTAATGATTGTTTACTATATCGGACGGATTATGATGCACAGAAATATAAGAAGCGTTGTACACAAACGTTTCAAAAATGTCGAAAAGATTATCATTTCTCCTTCTTACCGATTTTATCATTACCATTTAGCAGTCGTTACGGCTGATTATTACTACGTTGCGAGATGGCACCGTGGTAACATCATGATATATGACAAGTTCGATCGGGTACCGTTCCCAGACAACAATATTATGCGAGCAGCTAAACAAGATGAAAACATCTCAGCCTTCCTATCTTTCTCTCCTGTATATCGCTGGGATATTTTTGATCATGACCATTATTATGAAGTACGATTCATTGATTTACGATATCGAAGTAAAGATTATTATCCATTTGTTGCAATCGTTCAGCTCGACCACAATTTAAATATTATTAATTCCTATACAGGATGGATCTTTAGTGAAGAAAAGCTTCGAAAAAAACTGGAATTACTTCCACATTAAAAAAAGCGACTTAAGTCGCTTTTTTTAATGTTTCAAATGATCTTCTTGATTAATTAAATGACTATACTTCGGATTATTTGTCCGCATTTCATGAAGGCGTACACCATGATTATTAATCCATGATCGTACCACTTGTTCCGTCATTTCATCGCCTTGATAACGACCTGATTTTGCATAAGTTGTTTGAAAATCTTCCCATAGTAACTCAACCCACGCACGAGCTTGTGCGTAAGAAAGCTTGTCATTCTTGTCTAATAATTCTTTCGTTAATGTTTCATAAATATCATTCATATTATAATCTCCTTTTACCTATTTATCCCTTCATTTCTAAAGGATAGTTTCTTCAATTTTGCACATTCTATAATTGATACTTCTTAAAAAGGTATCAACCGATAATGAGGAGGGCGTTCGCAATGGGTAAACAAGCCGAATTTTGGTCTGAGTCAAAAAACAACAGCAAAATCGACGGTCAACCGAAAGCGAAATCACGCTTCGCTTCGAAACGACCTAACGGCACAATTAACACGCACCCACAAGAACGTATGCGTGCTGCAAATCAGCAGGAAGAGTAGTACAAATTAAATTAACTTCCTACACGAGGTGATAAAGATGAGCTACCGTGATCGCTTAGATAGTCGTTCTGAATTATTTAACCATACGTGGACTCGTCCAAAACATGCGAAAGCGCAAGTTAACGGACAGACGCAACAAACCCAGTCTCTCATTATATTGGCAAATGAATGTAAAAAACGCCAATTTTAGAATCTCCTATCTCCTTTAACGCCTACCAAAGATGAAAACCAGAGAGATATGTGCTCTCTGGTTTTTATTTTTCTTGCAATAAGGAAATTGGTATGCCAATCTCTTCATTATCATTTTGCTTATATCCCCAAGCAAATACCCCATTGAAATACGTAATTTTAAATAATACACCAGGTTCTTCTACTAATTCATATGTTTCACCAATATGGAACTTGTTTATATCCGTCATATAAGCACGAGCCATTGCCATTTTTCTCATTAATACATCAAATTCATTGACAATCCCAAGTTGCTCAGCTTTTACTGCTTGCTCCTTCAAAGCGCCAATTTCTTCCCTTAGCTCATGCGGTGTCATTTCACTGTAGCGTTTTGGCATATTCATCTTATTCTCCTCATTCCTCTTCGCGTTTCATTTGCAAAAATATCTCGATTTCATCAATAGAGAATCCTTTTCGATATAACGCTTGTTTCATCTTGTTTTCAAATGTCCATCCATCATGCTTCTTATATTTCTCATAATATTTATTCCCATGATAGTGTAACGCTTCTTGTTGCTTTTCGTCATCTTTTTCGTCTTTCAATTCTTCCAAACAAATTTGAATTACTTCTCTAGAATATCCTTTTCGAACAAGCATCTCATCTAACTTTAGTTTCATTTGTAAAAAAGAATGTTTTTGATAAGATTTTTTCTTCTTCTCTATGAGAAACAAGGCATTCTCAATTTGCTTTTCCTTCGGATATTCTTGTAAACTATGTGTAATAATTAAATCCTGAACACCTTTATTTAATAACTCTCTTTTAATAACAGTTGGACCTTTTCGATTCACATTACTTTGCGTTCGCGTATATAAAACAGCATACTCTTTATCATTAATATATCGGTCATGTAATAATTTCGAAACGACTTCAGAGATGATGGCCTGTCCCACTTCTTTTTTTCGTAAAAAATCTTCTATTTCTTGTTTTGTTCTCATTTGATAGGATAAATAGGAGATTGCTTGTAAATATGCTTTTTGTACTTCTTCATTGTACAAAATATTCCCTAACTCGATTTCATCAATTTCTAAGCCCTTTTGTAATCCATGTTTTATTAAGATTACTTGATCCACACTAAATCCGTACTCTTCGCCTTGACCTTTATCAATATAAATATTAAATCGTTCTTTCGATCGTTTTTGTACTTCTATTTTTGTAATGACAGCCATACTCTCACCTCTCTATTATTTTAACATAGTCGAGGAACATTTTTTCTTTTCAAGAATATATATAATGAGGAGGAAATACTTGTGAAAATCGCAATTTCTGGTGGTACAGGCTTTATCGGTAAATCCCTTTCTACTTTTTTTATTCAAAAAGGATATACTGTTTACATTCTCACACGAAAAAAAACTACTGAAACTTCCGACCCTAACCTTCAGTATGTTCAATGGACACCAGATTTACAAACCTTCCCCCTCTCTTCTATTGATGTAGTTATTAATCTAGCCGGAGAGTCTATTAATAGTAGATGGACAAAGCAACAAAAGAAAGCCATTTTAAACAGTAGAATTCAAACAACAAAAGGACTCATTAAACAATTGCAGGGACTCCATACAAAGCCACACACATTTATTAACGCAAGTGCTATTGGATACTACGGAACATCTGAAATAGAGTCTTTTACAGAACAGCATGAGACTCCTGGAAATGACTTTTTAGCAAATACAGTATATTCATGGGAACAAGAAGCATCTAAAGCACGTTCTCTCGGAATACGAACAATCTACGCAAGATTTGGAGTCGTATTAGGTGCAAATGGAGGAGCTCTTCCAAAAATGCTACTTCCCTATCAATTCTATATCGGCGGCACCATTGGTTCTGGGAAGCAATGGTTATCATGGATTCATATAGACGACGTCGTTCGTATGATGGATTTCATCATACACAAAAAAGAAATTGATGGTCCTCTTAATATGACAGCACCAACACCCATAAGAATGAAGGAATTTGGAGAAAACATTGCAACTATAATGAACAAGCCTCATTGGTTGCCTGTACCTTCATTTATCATTCAAACTTTATTAGGTGAAATGAGCATACTTGTACTAGAAGGGCAACGTGTATTACCCATTAAGGCAATTGAACATGGATACCAATACACATTTCCGGCAATAGACCATGCATTACAAAATATACTTTCGCATACAATGTAGTACTTCTAAAACACAATTTTACATGGGCTCTTTCAAAACTTTCATTTTCTAGGATCCGAAGCATTACCATACAAATAACCTTTCAGTTACTTTCCCTTAACTTCCATTAGCATTATAAAGTAACAGAAATGAGGTACCTATGAAAATATTGCTCAAACAAGCCATTGTATACCCTATTACATCTCAAAAGTTTCAAGGCGATGTACTCGTTACAGGAGAGCGAATTACCGAGGTCAAACCTTTTATTCAACCTACTCAAGATATGACCGTTATAGATGCACGAGCACTCCATCTCTTACCTGGCTTTATTGATGTCCATACTCACCTTGGTCTCTATGATGAAGGCACTGGTTGGGCTGGAAATGATGCCAATGAAACATCTGAAGTTTCAACACCACATATTCGTTCTTTAGATGGAATCCACCCTTTGGATATCGCCTTTCAAGACGCTGTACAAAACGGAATTACAACCGTCCACGTTATGCCTGGCAGTCAAAATATTATCGGGGGGACTACTTGTGTAATAAAAACAGCTGGAACTTGTATTGATCATATGATTATTCAAGAACCTGCTGGTTTAAAGATTGCCTTTGGAGAAAATCCTAAAAAAGTCCATAGTAATGGAACAAAAGAATCCATTACACGTATGGGGATTATGGGGTTACTTCGGGAATCATTCTATGAAGCACAACACTACGGGCACGAAGCTGATTTTCGAATGCTTCCTATTTTAAAAGCATTACGTCGTGAAATACCCGTACGTATCCACGCTCACCGAGCAGATGATATTAGTTCTGCGCTACGCTTTGCAACGGAATTCAACCTCGATCTACGTATTGAACATTGTACAGAAGGACACTTTCTTGTTGAAGAGCTTTCGAAACATAATTTGAAGGTTTCAGTTGGTCCCACTCTGACACGTCGTTCTAAAATCGAACTAAAAAACAAGACATGGGATACTTACCATATATTATCTAAAAATGGTGTGGAAGTTTCTATAACAACAGATCATCCTTATACACCCATTCAATATTTAAATATTTGTGCCGCTGTCGCAGTAAGAGAAGGATTAGACGAGAAAACAGCACTAGAAGGAATTACCATATTCCCAGCGCGAAATTTGCGTTTAGAGGATAGAATTGGAAGCATCGAGGTTGGAAAAGACGCCGATCTCGTGTTATGGACTCATCATCCTTTCCATTATTTAGCCAAGCCTGTACTAACTATGATTGATGGAAAAATAATTTACAAAAAAAATAAAAAAAACTAGTTTATTTTTTTGACTAGATAAAGTATTATACGATTATAAACTGAATGAAACCATAATCAATTTGTGTCGTGATTATCATTTTCAAATTGATGAATGGGGAAGGCAAATGGTGCGCCACCAGCGTTAGAAACTGGTTCTAGTGGGTTCGATTCCCACCCCGAAATTTTTTAAAGATTGATATAAAAATTTCTGAGGGTGGGGTGTTTTTTCGTCATGCTACCCTCGTGTGAGGAGGAGTTAGTATGTTGAAAAAACGCGACTTACACGACAGCCACGTTCTATACGAGTTAATGGTGGATCCAGCTGTCTTCCCTTTTGTGCGTCAAAAGGCTTATTCTTATGAAGAATATTTATTCTTAACAAAACAAACGATTGAAGCTGAAGAGCGTGGTGAATTAATTTCACGCACAATTTTAGATGAATGGGGTAACCCTATCGGAACAATTACTTTATTTGATGTGCAAGAAAAAGCTGGATTTCTCGGGACATGGCTTGGTAAACCATATCATGGAAAAGGCTATAATAAATTGGCAAAAGATTCATTTTTTAGTGAACTTTTCTATGAATTAGATATTGAAACAATTTTCATGCGTATTCGTAAAATAAATATTCGTTCTATTAAAGCTGCAGAAAAACTGCAATATGTGAATCTAGCAAACGAAACAAGAAAAGCCGTATATGATGAAATTAACGCAAACGAAGAAGTATATAACTTATATGAAATTCCAAAAGATCAATACACACTTGCTACAATGCGAGATACAACCTTCCAAGATGCTCATCAATTAAAAGAAGCATAATCTAAATTTTCTGAAATGATAATCAATCATTAACATTTTCCATATGCGTATATCCCCTCATGTCTTTGGAAACGATAAATAGTAACTTTAAGACACGAGGTGATTTGTAATGGATAAAAAGAAACGTGATAAAGCAAAAAACACATTATCTAGTACACAAGAAGTTCTCTATCAACGCGAATTTCAAAAAGCAGATCGTGCAGCAGGATATCGCTCGAAAAGCATTTAAAGTGAAAATGAATAATTAGAAGTTTCCCCCCTAATTATTCATTTTCATTACATAATTTTCTCGATTGATAAAAGTAAGCAAAAAAGCCCCTTATACATAAGGGGCTTTTTTTGCTGTGGACAACTTTATCCACAAAACCAACAGAATTGTTAGTAATTTTCAAAAACATTTAATATTTTTCTATATTAAAGCATATATCAGCTGTTTTAATTGTGGATATTTTTCTAAAAATTGTGGACAATGTGGATATAGTTGTTAATATTCCGACTTTACTGTTTAATGAAAGCGCAATCCTTTTGTGGATAACTGGCTGAATTTTCTTTAAAAATAATAAAGAACCCTCTTTACATATACAAAGAGGGTTTCATATTAAGTAAAAGATTGTGCAAGAGCAGGTGATTTAATAGGTATATGACGCGGTTCTGCATGATTTTCTGCCAAAATTGCATCTACAATATGACCAGCTGGCTCTGGAAGATAGATGCTTTTCATTGCTTCTTTCATTTGAAGAAGCTTCACATCATCTTGTAATAATGCCTCTGTTTTTGCAAAAACCTCACTATCATCGCGAATGACAACTGCTGCTCCCTTTCTTTCAAAGTACATCGCATTTTCATTTTCTTGTCCTGGAACAGGCTTATATAAAATGACAGGTACTTGCAACGCTGCTGCTTCACTTAATGTTATTCCGCCTGGCTTCGTAATCATACAAGAAGTAACACGGAATAATTCATCAATATTTTCAACATACCCAAACACTTTTAATGCATCGGAATTTTGCTTCTGTAAACTTAATAAATCCTGTTTTAAAGCTTCATTTTTCCCACAAACAACAACTACTTGTAAATTAGGCACTGACATAAATGATTGGCATAGTTCTTTTACATTTCCTAATACCCCATGAGCACCTGCTACAATTAGTAAAATCTTTTTATTCTTACATAACTGATATTTAGTATATATGATTTCTGGATTTACCTTTAACTCAAAACTACTCCGAATTGGAATTCCTGTTTCAACAATTTGTTCCGCAGGTACACCGATATCAACCATCAATTCTTTCACATGATCCGTTGCAACAAAATAACGATCTACTTCTCGATGAATCCATATTTTGTGCACGCAAAAATCCGTTAATACGTTATAGACAGGAATTGAAATACCTGTTTGTTTCTTCAATTCTGGTACAGCGATAATTGGAAATGTATTAATTACAATATCTGGTTTCTCCACCTGTAATAGTGTTTTCAAACGTTTTCTTCCAAAGTTCGCATACCAAGATGCTATTTTCTTATCATAAATTTTTTCTACCCCGTAATAAAACAAACGATATAATTCTTTTCCTATTGTATAACTTTTTAAATATAGATATTTTGTAATGTCAGTTATAAATGGATGTGATTCTCCAAACAAGTCGCATACAATAACATCTTCAATTCCTTTTTGGCGAAATGTTTGTTCTAATGTTTTTGCTACTTGCACATGACCATTACCGTAATGTGCAGTTAATATTAAAACCTTGGGGTTTTTTATCAAACAAATCCACTCCTAGCTTTTTGTTTCTCCATATTGCATATACGACAATAGGAAAAACATTTTCCTTAAAAATTACATAAACAGATTCTAATAATTCCCTTTCAGCTATGTACCTGTCGTGGATATGCAAAGCATATAAGATTGACCCCTTAATCCTATCTGTGCTCATATCTTTACATTATACTTTCCTATAAGAGCTTTCGCAATAACTTACAAATGTTCTCTATTCCATGATACTCACTCTTTTACTTCTTAATTCTTTTTACTATTTTGATTTCCCTTTACAATTATGTAAATTTCTCCATTTATTCCGTACAAAATTATGGATATTCTACTTTCAGTATACTCTTTTATCAATATATACTCTAGATTTTATTGTAAAGAAAGCAAAAAGCCTAATCCAATATTTGGATTAGACCGCTTGTAAAATATATTTAGCATGTTCTACATTTTTCTCAGTAGGTGGTTCTACATTTGCGAGTGGATACTTGTGTCCAAGCGCCTCCCATTTATATACACCAAGCTTATGATATGGTAACACTTCAACTTTTTGAACATTAGACAGACTTTGAATAAAGCTAGATAGTTTTTGTAGATCCTCTTCATTATCCGTAACACCAGGAACTAATACGTGTCGTACCCAAATCGGTTTATTCTTATCCGATAAATAACGAGCAAATTGTAAAATATGTTCATTTGGTTTCCCTGTTAATTTACGATGCTTTTTGGAATCGATATGTTTCAGATCCAATAAAACTAAATCTGTATAATCCATTAAAATATCTAGCTTATTTCGGAATTCTGGTTCCTCAGAATAACAACCACCAGAAGAATCGATTGTTGTATGGATACCAGCCGCTTTACACTTTTTAAACAACTCAATTAAAAAGTCTAGCTGTAATAATGGCTCTCCACCGCTAACTGTTATACCGCCTCCGGAAGCTTCAATAAATGGAAGGTAACATGTCACATCCTGCATCACTTCTTCAACTGTTATTTCTTTACCTTTACCGATTTCCCACGTATCAGCATTATGACAATATTGACAACGTAATAAACACCCTTGTGTAAATATGACATAACGAATCCCCGGGCCATCAACAGTACCACAAGACTCTACAGAATGTATTCTTCCTTTTACCATGTTACTTCCTCCTTTATTGAAACAGCCTCCCTTCGCTATATATTAAGAGTAAAGGGACACCTTTTTTCATTTACATGCTTTCATGCATTGTACGGTTAATTACATCAATTTGTTGTTCACGAGTTAATTTAATAAAGTTTACAGCATAACCAGATACACGAATTGTTAATTGTGGATACTTCTCAGGATGTTCCATTGCATCCATTAATGTTTCACGGTTAAATACGTTAATATTTAAGTGGTGCCCTTCTTTTACTGCATAGCCATCAAGCATTGATACTAAATTACGTACTTGTACATCATCTTCTTTACCAAGTGCTTTCGGAATAATAGAGAATGTATTAGAAATACCATCTTGTGCATCTTCATATGGTAATTTAGCCACAGATAATAATGAAGCTAATGCACCTTTTGTATCGCGTCCATGCATTGGGTTCGCACCTGGTGCAAATGGTTCTCCAGTACGGCGGCCATCTGGAGTATTACCAGTTTTCTTACCGTAAACAACGTTAGATGTGATTGTTAAGATTGACATTGTATGAACAGAGTTTCTGTATGTTGTATGTTTACGAAGTTTATTCATAAATGTTTTTACAAGATTTACAGCAATCTCATCTACACGATCATCATTGTTACCGTATTTAGGGAAATCTCCTTCAATCTCGAAGTCAACTGCAATACCATTTTCATCACGAATTGGTTTTACTTTTGCGTACTTAATTGCACTTAATGAATCTGCTACTACAGATAGACCAGCGATACCTGTTGCCATTGTACGAAGAACGTTTGTATCATGAAGTGCCATTTCAATACGTTCATAGCTATATTTATCATGCATGTAATGGATAACATTTAATGTGTTTAAATATAGACCCGCTAACCATTCCATTGTCATATCAAACTTATGCATAACTTCTTCATAATTTAATACTTCAGAAGTAATTGGTGCGTACTCAGGACCAACTTGTGCTTTTGACTTTTCATCTTTGCCACCGTTAATCGCATATAATAATGCTTTGGCTAAGTTTGCACGAGCTCCGAAGAACTGCATTTGTTTACCGATTCTCATTGCAGATACGCAACATGCAATACCGTAATCATCGCCGTATTCAGGACGCATAATGTCATCATTCTCATATTGAATTGCTGATGTTTTAATAGACATTTTCGCACAGTAGTTTTTAAAGTTCTCTGGTAATTGTTTAGACCAAAGAACAGTTAAGTTTGGTTCTGGAGCTGGTCCTAAATTATCTAATGTATGCAAGAAACGGAATGAGTTCTTTGTTACTAATGGACGACCATCTAATGCCATACCACCGATAGATTCAGTTACCCAAGTTGGGTCACCAGAGAATAATTCATTATAATCAGGTGTTCTTGCGAATTTCACAAGACGTAATTTCATAATGAAGTGATCGACAATTTCTTGTACTTCTTCTTCTGTTAAAGTACCATTTGCTAAATCTCTTTCAATGTAAATATCTAAGAATGTAGAAGTACGTCCAAGACTCATTGCAGCTCCGTTTTGTTCTTTAATCGCTGCAAGGTATGCGAAGTATAACCATTGGAATGCTTCTTGTGCATTTGTTGCTGGCTTAGAAATATCGAAGCCATGAGAAGCAGCCATTTCTTTTAACTCTTGAAGTGCACGCATTTGCTCAGATAACTCTTCGCGTAAACGCATTGTATCTTCGCTCATTACACCACCAGTTAAATTCAAATCAGCTTTTTTCGCTTCAATTAAATGATCAATACCATATAACGCTACTCGGCGATAGTCACCGATAATACGTCCACGTCCGTATGCATCTGGAAGACCAGTAATAACACCTGATTTACGTGCATTTCTCATTTCTGGTGTGTATGCATCAAATACACCTTGGTTATGAGTTTTTCTCCACTCTCTAAAAATACGACTAAGTTCTTTATCCATTTCGTATCCATAAGATTCACAAGCTTGTTCTGCCATACGAATACCACCATATGGTTGTAAAGAACGTTTAAATGGTTTATCAGTTTGGAAACCGACTACTTTTTCAATATCTTTATTTAAGTATCCTGGGTCATGTGATGTAATAGAAGAAACAATTTTTGTATCCATATCAAGAACGCCACCGTTTTCACGTTCTTTCGTTGTTAAATCCATTACTTGATCCCAAAGTTGTTTCGTTGCTTCAGTTGCTTCTGCTAAGAAAGATTCGTCCCCTTCGAAAACGTTTACATTATTTAAAATGAAATCGCGAACATCAATCTCTGCTTTCCATTTTTCACCTTTAAAGTTTTCCCATGCGTTTTTAACATTTTCTAATACTTGAGTCATCCTAATCTCCTCCATTTTTGATTAGTACAGGACTAAGATTTTTTATATAACAGCTTACACACTTAGAATACTACTTTTTTACGAAAGTGAACGAAATAGTTGTGACATGTTTGTGAAATGTTGAGCAAACTACTATATATATAGTGTTAACTTCATTTAAAAGTCTTTAAAATTAACCCTTTCCTTAATTGTATTTTTTTGGTATCCTTATATACGAGTCCTATTTTGTAATATAAGAACAATACCCATTGTAGAGCTGTAATACTCTTATCTCCTAATCTGTTATAGTTTTTATAACAGAACAAAAAAGTGTACACATGTTGTACACTTTTTTTGTTACTTCTATAAAACATCTCTTTTTCTATTGCCATCATAGAATCCGCCACGATTGTCTGTTAATGCAATTATTTGATCTAGTCCTTCTATATGATCACCTATAATTCGAAGTACAGCTGGTGGATGACCTATTTTAGCAAAATGTTCACTGGGACGAATACGGTTCATCTTATCGACCTCAACACGACTTACACATGCAACTTCAAATCCTGAAAGAATAGCTTTCACTTGGGCTACACACGGCGCCAGTAAAGATCTATACCCAATTTCTTTCAAACACTTACGGCTAAACGCATTCGGTACAGCGATAAGAGAGCCTACGCCTAGATCTTTTCTATCACAAGCTAAATTTAATGCATATTTAAATGCAGTTACAAGATGAAGCGGTACTCTTAAATCTAAATAATGATTTAGATCATTTAATGCAACATCTGTTCCATCTGCAATAGCTTTCGCAAAAGGATATAGCTCACTCGCTGGAATAACAAAATCGCCATCTATAAATAACACAATTTCTCCTTTTGCAAAATACGTTCCAAGTGAGCGCCCCACATCATTTCCGAGTGCTTCTTTATATACAATTGTCGTTGCCCCTTTGTCTTTTGCAATTTTTTTCGTTTTATCTGACGAACCATTTACGACAACGATAATTTCGAAGGGTTCAATTTTGCGAAGCTCTTCTATAACGTTTCCAATTGTTTTCTCTTCATCTTGTACGGGAATAACAACCGATAGTTGCTTTCCTTTATAGAAATCAGATGTAACACCCCACCCTTGATAAAACTCTTCAAAACTTAAAGTATGATAGACACTATCCCTTTTCCTATTTCCATCATAATATCCTCCGCGCTCATCACTGCTTAATATCCGTTCTGCTACTGCTTCTATATGATCACCTATCATTCTTTTTTCAGATTGGGAAAGATTTGTCCCATATGCAGCATGCTGGAATGGACGAAATTTATTCGGCGTAATAACGTCAATAGCACAATGACGACTAATTCTCCATTTACTTTGAACTAGGCGTAAATGAGCCACAATAGGATTAACAAAACATTCATATCCGATGCTTTGAACGACTTCTTTCGTCAGCGCATGAGGTACATCTAATAAAGAATTCATTTTTAATTCTTCACGCTCTAACATTGCATTTAATATTTGGCGCCATACTGTAATAGAAGTGGTTTTTTGCCTTTTTAAAAATAATGCATCCAAATTATTTAAAACTACATCTGCCTGATCGTATAAAATCGGATTAAGGAATAATTTTAATTTTGAAGTTGGAATAGCAAAATCACCATCTATGAATAGTAATACATCACCTATCGCATGTTTTGCGCCGACTGCACGTCCAACATCGTTCCCTAGTAGCTCTGTATGCTTGATTACTTTACACCCTAAACGATCTGCAACATCTTCTGTTCCATCATTACAACCGTTTGCTACTACAATGATTTCTACTGGATTTAATGGTCTTACCGATTGAATAACGTCTGAAATCGTATCGACCTCATTACATGCAGGAATAATAACAGATAATGACTTAGCCATTGTTTTGTTCACGAAACCACTTAATTGTTTCCTTCAATCCGTTTTCCCACGTTACTTTCGCCTGAAATTGAACAAGCTCTTTTAATTTTGTTACATCTGGTCTTCTATTTGGAATTTCTTCAAAACCATGAGGATATACTTCTTCAAAAGGCACTTGGACAATCTTCGAAGAAGAATTCGTTAATTTTTTAATTACTTCTGCTACTTCTTTTATGCTCTTTTCATTCTCAGAACCTATATTAATAATCTCACCATTTACCTTCTCATCCATTGCCCGAATCGTTGCCTCTACCGCATCACTTACATACGTAAAACAACGTGTCTGCTTTCCATCTCCATATACGAGAATGTCTTCTCCTTGCAGTGCCGCGCGGATAAATCGCGGGATTACTCCTGCATATGGACCATCTTTCGCTCTTGGACCATAAATATTAAAGTATCGAACAATCGTTACTGGTAAACCTTCTAATGCGTACCCTAAACATAATGTCTCTTCCAACGTTTTACAAACTGCATAACTCCAACGAATTTTAGAAGTTGCCCCGTACAATCGATCTCCCTCTTCAGAGAAAGGCGGCTTGGCCTTACCATATACTTCTGAAGTAGAAGCAAAAACTACTTTCTTCTTTCCTTTTAACGCTGCTTGTAAAACATTTCTTGTCCCATCAAAATTCGTTTCTATGAGCTCTATACTTTTTTCCATTGTTGTTTTCACACCTAAAATTGCTGCTAAATGAAACACGACATCATGCTGATCTACTAATTCATAAATAGAATTTTTATCTAAAACACTTATTGGAATAACACGGATTTCTTTCATTAACTCTTTATGGTACTTATTTTTACCTTTATAAAAGTTATCCACAACAGTGACCTCATAACCTCTTCTCATCAACTCTTCAGCTAAATGCGACCCGATAAATCCGGCCCCACCTGTAATTAAACATTTCTTACTCATTTACTCACCTTCTTTACAATCCCGCGTGTATCTATTACTCGATCCATTCCTTTAAAAAGCTTCCAATCAATATTAGAATGATCCGTTAAAATTAAAATACAATCCGCTTTTTTAACTTTTTCTTCATCTAAAGAAACAGATTGGTACACCTTATCTCCAATTTCTGCGGAAGAAATATAAGGATCATGATATTCTATCTCGTATCCTTGATTTCTTAATAATTGAATAATCGGTAACGCTGGTGATTCTCTCAAATCATTTACATCTTTTTTATACGCAATCCCTACAATTAACACCGTTGCAGGTAATTGCACCACACTTTTTACTTTCCGGACCATTTTCTCTGGCATTTCTTCATTAATTATATGTGCAGCCTCAATTAATTGACTAATTGCCCCATTCTTTTTTATTCTCCATTGAAAATATAAAGGGTCTACGGGAATACAGTGTCCCCCTATCCCTGGCCCTGGCCAATACGGAGTAAACCCAAATGGTTTTGTAGATGCCGCTTCAATGGCCTCATAAAAATCAATGCCTAAACTTTCACATAGTGTGTTTAGTTCATTTACTAAAGAAATGTTAACT
The DNA here is from genome assembly GCF_000007825.1 of Bacillus cereus ATCC 14579. NCBI lineage: Bacteria > Bacillati > Bacillota > Bacilli > Caryophanales > Bacillaceae > Bacillus > Bacillus cereus. Next base: position 477,105 of record NC_004722.1, on the reverse strand, counting down.
AAGCGCTGAATATTTTCAAATAGCTTGCACATCTCTGCTACTTTCGGAGAGCTAACAGGTACAACTTCGTCAAAAATGGTACTATATAAATCCTGTACCTTTTGTTTACACTTTTCTGTTTGTCCACTAATAACTTTTGGAATAGCTTGAACTGAATATTGACTATTTGCTGGATCAATTCTCTCAGGGGAATATCCGATATAGAAATCTTCCCCTACCTTTTTACCATTTTGAGAAATAATAGGTAGGATGACTTCTTCAAGTGTGCCTGGATATGTGGAGCTTTCAAAAATGAAGGTTTGTCCTTTTTGAAGGTTTTGTTGTATATAATGCGAAGCTGAAATGAGGGCACTTAAGTCTGGTTCTCTTTGTTCATTAATTGGAGTCGGGACAGTGACAATAACATAATCACTATTTTGAAAATCAGCAATGCCTTGATCCGGTGTATTTACTGTTAATTTTTTTTTCGTCAATAAACTTTGTAACTCTTTAGAAGAAACATCCGGAATATAACTTTCTCCTTTTATAATTGAGTCTATTTTTCTAATATCTTTATCTAATCCAAGTACTGTATGCCCTCTTTCTGCAAAATGTACCGCTAAAGGAAGGCCAACATACCCTAGCCCAATAATAGCTACTTTACTACTATTCATTTGTATTCTCTTCTTCCCTTCTCAATTGTTGAATTACATCTCTATCTCTATCTCCATCTGTAAAACCACCACGTTCGTCCGTACATTGTAATAAATACGCAACCGCTTCAAGTTGATCACCGAAAATACGATCAAATGCTGAAATACGCCCATTTACAAATTCGTGTTGCTCTGGACGTACGCGATTTGTTTTTATAACATCTACTAACTCTACTGTTGTAATAGAGAATCCTTCTAAAATAGCTTTCACTTGTGCTAATGGCGGAATGATAAGGGAATCATATCCTATTTTCTCTATTACCTTCTTATGAATGGCATGTGGTACAGCAGTTAGTGAGTTATTCCATAAATCTGGTCGTTTCGCTATCAAATTCACAAAGTATTTTCCCATACTAATTGGATCTGCTGGATGAAACATATCTAATAAGCATTGTAAATCATTTAACACCACGTCATTTCCATCTTCAACAGCATGTAAAAATAGAGTGAGTTTTTTTGCTGGAATAACAAGATCACTATCAACGAATAAACAAATATCTGCCGTAGCATGCATGGCACCTATTGCTCGTGCTACATTATGTCCAAGCGCCTTCGTAAATTCAACAACAATAACATTCTCTAGCTTTGCCTGTTTAACAGTCTCAACATCTGCTCCATTCGCGACAACTATAATTTCATCTACACCTGCTTCTTTCACTTCTTTTATAACAGACCTTATGGTTATTTTCTCTTCTGATACTGGGATAATGGCACTATATTTCGCTTTATTCTTTTGTAATAAAACTGGTTTATACTTTCCTACAAACTCTCTATCTCTATTGTTCTCTGAAAAACCACCGCGTTTACCATATGTTTCGATTACGTATTGTAAAGCTCGCAAATGATCACCCATAATACGACTAGTCGCTTTCGGATAAGGAGAGCCAGGTGATGTACCAGTATGCACAGGTCGAACTTTATTTGTGTAGATGACATCAACTGAAGCCATATCAGAAATATCTACTCCTCTAGACATCGCCATCGCTTGAAATAATGCTGGATCTGCTAAATTCCACCACCCCAGTTTTTCAATCACTTTACGACTTATCGCATGTGGTATTGCAATTAAAGATCCTACAACAAACTCTTTCTTGTTCAAATAACGATTTAACATATATTTTCCAACCGTCGTATAATGCGGTCTCATCTTCAAGTAAACGGACCATGTTAAATTATTTAAAACAATCTCATGCCCTTGTCGTATTCCTTTAATAAAATTGTATAATTCTTCACTTTTCATGACGATATCACCATCTAAAAACAAAACAATCTCACCTTTTGCTTCTCTAGCACCAATTGCCCGTCCCACATCATTACCAAGAGAATCTCTATAATAAATCACACGGCAATTATGCTGTAATGCTATTTCCTTCGTCCCATCTGTAGATCCATTATCTACTATGATAACTTCATATGGTTCGAGTTTTCTTACCTCTACTAAAACTTTTGATAAAGTACTTGCTTCATTATGCACTGGAATAACAACTGACACTCTCATACTTGTATCACTCTTACCCTTCCAAGCGAACATAAGCAATAATAGGAATACGCACAACTACATCTTCTGGTGGTCCATAAGAAGGAGAAGTACGAACAATTACTGCCCCATCCGTCACAGATAAAAGAACGCCTGCAATGATTTCTACAGCTGTCACAACTTGCACTAGTTCGCCAACATGGTTACGTAATTCATCAGTAAATAACATATATAAGTCTCCTTTCTTACGCTTCTTTAATTGATATAATACTTATAAATGGTAATAAAACCTCTGTTCCTATTCCTTCTTGCAATGTTAAGAAGTCATCACCAACTGCTACAATAACACCTGTTAATTGTCCAACTGTCACCGTAATTTCTACGTTTTTACCTAAATACTGCTTTGCAATTTCTTTAAAAGGTGATGTATTGCATTCTTTTAAAATGTTACAAATAATAGATTGAAATCTACTTGATTCAATAACTTCTTCCGTAGCTTGCTTAGAGTTTCTTTGAATAAACCTCGCGAAGTTTTGTGAAAATAAAAGTCTTTCCACAGCAGGCAATAACTTATTATCTAAAAAATAATCTAATTGTCTATTAAACAATCTTGATAATTTATGCCAATATTTTCTGAACAGACACATACACTTCTCCTCCTATTATTTTTAGATTATAAAATTTTACATCCATACATCTTAATGTATACAAAATGGATATTTTTGTGATAGGTAAGACATACATTTTCTAAAAGAAATATTTGTTTCAGAGCATAAAAAAAAACTATCCAAAAGGATAGTTTCTTACACTTCAATATTCCGCAATATCGAATAAATGTCATTATTCACTTTACCAAATGATTTAATATTATTTTGAATGTTAGATAATAAAACAACATATACACTACCATTTTTACTAAATCCGTTTAAGCAATTCCAACCTGGCATTACACCATGATTCGAATAGCTTCCTGGGTCTACGTACCATCCAAACCCGTAATCCTTTTTTCCACCCGTAAACATTTGATCGTAACTCTCTTTTGAAATTAATTTTCCAGAGTATAACGCCTCATTAAATAAATATAAATCATGTGCACTCGTATATATATCACCACAACCATAAAGTTGTGACATGCTTGGAATATTAGGTGTTGTCATATTATTATTTACTATTTTATAACCCGTTGATGGGAATCTTGTTTGTTCTAACGCTGTGCCAAAGCCAGAATGTTTCATACCCGCAGTAGCAAAAATATGTTGTTTAATATATTCTTCGAGTGACTGCCCACTTACCTTCTCTGCAATATAAGCAAGTATAGAGTAGTTCGAATCAGAATACTTCCACTTCTCTCCCGGACCACCAATACGCTTTTGATTTCCTATCCGCTTTATCAGTTCTTCATGAGAAATATCTTCTTTTCCCTGCTCATATTCGGGAATCCCTGATGTATGTGTTAATAGATGTTTTAGCTGAATATTATTACCTTGTGGAAAATCTGGAATATACTTCGCAACAGTATCTTCTACTTGTAATTTATTTTGATCTTTCAATTGCATAATAGCAGTTGCTACAAACGCCTTTGAAATAGAACCAATATAAAAAGTCGTCTCTGAATTATTCGGTACTTGCTGCTCTTTATTTGCCATACCGTACCCTTTATTCAGAAGAACTTTTCCGTTCTTCACAATAACAGCTGTCCCGCTAAATCCTGCGTTTTGTAAATACTGGTCCAATTGAGCGTTTTCATTAATTTCTTGAGGTGGTCCTTCAGCAGGTTTCTCCGCTGCTTGCGCTTGCTTCATTTGTTCTTCCTGCTCTTTTTGTTTTTGCTTCTGTACTTCTTGTTTCTTTTTTTCTTCTTTCTTTTTTAACTCTTCTTGTTTCTTCATTTCTGCTGCCGCTTTTAAAGTTTCTTCTTTCTTATTATGCGCAACAATTTTTGTATACATGAAATATACAAGTGATAATAGTAAGACGAGAATGATTGTTCTTTTTATGTATACAATCGGCCGATGTGCTTTCCCATTCGCATTATTTTTTTCCTGATCCATAATTGCTTTTTTCCCCTTACTCACCAATAATTTAATTCCTCTACTAAAGATTCGTTTTAGTAGATTATGGATAATCCATTCTATATCATCCCTACTTTATCACGCACTGCACATATTACCAACCTATATGTACAAAAAAGAAAAAGAAAATTTACAAAAGTAAGATTCCCGTTAAATTATTAACAAAAAAAAGAGGATATCCTCTAAAAAATTGATGTTATCAATCTTTTGGGACATCCTCTTATCTCATTATTTATACGTGTTTTTTCATATCATCGGCAACAGATTCAACATTTGTACCTACGATAACTTGTACACTAGTATTACTTAATTTCATAACACCTTTTGCACCAGCACGTTTTAATGCTGCTTCATTTACTTGACCAGCATCTTTTACTTGTAAGCGTAGACGTGTTGCACAGTTATCAATAACTGTTAAGTTTTCTTTTCCGCCTAAAGCTGCTACGTAAGTTTCACCAATTGAACCTGCAACTGGTGCATCACCATCTTCAACTAACTCATCGTCATCTTCACGACCAGGAGTTTTTAAATCGAACTTCTTAATTAAGAAGTAGAATACTATGAAATAAATTGCTGCGTAAATTAAACCGATACCTGCTAGTAAGACTGGTTTTGTTGCAATACCGAAGTTTAAAGCATAATCGATTGCACCGGCACTAAATGAGAAACCATCATGAATGCCAAGTGATGTTGTAATGAATAAAGAAAGACCTGTTAGTACAGCATGAATACCATATAATACTGGTGATAAGAACATGAATGAGAATTCAATAGGCTCTGTAATACCAGTTAAGAATGAAGTTAATGCTAGACCAGCTAACATACCAGTAACTGCTTTACGCTTTTCTGGTTTAGCAGCTGCAATCATTGCGAAACATGCTGCTGGTAAACCGAACATCATAACTGGGAAGAAACCAGTCATAAACATACCTGCTGTTTTGTCACCTGCAAGGAAACGAGCAATATCACCATTAACAACATTACCTGCTGCATTTGTAAAGTCCCCAAATACAAACCAGAAGTATGTGTTCATTACGTGGTGTAAACCAATTGGGATTAATAAACGGTTTAATAAACCAAATAATCCTGAACCAATTGCACCTAAATTAACAATTCCATGAGCTAATGCATCAATACCATTTTGAATTGTTGGCCAAATTTGTGCAAATAGAATTCCTAATATCAGCATCACAACTGATGTAACAATTGGAACGAAACGTTTTCCAGCAAAGAAACCTAACCATTCTGGAAGTTTAATCTTATGGAATTTATTATAAAGAAGTCCTGCTATAACACCAACAATAATACCACCTAAAACTTTCATATCTACTTTAGTCGATAATTCAGCAGCCTTAGATACTTGTGTCATTGTATCCGCAAGCTTAGATGGATCTACATTTGCGCTATTACCTATTAAATCTTGGACTTTACCTAATTTACCTTGTAATTCAGCAGTTGAATACCCTTTGCTAAGTGCATCAATACTATTTTTCATAACAAGATAACCAATTGCACCTGCAAGACCTGCTGCACCACTACCATCCACTGAAAGACCGATTGCAATACCAATTGCAAAAATAAGTGCTAAGTTATCAAAAACTGCTGCGCCGGCCTGTGCCATAACAGGAATATCAAATACATCTGGTTGCCCTAAACGAAGCAATAATCCTGCTGCTGGTAGTACTGCGATCGGAAGCATTAAAGCTTTACCAATACGTTGTAAAAACTGCAACATTTTAATTCCCCCTAATTTAATTTATGAAATCGTTATCATTATAAGTGCGCTTTAGAAAACGCTTTCTATTACATAACCATAATAACATATAGTTGTATAGATGTGTAGTTTTTATTTCCGAACTTTTTATGGATAAATCTCCTATTTCCAAACTGTTATATAAAAGGAAAATTCTCCTTTTTAAAATACAGAATACTCGAAACGAAAGACCTATTATAGCACATTGAACTTTCGTTTTATCATTCCACTTTTTCATGTTATTATTTATTTCCGAGCATATCGGGAAAAGTAAACTTAGTTAATTCAAAATAGGAGCGTTGGTACTATGCAGTGCATTGAAACAAACAACTTACAACAGTTGTTAGAACAAGTAAAACCATATACAAAAAAAGGAAAACTTGCTACTTATATCCCCGAACTAGGAAATGCAAATCCAGACGATTTAGGGATTGCCATTTTCCATAAAGAAACAGAATATATCCATGCAGGCAACTCACAAACACTATTTACTCTTCAAAGTATTTCCAAAGTAATTACACTTGCCCTTGCCCTTTTAGACCGTGGTGAAGAATATGTATTTTCTAAAGTTGGAATGGAACCAACGGGTGACCCATTTAATTCTATTATTAAGTTAGAAACGACAAGTCCGTCCAAACCCCTTAATCCAATGATAAATGCAGGAGCATTAGCTATTACAAGCATGTTAGAAGGAAAAGATAACGAGGAAAAAATGGAACGTATTCTTCATTTTGTACGTGAAATAACAGATAATCCTACTATTAATTATTCCTCTAAAGTTGCCGATTCAGAACTAGAGACAGCTTACCTAAACCGTTCACTTTGTTATTATATGAAACAAAACGGAATTATCGATTGTGATATTGAAGAACTTATGGATTTATATACTCGTCAATGCGCAGTTGAAGTAAACTGCATCGATTTAGCACGTATCGGCTTAATTTTTGCAATGGATGGATATGATCCATATAAAAAGAAACAAATCATCCCTAAACATATTACAAAAATTTGCAAAACATTTATGGTCACATGTGGTATGTATAACGAATCTGGTGAATTTGCAATTCGTGTTGGTATTCCTGCAAAAAGCGGTGTAGCCGGTGGTATTTTTGGCTGCGTAAAAGGAGACATGGGAATCGGTATTTTCGGACCAGCTTTAGATGCAAACGGAAATAGTATTGCTGGTTTTAAAATTCTTGAACTTCTTTCTGCTCAAGAAGGTTGGAGCATTTTTTAATCGCGAGTTATCCTGCTATACTAGCAGGATTTTTTATTTCGCCAAAACCTCAATTTTGCGAGTTATCAATCTTCTTATAAAAACAGTGCTGAAAGTTTCTCTATATCATGCATATTTGTTCCCCCCTCCTGAATAATATAGTACAACCTAGCGCTATATGTGGAGGTGTGAAAGATGAAACTAATATTTCAAATGGGAAAACAACCTGTTCTTGAAAAAACAATCCTTCTTTTTATATTGAGTATTGTAGAAAGCTTGAAGTTAAAAGTTGTTTCACTCGACGAAGCTCACCGATACATATTCAATTTAGAAGTACTTGAATTATTAATGGATCGGAACATCGATGATCAAGTACTTGAACTTATTCATTTCGGGATGGGACTTGAAGACATTTATCACGTGCTTCCTGAAGAACTTGAGCATACGATTGAGGAATTAAAATGGCTTTGCATTCAAGTATTAAGTGAGTACAGTATGCATGAAGAATCGGAACAATTAATTGAAGATATACGGTAAAAAAGCACCTATGTAGGTGCTTTTAATGTTTTTTTAAACTATTTTTATACGCCTCAATATTTACTGGTAGCTCTTCCTCTTCCAAAGTATGTTCATTTACATCTTTATGAATGAACGCACCTTTAGGTGGTTGATGATCATGCCCTTTTTTCTTATGATCAAATGCTTTCCCGCGTCCCATACAAATCCCCCTTTCTTAAAAGAAATCCGTATTAGTATGGAGAAAAGTACGTCGATATATGCAATCCCTTGCTGTATTTCCAAGGAAATACTCGAACCTTGTTTTCTACTCTCCTTACAACAACTGATCGATCCCAATAAGAATTAATAATACTTCTGCGATAATTGTCGCCCATTTCCCTAAGTATTCTGCTAAAAATCGTTTTCCTACATACGCAAAACCACTAATACAAATAAAACTAAACACCCCAGAAATAGTCGCTGTAAGCCAAAGATTTAAATTTGTTATCCCAGCATCAAATCCACCTGCAATATTATTAATAGACAACGCAATCCCTAATACAATTGCTTCTGAAAAACTAATTGTTTTAGAACCATCAAAATCTGCTTTTTCTGGATCACGTAAAATTCCCATAAGTACATTACCATCTTTAGAGCCTACGGTATTTCTTTGCCCCAAGAAAGGCTGGCACAAAATAAACACCCCGATTATCCCTAAAACTATCGCTCCAATCAGGTTTGCTGTAAACTCTGAAATAAATAACGCAATCCAGTTCCCAAAAAATCCAGCTAATAAAGTAAATAAAAACCCAAAAAATGCGATGATAAAATTGTTGAACCACGAAATTCTAATTTTACGAATGCCATATGCAATCCCAACACCTGCATTATCTAAATTAGAAGCAATCCCGATTAAAAAAATTGAAAATAGACCTGCCGTACTCATAAATAGCCACCCCTTTTCCTCACTTTTCCATGCATCTTATGAAAATGTTGAGCAACTGTGCCTGTCTGTTTCATATACATGTAATAAATGCTCAACATTTTTTCAACAATAAAAAGGAGTGCCTTCGCTATGCCTAAAGAAAATCCAAATGAGCGGCTTAGTAGATTAATAAAAAAACTTTTAAAAGAACGTGCCTTATCTATGCGCCAACTCGGAATGCTTACAAATATTGATCCCGCAACAATCTCAAGAATTATGAATGGCAAACAACCGCCAAAACAAAAACACCTACAAAAATTCGCAGAATGTCTACAAGTTCCACCCCAATTGTTATTTGATGAAATGTATCCTGATTCTCCTCACATTAATAAAGAAAAGACGGATATGTACACATCTCTTGATACCATTCAGCAAACTCTGCAATCCTCTAACTTATTCGATTTCGATTACACTACAACTCGCGTAAAACAAGAACTCGAAAATTACGAACGCTATGCCCAGACAACAGAAGGCGAAAAACGTATTCATGACAGTTTTGCAAGCAAATTAGAGCAAATTGATAGTGCTGGTCCTTTTATTGAACAATTAACAGATATGTATCAACAATTTTGTAATGAAACCATTTCAAAAGAAGAACGTGCAGTTCTTGGGAGCGCATTACTTTATTTCATATTATCGACAGATATTATTCCCGACTATCTCTTTCCAATTGGCTATTTAGATGATGCGATTGCCGTTGAATTAGCGAAAGAGAAATTAATTGAACTAAAACGAAAGACATAGAAAAATAAAGAACTATTTCAGTTGTTTATATTCAACACTGAAATAGTTCAATAAAAAATCGTACAAGTATACATACTCGTACGATTTTACTGTACAAATCTATTTTTCCGTGTGGCACCATTCATATATAAATGCTGTTATCACTTTTGTAAATTCAATTAACTGTTCAACTTCAACTTTCTCATTTACAGAATGTGCTTCTTCTAATGTACCTGGTCCATATATAATCGCTGGAATATGAAATTCACTAAACCAACCACCATCCGTTACCGTTGCAGACATATCTAAAATTGCATTTTTAGAAAGAATTGATTCATGTACTGAGCTAAGCGTTTTTACAGCTGTATGTTCACTATCTATTTCTAAAGAAGGGAAAATTTCGCCACGATCCACAATCATTGATTCTCCGCCCCACTTAAATTGTGGTGGATTTTCACTTAGCCATGGATCGGCAGCTGCTACTTTACCGATATACTCTTCAATTTCTTTTATTATTTGTTCATGTGTTTCATTCGGATAAAAGTGCACTGTTATCCATAACCGGCACTCATCCGCAATAAAAGCTGCATGTCTTCCACCCTCAATAACAGCTGGATTAATTGTTGTTGTTCCAGACGGATAGCCTTCATATGTTTTCATAACTGCCCAATGACGCTCTAATTCTTGCAAACTTTGCACAATTTTCATCATTTTTTCAATTGCACTCGCTCCAAATAAACGTCCTCCAGCATGAATCATTTGCCTACGCGTTGCATCATGAAACGTTTGAGGGCTTTTCACAGTAATCCAGCCAGTAATTACGCCGCCCTGTCCTTGCATATGTAAATTACTCGTATCCACTACGACTGCAAAATCAGCATCATAACCTCTTTTGCAGCATTGAAGTGTACCAGCTTCTCCAACTTCTTCTCCAATTACGGATTGAAAGATTAAATCTCCAGGTAATTCAATACCAGCTTCTTGTAATAGCTGAATAGCAAATAGCGCTCCAGCTAGTCCCCCTTTCATATCAGCTGCACCACGTCCAACTAACCAACCATCTTTTATAAATGGCTCAAACGGATTTGTTTCCCACGCCTCATCTGCCGATACTTCAGCTACATCCATATGTCCATTAATAATAAGACTTTTATATGAGTCACTTTTTGCCCCTTTTTTCACACCAACAACGTTCGGATCATTAGGATATACATCCCATTTATCAATACTAAAATTTCGTTTTCTTAAAAAATCTGCAACAAATTCTTGCGCTTCATTTGTATTTCTCGCTGGTGGTGCTGGTGTTTCAAAACGAATTAATATTTTTGTAAGTTCTAACAATTCCTCTTTCCTTGAATCTATTTGTTTTAACAACTGCGAAACTTCTGGATTCATCGCTAATTCCCCTTTACATACGTAGTATGTTTCCAACTTTATTTTCACAAAAAAAGAGACTGTTTACAAATCTTACAGTCTCCAAATTAATTCATATTAGAAGCTCTCTACTTCCGTCGTATTTGTCTTTTCAATATGTTCTACTTTACGTGCCTTATTTCTTGTCGCACGGTAAAACAGTAAACAAACAATCATAAATGGAATTCCGCAATACAATGCCATTCTTTGCTCTGGAATAAAGGCCATACCAATAATTACTGTTACATTTAATACTAGTGCAAGCAGTGGTACGAATGGATACAGAGGTGTTTTAAATTTCAATTCTTTCACATCCCCGCCCTGCTTTATGTATGACCTCCTAGCTAATAAGTTAGATAGAGCAATAGATGCCCAAACTAATATCGCCCCGAACCCGGCAATAGAAAGTAGCCATAAATAAACTGTATCTTCCGCATAAATACCTGATAGTAATGAAAGGCAACCTACAATTGTACTTACAATCAATGCATAAATAGGAACACCGTTTTTAGATAACTTACCAAAAATCGGACTAATCATTCCTTGATTAGACATAGACCATAGCATACGAGAAGTTGCATATAACCCTGAATTCGCAACGGATAGCACTGCTGTAATGATAACAAAATTTATAATATCTGCTGCATAAGGAATACCAATTTTATCAAATACAACTACAAATGGACTTTCAATTACTCCCGCTTGTTGCCAAGGGAATAGTCCAGCAAGAATAAAAATAGATAGTACAAAGAAAACAAGTATACGCCAAACTGTATTGTTAATTGCCTTCGGGATTGTTTTCTCTGGATTTTCACTCTCACCTGCTGCAATACCAACTAATTCTGTTCCTTGGAAAGAGAAATTAACTGCAATCATCGTAATTAAAATGGCTGATAATCCATTGGGGAACAATCCACCATACTCAGTATAGAACTAGAGAACATCGGTGCTGGCTCATTTCCTTTCATATCTAGAAAACCAAACATTGCTGCCCCACCTAAAATAATAAATGCAGTAATCGTAATTACTTTAATACTTGCAAACCAAAATTCAACTTCCGCAAAACTTCTTGAAGATAACGCATTAATAGCAAAGAGGAGTACCGCAAACACTACGCACCAAATCCATGAAGGTACATCAGGAAACCATCGTTTCATTAAAATACTAACTGCAATTAGTTCAATCCCTATCGTAGCTGACCAGTTTAACCATGACATCCATCCAACTACATAACCTGCTGCAGGAGAAATATGCTTTGTCGCATACGTTTGATAAGATCCTGCGTCAGGCATTGCAACAGCTAACTCTCCAAGACAGAGCATCGTTAAATACATAACAAATCCTCCAACAAGATATGCTACAATCGCTCCTCCAGGCCCAGCTTCATGAATTGTATACCCAGATCCTAAAAAAAGACCGGTACCAATAACGCCTCCAAGTGCAATCATAAATATGTGCCTGCTTTTCAATTCTCTTTTTAATCCTTGATTTTGATTCATCATATAAATCCCCCCTTTTCACTTTGTAAACCCATTTAATGTAAGCGTTTTTAAAATTATTCACCGTAAAAATAATGATTTAAAAGAGCAAAAATACACGTCACTTACATTAATCACTGCCTGTTACTAAAAGGTCATCCCTTACTGTTATTAATAACTTTTGATCAGCAATAGCTTGTCCTTCTACTACTTCTAATGATTCAATATAACCACTGATCCCTATCTTAATTTCTACTTTCTGTTTATCTATTGTTTCAATTAATGCTAATTTCTCCCACTCATATACGTAAGAACTTTCCGTAACAAATAACTTCTCTACTTTCCCGTAACAAGGACTATACACGCATTCTATAACCGTCTTCACTTTATACACTCCTCCTTCTTATTAGTTGGTACTGAAACGTTGCATATCCCTCCTTTAGATATATCAATTATTATTTATGCAAAATGCGTACCAATCTCCAATTCCTATTTAAAATGAAGGTTTCTCAAAAAAAAAACTTCATAACCGCAAAATTTTTCTATCATTTCAGAGATTTTAAAAGGAAAATAGCAAAAAATTTTTGCGATTTTATAAGAATTTTAATAAAATTATAAAAAGTCAGTCTTCATAGGGTGGAATGAGGAGAAGATAATCTATGCGTACAGAAGAAATTAATTTAAAACAGATCATTGAAATGAATATGCTATATGAAACTTTACTCAATGAACTCGACATCGGAATTCATATTATTAATGAGGAAAGTAAGACGATTATCTATAACCGCAAAATGATGGAAATTGAATCAATGGAGCGCTCAGATGTGCTATATAAAAGTCCTTTAGAAGTATTCGCATTTGAGGAAAATAAAAATAGTACTCTTATAGAGGCATTAAAATTTGGAAAAACAAAGAAAAATATAAAACAAACGTATTTTAACAATAAAGGACAAGAAATTACAACGATTAACGATACTTTCCCTATAATAGAAAATGGAAAAATTAAAGGCGCTATTGAAATATCAAAAGAAATTAGTAACTTAAAGCAAACGATAAAAATAGGTCCTTCTCGAAAACAAAGCACTAAATTTACCTTTGATCACATAATTGGTGATTCTGAAGCCATTCAATCAATCATTACAGAAGGAAAAAGAGTAATTCGTACATCTTCCTCCATACTTCTAGTAGGAGAAACAGGCACTGGTAAAGAACTATTTGCACAAAGCATCCATAATGAAAGTCAGCGTTCAACAAAACCCTTTATTTCACAAAACTGTGCCGCTATACCTGATACCTTAATGGAAAGCCTACTATTTGGCACAAATCGAGGTGCCTTTACAGGAGCAATAGATAAATCAGGCTTATTCGAAGAAGCAAACGGAGGAACTTTGTTATTAGATGAAATCAATTCATTAAGCCCAATACTTCAAGCTAAGTTGCTGCGGGCTATACAAGAAAAAACAATACGAAGAATCGGAGGTACACACGAAAAAGAAATTGATGTTCGCATTATAGCAACTATCAATGAAGATCCCTTTGAAGCCATCGCACATAATCGATTAAGGGAAGACTTATATTACCGATTAAGCGTCGTTACTTTATGTCTTCCGCCTTTACGTGAAAGAAAAGAAGATATTCCAGCTCTTGTTCAGCACTTTATTGAAAAATATAATACTCAATTCGGGCTCAACGTAACCGATGTAGATGTAAATGTAAGAGAATTTTTCTATGCCTACGATTGGCCTGGAAACGTACGGGAGTTGGAACATATAATTGAAGGTTCCATGAACTTGATAGAAGATGAAACCATCATTACAGCGTTTCATCTTCCTACTCGCTTTCGCGAACGAATAAAAACAGAATTCAATATGCAACATGCACTAACTACTCACAATACTGATGCACCTAAAACTTTAAAACACACAATAGAAAAAATGGAAAAGAACTACATTAACCAAATTCTTAAAGAGAATCATGGCAACATCTCACAAGCTGCAAAATTTTTAGGATTAAGTAGGCAAAACTTACAATATCGAATTAAAAAACTGCATTTACACATATGAAATAAACATGTCTCCAAGTGTAAAAATGACTTGGTAAAATATGTTATAATAAACATATAACATGCTAGAAAGGGGCTATATATATGAGTAATGATAAAAAATTAAAGTTATTACAATACTTATACTTTTTCCCTGCCATGCTCTGTATGATGTTATTCATTAATGCCGATGTAAGCAGCTCTCCTTATGCAAAGCTATTAGGAACAATTTTTAGCTCCTTTGCAGCTATTATGCTTGCTGCTTTTTGGAATTTGAAGATACGTATAAAAAACGAAAAATCTTCTTAATACTAAAAAAATCGAGCTACTTAGCCCGATTTTTTTATTTGCCATTAAAACTCAACATTCTCTAAATACAACCCACTTGCCTCAGCAAGACAATTAATTTGATTGCGCTGCTTTTCCTCTAAAATGTTTGGAATTGCTTCAGCATCTAATTGTCCTAATCCAACTTCAATTAATGCCCCGACAATTTTTCTTACCATATTATGAAGGAAGCCGTTACCACTTACTCTAATTTGTACAAACCCTGCCTCTTCCATCACATCAAGTGTATATACTTCTCGAACCATAGATTTTTTCTTTGATTTCGCATTTGAAAAAGCAGTAAAGTCATGTGAACCAACTAAATGTTTTGCAGCTGCTTTCATGCTTTTCACATTTAATTTTTTATTCACATGCATGCTGTATTTACGCATAAATGGATTTGTATGCTCTTCATTCCAAATTTTATACAGATATGTTTTTGCTTTAGAATTGTAACGAGCATGGAAACGATCATGTACTTCTTCCACATTCGTAATGCTAATATCGTTAGGTAAATATTGATTTAAATATTTTTTCACTTTATGTTCCACTAACTTCTCATCACTTTGAAAGTTAGCAACTTGATTCAAAGCATGTACACCAGCGTCTGTTCTACTACAACCGATAATTTCAATTTCTTTTCCGACCATTTCAGATATGACACTTTCGATTTTTCCTTGAATTGTATTATCGTTATTACCGAGACGTTGCCATCCTTTAAAACGTGCGCCGTCGTACTGAATCGTTAATTTATAATTATGCATCGTATTCTCCTTGTCTTATTGACCTAAAAATATAATCCCTCATACAGCTTTTCCATATGAGGGAACTATAACATATTGTTACTTCATTCTAAAAGGAATAAAGTAATCTATTTACTAATTACGATTCGTTCGAATCCAGGAATCTCCTAAGTATGTTCTAATTTTTAACCAACCAAATGATGTTGTAGATTCTTCAACTACAAATACCGTTTGTGGTGCAAAAGTGCCGATTGCTCTACCGAAAGGTTGATCAAATGCTGTAAACACATTTGGGACATGGTAATAAGACCCTTGTGGCGCAATCCATTTTTCTCCAACCTCAGCCTTAATTTTCTTCCAACCATTTTCTCCTTGTTGAAGTACTCTTACAGATTGGGCTGAGAATTTCACACCATGATGCATGTACTTAGGTTCATTGTATGCATAAAAATCACGATTAATATGTTCCACGTGTGGATAACGAACAATCCACTTTGGCCCTAAATACGTATTAATTAAAGACCAACCGTTTTCTTTTGTCTGCAAAATATTAACCGTTTGTGGAGCGAACCAAGCATCTGGATTTTTAGCTTCAGGGCTACTGTATGCTGCAAAATTCTGCTTCATTATTTGTGGCATTCCATTTACACTTGTCCACTTCTGCCCCAAATATGTATCAATCAAAATTTCACCTCTTAGTGTACCATCACGTGCAATAACAGTTTGAGGACTAAATACGTACTTCGCACTGTCCATATTAATCCAATCAAAAGCTTCAAAAGTTCGATTAATTTCTACTTTAGCGCCCTCTGGTGCGATAAATCCACCACTTATCTTCCACCATCCACTAGGATGTTGATTTGTAACATAAACCCTTTCTCCTGGCTGCAGTTCTTTTTTCACAGGCGAATTAAAACTACGACTTTCATATACTTTTAATGTTTTTGTTGTTTCATATGATTCCGCATGTGCAGAAGTTGCAAATAAAGAAACCATCCCAAAAACAAATAATGCCAACCATTTTTTCATAAATCTTCTCCCTTTTAGCTTATTTTCTATAGCAAATTTGCTATGTTACATCCATATTGTAATTTATTAATACAGAGTGGTCTATACAATCTGAACACTGTATATTTTTACAAATTTTTTTTGAGTGCAGCAAATAATTTCATATAATCCATACAGAAAGTATGGATATTGATTACGTAACGTGATTTATCTACTAACATAACAAAAAATGTTGATGTAGTTAACCACATCAACATTTTTAATCCTTTTTATTTCAAATTTAATCTAAGTACATTCTCAACATGCGCAGTATGCGGGAACATATCAACTGGTTGCACATACTCCACTTCATAGCTCTTCATTAATGCTTGTACATCACGTGCTAATGAAGAAGGATTACAAGACACGTACACAACTTGTTTCGGCTTCACTTTTAAAATTGTTTCCAGTAATTTATCATCGCAACCTGTACGTGGTGGGTCGACAACAATTACATCTGGACGCCATCCTTCTTTTACCCATTTCGGTAACCATTGTTCAGCTTTACCTGCTTCATATTTCGTATTTGTAAATCCGTGACGCTTTGCATTTTTTCTTGCATCTGCAATTGCTTCTGGAATTACATCCATACCACGTACTTCCGCTGCATCATTTGCAAGCCAAAGACCGATTGTACCAACACCACAGTACGCATCCACAATGTTCTCGTTTCCTGTTAACGCAGCTGCTTTTTTCGCTTCATTATACAAAACAACTGTTTGCTCTGGATTCAACTGGAAGAATGCACGTGCTGATAATTCAAATGATAAATCGCCAAGTGTTTCTTGAATGACTTCTTTTCCAGCTAATTTAAATGTTTTGTCGCCAAAAATAACAGATGTTTTACGCCAGTTTACATTTTGCATAATTGATTTAACCGCTGGCATCTGTTTTTGTACTTCTGCAATAAATTGTTCTTTATTTGGTAATTCTTCTTTTGTTGTAATAAGTGTAACTTGTACTTCCCCTGTTTGAACTGCAGTACGTGTTACAATTGTGCGTACTAAACCTTTTGTTTTTTCTCATTGTAAATAGAAACATTTAATTTTTCTAAAATACGTCTTACAACTTTTGTCGCTTCATTCGTTGCTTTATGTTGAATCATACAGTGAGCGATATCAATTAACTGATGTGAGTTTTGTTTATACAGCCCTGTAATAACCTTTTCGTCTTTACGCCCCACTTGTAATTGACTCTTATTACGATAATGCCATGGATTTTCCATGCCAAGCGTTGGGCGAATTTTCTCTTCCATACTATTTTTCATGTACTTCTCAAATGCTTGTACAACGATATCACGCTTTTGATTCAATTGTTCTTTATAATCTAAATGTTGCAGCTGACAACCGCCACACTCCTCATATACTGGACACGGTGCTTTCACACGATGCGGTGAAGCTTTACGAACTTTTTTCACTTTCGCTTCAGCGAAGCCACGCTGAATTTTCGTTGTTTCTGCAACAACTTCTTCTCCTGGTAATGCCCCTGGAATAAAAACAACTTGTCTCTTAAAATAACCAACGCCTTCTCCGTTAATCCCAAGACGTTTAATTGTCACAGGAAACGTTTGACCAACTTCCAACTTACTCTCATGTTGCTTTTGTATCATTATTACACCTCTACTCTATACTTTTCCATAAATATAACGCTGCATAACTGCAGTATGGTTCACACTCTTGTTTCACTTTTTCTAAAAATGCATCATCAGGTTTATCATCTAATTGAAATATACCTTGCACTGCACGCTGAATCCCAATGTCCGCTTTCGGGAACATATTTTTCCGTCCAAGCCCAAACATTAAAAAGTTTTGCACTGTCCATGCACCAATTCCCCTAATTGGCAACAATTGTGCTGAAATGTCTTCTTCCGTCCCATTTTCTATACTCGCTAAATTTAATGTACCACTGACAATACTTCGACCTAATCCTACTATATATTCAGCCTTTCGCTGACTAAACTTCTGCTCTCTCAATTCTTCTATTGAAATATTTGCTACTATTTCCGGAGTGGGGAAAAAGAATACACCGTTCTTCTCTGTTCCATACCGTTTCACAAATTGTTCTGTTAACACAGTAGCAAATTTCAAATTTATTTGTTGGTGAATGATACAGCGAAGCAGACAAGCAAAATAATCAAATTCTAAAATAATTGGAGTATAAGCATATGTTTCAAATAGTGGACGTAATGATGTGTTTAAAAAATGATTTTGTATATCTTGAAACGGTTCATTCCAATGAAAAATGGCCCTCATTCGTTTCATGACTTTCTCTGGATCTCCTGTCTGACTAGAAATCCAAAACTGTGGATTTTGAACAGTACCAATCCCTTGTAAGCGAACAACAACCTGTTCCTCGTCTATACAAAGCGGGATATAAATAACTTTCTCATCTAATTGAATGACGTTAAGAGGATCAAAAGATAAACGTTTTAATACTTCTTCAAAATGATACGGATACTCTAACGTAACATGTTCGCTCCACATACGTTTCCCCATCCTTTTTACACATCATTATAGCATGAGAAAACCGTAAGCATACATGCTTACGGTTGATTGCCTTTTACTAAGTCATCTAGACTTTTAAAATGATACCCTTTCTCGCGCAAATCATCAATGATTTTCGCAAGTGCTTCTGCATTATCTTTTGATATTGCATGAAGTAATAAAATAGATCCTGGATGAATCATCGTCATAACATTATTATGCGCATATTGCCATCCTCTTTGCTGATCCACTTTCCAATCCAAAAATGCAAGTGACCAAAATACATTATAATAGCCCATTTCTTTCGTAAGAGCTAACGTTCTTTCACTAAATACACCGCGCGGAGGACGTACATATTTCACTTCTTTTTGCCCAGTTACTTTTTTAATTTCTTCCGTTACACTCGTTAATTCTTCACGAAGTTTCTCATCATTTACCGCTGTAAAATCAGGATGACTCCAAGAATGGTTTCCAATAATGTGTCCTTCATCCTTCATTCTTAACAATAAATCTTTTTGCGTTTTAATGTAATGCCCCGTTACAAAGAAAGTTGCTGGTACTTTTTTCTCTTTTAATACATCTAATATTTTCCCTGTGTATCCATTCTCATATCCATTATCAAATGTTAAATAAATATCTTTTTTCTTCGTATCTCCTAAATAAAACCCGCCATTTTTTTGTAGTAAATCTGTATATAACTTTCCTGCATCTGGTACTGTTTCATTTTTAGGACGCGGGATTCCCCAGTTATGTGGAGTATTTGTATAAGCCAGTGCTGAAACTGGAACAAGTGCCATCATAATTGAAAAAATGAGACCCATATATAACCATTTATATTTCATAAATAGTCTCCTTTCCATATATAATCGTACTTGTAGTTTCTGTTGCTACGCATTCTTTCATGCTGAACATGTTTTTCTATATATACCAAAAAAATGCATCTCGAATCATTCGAGATGCATTTTTTATTTACTTAAATACTGGCTCTTTAAAGCTAGCTAATTTTTCAAGTGATGTTTTATCAACATCTGCATGTAAGCTATTACCATGCGAGTCCATCGTTACAACTGCTTTAAACCCGTCGATACGTAAATGCCACATTGCTTCTGGAATACCAAATTGTAAGAAATCAACATCTTTCACTTCTTTAATACATTCAGCATAATATTGCGCTGCACCACCGATTGCGTTTAAATATACACCGCCGTGTTCTTCTAAAGCCGCTAATGTTTTCGCACCCATACCGCCTTTTCCAATGACAGCGCGAATACCGAATTTCTTCATAATATCGCCTTGGTACGGTTCTTCACGAATACTTGTCGTTGGACCTGCCGCTTTAATTTGCCAATTGTCATTTTCATCTTTCACAACAACTGGACCACAGTGGTAAATAATTTGTCCATTTAAATCTACTGGACAATCATTATCCATTAAATGCTTATGGATTGCGTCACGACCTGTATACATCATGCCATTAATTGTTACAACATCACCAACGCGAAGTTCACGAATTTGCTCTTCTGTAATTGGTGCTTGTAATACAATCTCACGTTGCTCTGTTTTTTCTTGTACTTCATGCTGAAGTGTATCTTCACCTTCTTGATATAGCCAATCCATAATGTCTCCTGTTTCAGGATGGATTTTCACACCAAGGCGACGATATGCCCAGCAATTATACGCAACAGATACATAGAAACTAGCTGGCAAACGATTATAGACGCCAATTTTACAACCAAGTAAAGTTGTTTCTCCGCCAAATCCCATCGTACCAATGCCAAGCTTATTCGCATTTTCTAATACGTACTCTTCAAGATGTTGTAACTCTGGTACTGGATTGACATCATCTAATGTACGGAATAATTGATTTTTTGCCAATTCATAACCTGATGTGCGGTCTCCCCCGATACCAACACCAATTACACCAGCGCTACATCCTTGCCCTTGTGCTTGATACACTGCATGAAGAAGGCATTTACGAATCCCTTCTAAATCACGGCCAGCTCGTCCAAGTCCTTCTAGTTCACACGGTAAGCTATATTGAATATTTTTATTCTCACAGCCACCACCTTTTAGGATTAAACGTGCATCAATATAATCTTTTTCCCATTGTTCAAACTTAATCACCGGTGTACCTGGTCCTAAATTATTTCCACTATTATCTCCAAAAAGAGAATCAACAGAATTGGGACGAAGTTTACCATCTTTTGTCGCCCGCTCAAGCGCATTATAGATAGCTTCCTTCAACTTTAATTGATTCACACCAACTGGTGTATAAATTTTAAACGTTGGCATCCCTGTATCTTGGCAAATCGGCGAGATGTTATCATCAGCCATTTTAATATTATTTGTAATTGTGCCAAGTGCCATCGCAGAACGAGTCCCTGCATTTTCTCGCTCTTTCGCTTGTTGAATCGCACGACGAACATCTTTCGGTAAGTTCGTTGACGTTTCAACAATTAGTTGATACATGCTTTCTTGAAGCTTTTCCATTGTTACTTCCCCCTCAATTGTGAACGCTACCAAAACGTTATGAGCTGAAAATTCAATTGTTATGCTCTTTAGCTATTTATTTGTTTCACGCTATTAGAGCATAAATGAAATTTTTCACAACTTGATTATACCTCTTTTTCTATCGTCCTTCTATTACCCGAACAGAAAAAGGCTACCAAATTGGAATTGGTAGCCTTTTTAATATATTATTCGTCTTTTTTAAATTGCTCACATTTTAATTCTAATTCATCTAACATTGCAAGAAGACGATCTACATCTTCTAATTCTACTTCTTCAGGTTCAATTGTATCAATTACTTCAATGAACATATTTAAACGTTCTTTTAAATATACTAATTGTGTATCTTTATCTTGAATTGCTTTTCCCATGAAGGCACTCTCCTTTTAATTCGAGTTGCTTTTATTATACCGCAAAAACGATTGCTATGGGCATGAAATTTCATCAATTTTGTCACAGTCATCCACTATAATGTAAGCCCTCTCTCTTTCCATGCTAAAAAGTTTCACTTTATAAAAAGCACATATTCTTCTATTATAGAGAATGGACAAATTGTTATTTCAATAGTCAAAGGAGTATTTCATATGACGATATCACAAAAAATGAAGCCGATTACTCCTTCTTACGATCCATGGGAAGCGTATATGGACCTTGAAGAGTACGGCAAACTACTATTAACAAATGTTGAATTTACAACGACGACGTTATGCAACATGCGCTGTGAGCATTGCGCTGTTGGTTACACGTTACAGCCGAAAGACCCAAATCCGCTTCCGATGGATCTTTTATTAAAACGATTAGATGAGATTCCTCATTTACGTTCTTTAAGTATTACTGGCGGCGAACCTATGCTTTCAAAAAAATCCGTCGACAACTATGTAACACCACTCTTAAAATATGCCCATGAACGAGGCGTTCGCACTCAAATCAACTCTAACTTAACTATAGATTTAGCACGTTACGAACAGATTATTCCTTATTTAGACGTATTGCATATATCTCATAACTGGGGAACAATTGATGACTTCGTTGAAGGCGGATTTGCAATGATGGAGCGTAAGCCTACTTACGAACAACGTGCAAAATTATTTGAAAGAATGATTACAAATAGTAAGGCTCTATCAGATGCAGGTGTACTTGTATCGGCCGAAACAATGCTAAACAAAAGAACTCTACCACATATTGAACATATTCACCGCCAAATCGTCGAAGAGATGGGCTGTAAACGTCATGAAGTTCATCCAATGTATCCAAGTGACTTCGCGAGTAATCTAGAGATTTTAACAAAAGCTGAAATTCGTGATGCGATTGAGCATTTACTAGAAATTCGTGATGAAAATGTATGGATGTTATTTGGAACGTTACCTTTCTATGCTTGTAGCGATGACGAAAAAGACATAGCTACATTTAAAAAATTGCAAGAGAGCAAAAATGTAACTGTTCGTAATGATCCAGATGGCCGGTCTCGTTTAAATGTAAATATTTTCGATGGAAATATTATTGTGACGGACTTTGGTGATGTTCCACTTCTAGGAAACATACAAACAAACACATTACAAGAAGCGTATGAAAAATGGAGCACTTCAAAAACAGCAAAATCATTAAGCTGCCACTGTCCTGCAGTAAAATGTCTTGGACCAAATGTTCTTGTAAAAAACAGCTACTATCCGACAGAAGATTTCTTATCAAAAACAGCAAACATTACATTATAAAAAAAACGTCAGCTTATAAGCTGACGTTTTTTATGTTATTGCGAGTGAGAAGAAGAAATAAATTTAAAAAACAAATGATCATGAATTGGAATTGCCGCTCCAATTCCTTGAGAAGTAATATTTTTCACAACAAGTCTTTTTTGATTTCCCTTTAATACAAGATACACTTCTCCAAATGTTACTTTTCCCTTTTCATTTACTGCTGGTGTATAAGCGTATAAATATCCAAGTTGACTCGGACTAATATTATACACACGCTCATGTCCAGTACCATAACCAATAGTTGTCTTAAACGAAAGAGGTAATTGTACTTTTTCAAGTGCTTTGAGAAGCATCATTTTTTTCACATCTGCAGCATCTTTCATATCTGCTGTTAAATCGCCTTCAACCGTCTTTTGTGTTTCTTGCTTATAGCGAAGTGGATATAAACGGTCTCCTCCGCGATTATCATACACATTTCGATTCACTTGTTTATATTCCCAATTAATCGATGTGTCTACTGATTCATAATGTAAGGCCCATTGACCTAAATAAATTTTTGCCCGATACCCTACTGCAAGTGGCGCATTTGAAATTGTCGTTTCATTAAACATCCGAATTAAGTCTGGATTTTCAATTTTAATATTAGCCGTTTTCAATAGCTCTTGAGCAAATTTACTTGGTTGTAAACGTGGCAAATCTTGCGCATCATTTGGAAATGTATTGTCTTTTGAAATATTTAAAACAGATGAAGGCATTTTTGTTCCTACTGTTGTCTTTGCAAAACTCATGTTAGGAAATAATAAAATAAACGAGACCATAGTTGAAAGACATATGCTGTATACTCGTTTCACCTGTCTGGCTCCTTCCTATGTAGGTATATATACTACTTCGTTTATTGTTTTCTCTGAGCGCAATTGTTATGCCTATTTTTCATAATAAATAAAAACCAATTCCCATAATGACATACGCCGCTAGTAAAGTGCCTCCTTCAAACCAGTTTGTATCTCCATCATTGGAAATCGCAATCGTTAAGAAAACGGCTGTAATCATAGACACAAGTTCTGGTATGGTAAATACTAAAGGCATCCTTTGCGCGAAGAACATAGATAGTAATACTAATACAGGAGCAACAAACATGGCGATTTGTAATGTAGAGCCTATTGCAATTTCAACTGCAATATTTACTTTATTTTTATAAGCCATAATAATTGCAGACGCATGTTCCGCTGCATTCCCAACAATTGCAACGATAATAACCCCTATAAATAACTCTGACCAGCCAAATGACTTTGCAACAGTTTCAAAAGTATGCACGAGTGCCTCTGACACATAAGCTACCGCTAGTGTTGCTATCGCTAAAATAAGTAGCGCCTTCCCTTTCGACCACTCTGGCTCTTCTTCATGCGCTACTTCGTCACTTTTATGTTGATATACACCACGGTGCGTAACTAACTTAAATAGTAATGCAGCAAGGTACATGATAATCATAATAATAGAAACACCTATACTTAATTGATACGTCTTGCCAGCGTCCATCTTCATTGAAAAGATCTCTGGAATAACAAAGGCCACAACAACAGCAAATATTAATAAAGCTGAATTATGCCTTGCATCATATACATTAAAACTTTGTCTTTTGTATTTAAGACCTCCAACAAAGAAGGATGACCCTCCTACTAATAATAAATTTCCAAGTACAGATCCCGTTAAAGAAGCTAACACCACTTCAATTAACCCTGCTTGAAGTGCAAAAATTGAAATGATAAGTTCAACAGCATTACCGAAAGTAGCATTTAATAATCCGCCTATTCTAGGACCAGAAACAATTGCTAGACTCTCTGTTGCTCTACCCATAAAACCAGCTAATGCGATAATCGTAACACAATACACAGCGAACATAATTGTTTCTGGCCAATGAAGTGTTTTTCCAAGTACAGATAGTGGTACACCTATAAGCGCTACTATAAGAAATATTTTATTAAACATGTTTTTCATCCTTCCATCGTATGTATTTCTCCTCAATATTATTATTATTCTTCTCCTAACTTGTCCGATTTCATCACAATTACGTTTAAAAAATCGGATTGAAGAAAACAGTATGAAAGATATTTAAATTATCTTGTTTAAACAGACAGAATTATAAATTGTGAAAAGGGGTTAAAATTATGCACTTAAAAGAAAAAATCGCAACTATTATTCAAGGTCAACGTACTGGTGTATTATCTACAGTACGAAATGAGAAACCTCATAGCGCCTTTATGATGTTTTTCCATGAAGATTTTGTACTGTATGTTGCAACAGATCGACAATCAAAAAAGATAACAGATATTGAACAAAATCCTAATGTCCATGTACTACTCGGACGAGAAGGGAAAAAATTAGATGAAGATTATATTGAAGTTGAAGGATTGGCTTCAATTGAGGAAGACTCGACATTAAAAAACAAGTTTTGGAATAATAGCTTAAAACGTTGGTTACTCGGCCCTGAAGACCCTAATTACGTATTGATAAAAATCAACCCCGACACAATTTATTACATCGATGGTGCCGGTACGACGGAGCCTGAGTTTTTACGACTATAAAATAAAACAAGCCCCCCCTTAGGTGGGCTTGTTTTGTCGAAAAGTTCTTTTGAAAAAAACAATAAAATAGGTGGAACTTTCTAAAGATTCTGTTATATAATAGCATTAACTTAAATAAACTGTATTAAAACAGATTGAGAGGAGAAATAAAATTGATGAAGAGAGAAGAACGCAAAAACATGATTGAGTTTATTGAAAAGAAAAAAGGGATTGAGCGTGACGAATTACTGTTTATGACAGACGATGAAGTAGAACATATTTATAATGTAACGTACTTTTTATATGAGGAAATTGCAGAGTAGTATAATAATCCCCACCTTATTAAAAATATAAGGTGGGGATTATTTCGCTATTTAGCCCACTATTTACAGGCAGTAAAACTCCCACCTTAAAATTCAGGTGGAGCAAGGAGTTAAGTTGAAGTCGTGCTTCCTATAAGCTCAATTGCTTCAACTTTATACATGAGAATCATTTTCATGTATAATACTGTAAGATTGGAGGAATTTTACTATGAGTTCGTGGCTCTTATTTGCACTATTATCAGCAATTGCTGCTGCCCTTGTATCGATTTTTGGAAAGTTTGGTTTAGACGGCATCGATGCAAACGTTGCAACAACAATTCGATCTATTATTATGGCATTATTTATGATAGGCGTTATTATCATACAAGGTAAATTTCAAAATATCGGCGACGTACTACTAAATAAAAAAGCACTGCTATTTATCACATTAAGTGGGATTGCAGGTGCTTCTTCATGGCTATTTTATTTTCTTGCCCTCAAAACAGGAAAGGTTTCACAAGTAGCTCCTGTCGATAAATTAAGCGTCGTATTTTCTATCATTCTCGCTATGATTATCCTCGGTGAAAAGTTAAACTTTATGACCGGCGTTGGTGTAGTCTTTATTACAGCTGGTGTATTATTTATTGCTTTCAGCTAAAAAAACCGCTATTAGCGGTTTTTCTTTTTCTTTATGTACAACCATACAAAACATGTAACAACTGCTGAAATTAATAAAATCCATATTCCATAATGATGTAAACTATACTCAACGAAGCGCCACTTCTCGCCTAACTTCCAGCCAAGCCCAATAAAAACACTTATCCAAATGAGCGCACCACCGTAAGCGTACAAACAAAAACGCCAAAGTGTCAAATTTGATACCCCAGCAAAATATGCTGTTAAATGACGTACGCCCGGTATAAAATAACCAATCATTAAAAGAAATGGCCCATATTTTTCAAATAAAATATGTGTTTTTTCAATGTGATGTTCTTTAATTCTAATTTTCGGCCCATATTTCTTTAAAACAGGGAGCCCAAGTTTTAAACCTAATATGTAGCTTAACGTGATCCCTAACATCGCACCAGCCAGCCCACTTAAAAAAGCAGCAGTTCCTGACATAACTCCTTTTGAAACATTATAACCAACAAAGGTCAATAAAAACTCGTCTGGTATCGGTAATCCGACAATCCCACCAGCCAAAGCTATAACAATTCCAAAATAGCCATAATGCGCGATTAACTCGCCAATATGTTGTTCCATTCGGAAGACACATCCTATGCACGGTCGTTATTCCACATTGTACCCTTTCTATCTTTAAGGCAAACATGGTATACATATTCACTATACATTGTTTTTATAATGAACTCTACTTCTATTCTTTCCTTTAACAGAGATAAAGAAAAACTTTACTCAGTGGGAGTTTTGTTCATCCTCTACTAATTATTAACCTATGCCAATCTTGCTTTTACAGACATCCCGACTCCACATAACTCACTTACATTCACCAATTTTGAGATTAGATTCTTATTGCCCGCAAATAACCCGATAAAAAATAAAAATTCATATGCGTGTTTTTTTGTTACAATAAAGGAAAGTTACTTTTCGCAACGGTTTAACTCTCAAGAAAAATGATATATCTAGCAAAAACATAGTTTGGTCTATATAATGCAACTTCTACCTATTAAAAGAACATACACCCTTTTACATACAACATCATTTTTCTAAATTATACAGGGGGGAACGAACATGACCATTGAAAATCAATTTATTCAAAAAGTTTACTATAAAACATTTTTAACAGAAGAAACTTCTACTCCTGCATCGGAAGTACTCGGTGAAGCATATATAAATGAATCTAAAAATGAATTCTCCAACATTTCTAATATTCGATTTGCTCAAGGTGAATTTTATTATCAAAATAAAGATTTTGAAGCAGCTATATTTAAATGGGAAAAAGTAAATAATGCTCTTGCACTTTGGGCGACAAAAAATATTGCAGATGCTTATTTTGAACTAGGATTCTTACCAAAGGCAGAAGAAATTTATCAATCTATCCAAACGGAAGATACGACTCTTACGATGGAGGTTTCCTTACAACTTCTTTCTCTTTATATCGAACAAGATCGTTTAGGACTCGCTTTTAAGACGATTAGTGAAGCTGTTGCATTCCAACCGGATTACCCAAATATTACTGCAATTGCACGTTCTTTCTATGAAAAACAAGAAGATTGGAACAACGCTATCGAACTAGCTGTTCAAGAAGGTATCCGAACACAATCTTTACACTGGTTTGATACGTTAATAACTTACATAAACAAAGGATTTACAAAAAATATTAAGCCTGAATATTTCTATGAGTCTTTAAAAGCTCTATATGCTGTTGATCAAGCTCAATTTAAAGAACTTGTTATTGCTCTTTGGAATAGCTATCAACATGAATCCTTATACCTTCCTTGGATTCAAAGTATTAATCATTTATTCTTGCATATTGAAACAGACAATAATGACGATTGGAATGAAATCTCTACTCGCTACCAAGAAACATACTTTGCATTAATTACCGGAAATCATTTTATGCATGAATTAAACGGACTTGTACCAAATTTATTAACAAATTGGTTCAGTTTAACGAAAGCAAAAGATTCTCTAGTTGTCTCTGCAGCAGTGTTAGCATGGAATGAAGTCTCACCTACAACTTTAGAATCATTACTCGTAAAAAGTGCTGGATCCTTACTTTCTAATACATCAGCTGAAGCAGATGTAAATATGGAAACAGTTTCTCATTTATTCGAAACAATCGCTGTATGGGCTGAGAAAAATGATGTAGATTTAAGTCATCAATTTACGCTACTCGTCCATGAACTATGTGATTTAAATGTCACACCAATACTAATAGCTGGAACTAGTGACCATGATAAAACATCATTTGTTAATTCAATATTGGGAGAGAACATCTTAACTGAAACTTTAACAACTCCTATTCTATTTAAAGACGCTAGTCAAACTGAAATAACAGAATTTACCGAGTTAGATATAAGAAATATCCCTAACCTTGATGAATTCCATCAAATAACGGCTACATCTGCTCAGTCAGAACTTGAGAAAAAATGTATAGAAATTAAGCTACCAAGTAGGTTTTTAAGAAAAAATAAGTTTACATTTCTTATTACACCATCTATTCAAGGACAATTGGATAAAAACAATGCATACTTTGAATACTTACAAGCAGCAGATAGCCTTGTATACGTATTAAATTCTTCTTCACCATTGCATAGTCAAGAATTTGATACGTTAATTTATTTACGTGAACAAGTACCAAACTTACAAATTCACTTCGTATCACACACAAATAATACGACTACTGATGAAAAACTAATTAGTAAACTTAAAGTACATTTTCCAGATGCACAATTCTTCCCATACTCTCCTTCGCAAGAGAGTAGCCAGCAACTTGGAGATGTAACAGAATCTATTCTTTCTAATCTTGCAAAACGCGATATAGAAAAAGAACGTATAGAAAAGCTAATATGGTTTACGCAAAAGACCATTGCTTATCTCATAAATGAACGTGTGGAATTAGAAAATACATTAGTAAAATCCGTACGCTGGAATAAACACATCTCAGTGAAACTTACTGGATTTATTAATAACCTTACTGCTCTTGAAAAAGATAAAATTCGTTCTATTACCGAATCCTATCTTTTAACGAAAGAAGAAATTACACGAGATATACATTCTCAAATTCCTGAATTATTACAGAGCTGCTCTGATCTTGTTCAAGAAGATAGTGATTTCAAATTAGTTCATGAAGAATTAAATGCTGCAATGAATGAACGAGTTCAAAAGCATGTACAACAGGTACTTCTTCCTAAATTTACTGGGTCTATTCAAGAATGGATTGAAACAGCACATAATGAATTTATTCAAGCTCAAGCTTATTTAGATGAAATGAGTGAAACGTTTAATAAATTATATAAAGAAGAACGTATGAAACTTCCTTGCGATTTCAAATTATTAGATGATTGGAATCGAGATGTTGTACGAATGACAAATCGAATTACAGTAACGAACATCAATATTTTATTACGCTTTACACCGACACAGTTTTTCTTAAAAAGTGCCGGAAAATTATTTGGTAATATGCAAAAAAACCAATCTATGCTCGCCAACAAATATAAACAATATATTGAAACAGAAGACTATACAGAAATTGCTCACACAATTTCAAAACAATTCTTCCTTCAATTTGAAGTATTTGAAGGTGCATTAGAACGTGATATCATGATGTTCTTCAAAGATCCACTTAATATATTGAAACAAAATGTAGATGCAGCTCAACTTGAGATAAAGGAAGACGAGCAAACATTAGCAACGCTAAGAAGCAATCCAGAAACATATCATGATCCTTTGGCGTTATTTAAACTACAATTGCTACAACATAAATTCGTTTTAAGTACTACAAAGAAACATGAAGATATTTTTGTATCAAACGAATCTCCTACTGTTTAACAAAAAAAACCAAGCAAACTAAAATTTGCTTGGTTTTTTACTTTATTATTTTCATATGTTCAAACGGATAATAAATGCCTGCTAACTTTCCTAACACATCTTCTCTATCAATAAAACCTAAACCATTTCTACTATCTTTACTTATTAAGCGATTATCTCCCATAACAAAAATCTTATTTTCGGGAACTGTAATTGGTCCAAAGTCCTCTGTTAAATTCATAAGTTTTTTTTCTGCTTGTTTTTTATTACTATCCAAATACTCTTCATCTTTCACTTCAGAATTTACATATAATTGATCATTTCTCATCTCAATTATATCTCCAGGTAATCCAATCACTCTTTTGACATAAAAATTATCTGTTTTCATAACAATAATATCTTCTCTCCCATAGCTTTCAAATTGTTTTGCTAACTTATTAACAATTACCTTATCTCCATCTTGCAACGTTGGCCTCATAGATGCTCCTTTTACAGTCGTAGGGAAAAACACAAAAATTTTCGCCAAAAACACCAATAAACATGCAATTGCAATAGTTCCAAAGAATTCACGCCAACGTTTTTTCTTTTGCATCATTTCACCATCTCATCATCTTTTTACTTTTATTATAAATAATACAACCGATATTTTTCTACAAAATTCTGAATTATAAAATTATAATATTAGAAATTTCAAAATGGTAATACTGATCAAATTAAACAAGCAAAAAAGATACTCTCAAAATAGTCTATTCACTATTTTGAGAGTATCTTTTTATAATCCCACATATACAATACACATTTGAGCAGCTACATATGTAAACCAAATCCAAAGTGGCTCATACTTCAATTTACGCCCTCCGATATCTGTCACGCCAATAATAAAATCAGAAATCACAAACAGTAAACCACCAAACGCTGGTATCCACCATATTCCTGTATTTTCATAATATAAGGCGAATGCAAAGCAAGCCATTCCTCCAACCCACAATCCGTAAATTAGAGCTCCTATCGTAAACAATTTATCCTGTTTATCATTTCGGATAAAGAAGAACCATCCTACAATTAGAAAGAGCCCATATACGAGTAAGCCAATCCAAAAACCATTCCACGAAATTCCTGTTTGCAAAAATGCTTTTACATAAAAACAATGAGCAAGAGCGAAAGTAACCATCCCACCAATTAACCTGTGACCAATTGGAATCAGCCCAGCCATAAACAAATCTCCCACAGTCGATAAAGTCATACCAAGTGCAACCCACGTACTATACTCTACAGATGGATCTTGTAACCATATCCAAATTGCACTACCTGTTAAAGAAAAACTAAGAATAAGACGGATTGCTAAAGGTAACGGCATATTATCTTTCGTTCTTTTTGTCTGCCGCATTGCATAAATTGCACCAATTAAAAAAAGAAGTATTTGCCCAATTAACACCACGTAAAGTAGATTCATAATATGTTCTCCTCAATAAATGCTTTTTGTATCTTTTTTCGTTACACTTAGTCTATTATCCTTTTTCTATAAAAAAAGAAGAACAGTACTGTTCTTCCATTGTAATCGCTTTTCTGCTTTCTATGCTACTTGTTTTTCTTTCTCTATTTTTTGCTTAGCTGGCGTCCGATTTACCACAATAATTCCCGCGGCTACACATGCTAAACCGAGTAACACAAATGAATGAATTGCTTCACCTAAAATCATGCTCGATAATAACACACCAAATACGGGTATAAAGAACATATACATAGATACTTTTCCAACCTTATTGTACTTCATAATTGTATTCCAAATGCAAAAACCAGCTGCAGATAAGAAAGATAAATAAATCAGCATAAGTAGTGCATGTAGACTAAATGTAAATGGCATTACTCCAACTTGTAAAGCCCCTATACATAATAATCCTATAGAACCAAACATCATTTGGTATGCTGTCATATAGCCAACATCTAACGTTTTACTACCTTCTTTCGCTAATATGTTTCCATATGAATACAGCATTGCTGCACTAAGAAGTAATAAGCTTCCGATTCCAAAATGAAATGATAAGCTACCATCACTCGGCATATTTACTAAAACGACGCCACAAAAGCCAATCGATACGCCAATTATTTTTCTCATATTGAGGGCATCATCTTTATATAAAAAATGGGCGAGTAAAATTTGAAAGAATGATGATGTCCCTGAAATGATAGCTCCTTCAATTCCCGAACTATAACTCATTCCAATATAAAAACAGATATATTGAAGAAACGTTTGGAATAAACCAATTTGTATTAACTGTTTCCCCGTTCCTTTTTTGAAGCTCATATCTTTTCCTAACACTTTAAAGAATAATAAGAGCATGAATCCAGATAAAAAGAAACGATAACCGGCAAATAATATTTGCTCTCCAACTTCTTGTGGTTGAATTCCAAGTTCAACATAACTTAATTTAATAAAAGGAAATGCGCTTCCCCATAAAAAAGTTGCTACTATTGCAGCAATAAATACGCCAATCGGATGGGTAAAAAATTTCTCTGTCTTCACTTGTTGTCTTCCTTTCCGACCTTTTTATGAACAATATTCATATATACCAAAGGAATTGCGAAAACACAAGTTTTCCGTTTATACTTGAAACAAAACCGTACCATCTCATAAAAACATATGATATACTATAGAATAATTACAACATAATAACTATTAAAAACAGATTCAACAGAAATGCTGCTATCCATTATGGATGGCAGCTTTCGTCGTTTTATAGGGGTTTCGATTTTGATTATTTTTCTCAATAAGAATTCGAAAGGAGCGAGTAGTAATGAACTCAGAAGTAAAAACGTTACACGCAAAAGAAACAATTTCTCATCCCTCTTTATGGGACACATTAAAAAAACATTATGAACTTGTATTTGCAGTAGCATCTGGTATTTTTATTTTAGTTGGTTGGTTATTTACAAAGAACGATGCAATGAATGTAGGTATTACTTGCTATATCCTTGCTTATATAGTTGGTGGATATGCAAAAGCAAAAGAAGGAATTGAAGATACGATTGAAGAAAAAGAGCTAAATGTTGAAATGCTAATGCTCTTTGCAGCTATTGGTGCTGCAATTATTGGCTACTGGGCAGAAGGGGCTATTTTAATCTTCATCTTTGCACTCAGCGGTGCTATGGAATCTTATACGTTAAGTAAGAGCCAAAAAGAAATTTCCGCTCTTCTTGACTTACAGCCTGAAGAAGCATTACGTATTTCCACCGGAACTGAGGAACGTGTTCCTGTTGGAGAGTTACAAATTAACGACATTATTTTAATTAAACCCGGTGAACGTGTTCCTGCTGACGGTACGATTCATAACGGTGAAACAAATATCGATGAGGCAGCAATCACAGGAGAACCTATTCCAAATGAGAAAAGACATGGCGATGAAGTATTTGCAGGTACTGTAAATTTACGTGGTGCTATCGAAGTTAAAATTACGAAGCCGAGCGATCAAACATTATTCCAAAAGATTATCCGTCTCGTCCAAAGTGCACAAAGTGAAAAATCACCATCACAACTATTCATTGAAAAGTTTGAAGGAACATACGTAAAAGGTGTACTACTCGTTGTTGCGCTTATGATGTTCGTTCCTCATTTCTTACTTGACTGGAGCTGGAATGAAACGTTTTATCGCGCTATGATCTTACTTGTAGTCGCATCTCCTTGTGCGCTCGTAGCTGCCATTACACCAGCTACGTTATCAGCCATTTCTAACGGAGCGAGAAACGGTATTCTCTTTAAAGGCGGTATACATTTAGAACGCCTTGCTTCTGTGAAAGCAATCGCGTTTGATAAAACAGGAACATTAACAGAAGGTAAACCTACCGTAACAGATGTATATGTTCGAGAAAATATAACAGAAAAAGAAGTACTTTATATTACAGCATCAATTGAAAGTCACTCTACACATCCTTTAGCTGAATCCATTGTTAAATATGCACAACATGCGTACGACATTACTTTAAAAAAACCAGAAAAGGTTGAAGATGTAACTGGTTTTGGTCTAAAAGGAATATTGGAAAACAACGCTTATAAAATAGGTAAAGCTGATTTTATCGGTGAAGAAACAAAGACATTTCATAATGGTATTTCTGCCTCACTTGAAAAAGAAGGTAAAACTGTCGTTTATATTAGTGATGAGGGAGGCATTCTTGGACTTATCGCTTTAAAAGATACGCTTCGCCAAGAAACAATAGCTGCTATTCGTGATTTACAAAGCATTGGTGTCGAAGCAATTATGATTACTGGAGATAATGAAGAAACGGCAAAAGCAATTGCCTCTGAAAGTAATATAAAGGAATATTACGCATCATGCTTACCAGAAACAAAAGTTGAAACGATTAAAAAGTTAAAAGAAAAATACGGTACAGTAGCAATGGTTGGAGACGGTATAAATGATGCACCTGCCCTAGCTACTGCTAGCATTGGTGTCGCAATGGGAGAAGGAACAGATGTAGCTTTAGAAACTGCAGATGTTGTACTGATGAAGAACGAACTATCTCGCCTTTCCCAAGCAATTCGTTTATCAAAACGAATGAACCGTATTGTGAAGCAAAACGTAATCTTTTCGCTAGCCGTTATTGCCATGCTAATTTGTTCAAACTTCTTGCAATTTTTAGCTCTTCCATTCGGTGTTATTGGTCATGAAGGAAGTACGATTCTTGTCATTTTGAATGGCTTACGATTACTAAAAGGAAGCAAATAAAACGGGTCCCTCATAGAGGACCCGTTTTTTTTAGTGATAGCTATTATGACCGTTCGCACTGCTACTCGTTTTATGCTTTGGATGCGAACTGCTCTTTTGTTTATTATTACTTTTATTATTATGGTTCTTTTTATTATTACTCATGAAATATCCCCCCTGTTCCTTTTTATTATGGAACAAGAACTCATTATTCATTACGGGAATTATTGTCACCGGTTCTATAATGGTGGAGTAAACCATTAATTTCACCGCCAAGTAAAATTACCCATCCAGTTAAATAAAACCATAACATTAAAATAATGATACCACCGAGACCACCATATGTATTGGCGTAATTCGCAAACTTATCTACATAATAAGCAAATGAGTAAGACACCACAATCCATCCTACAGTAGCAAATAACGCCCCTGAAATAACTTCTCTTCTTTTTAACTTTCGATCTGGTGCAAATGTATATAAGAAACTAAACAAAGCAAATAGTACGAAGAAACTCGCTACTAATCGTGTAATGCTCCATACGAAAGAAAAACTATCTGATAAACCGAGTGCTTTAAACACTGCTGCTCCAATAACTTGTCCGAATACCGGAACAATTAACGCAAAGACAATCATAAAAATAATAGCTAATGTAAACACAATTGATAACGCTCTTGTTGTAATAAAAGAACGTGTTTCCTTTACGTCATAAGCGCGGTTAAAAGCATTCATAACCGCATTAACACCATTTGAGGCAAACCATAACATGGATAATAAACCAAATGATAATAAACCACCATTTTGCTGGTTTACAACTTTATCTACATTTACCTCAATTAAGTTCATTGCATCATCTGGTACATAAACCTCTAATAAACTAAGCACATCCTCTGTTTGAATGGGAATAAATCCAAGAAGCGTAATTAAGAAAACGAGCCCAGGAAAAATTGCAAGCAAGAAGAAATAAGCGAGCTGTGCTGCCAAGCCCGCTACATCATCGCGCATCGTCCGGTCATATAAATCTTTACCAAACGAATAAGTACGATTTCTTCTCACCTTTTCTAAAATTTTTCTCATATATGTTTAAACGCTTTTCTTCTCTTCTTTATCTTGCTTTAACTCAATGTACGCTTCAGTTTTTTTTTCCACTGCATTTGAGTCTTTCATAAATAATTCACGCGCTTCTTTCATACCACCATCTTCAGCAACTATTGGCTCTTCTTCTACTTTCAACTCATCTACCTTTGGAGATACAGCTTGAATTTCAATCGTTTCTGGCTTTTCTTCTGGTTCAACTTTTTTCTTACTAAAAATTTCTTTCGTTTCTTTTAACGTCTCTACAACAGATGGCGTTAATTTTTTAATTTCTGCTACTTTCGCTTTTACCACATTGAAATCAGCAAGTTCGCGTCCTTTATCTGTAACAGTTTGCACTTTTTCTTTGATCTTTGCATTTTCACCAATTTCAATCATCTTTGTTTTTGCTTTTTCTGCTGTATTTTTTACTTTTTCGCGGTTTTCTTTCTTTAACATGGATACAGCTACACCTGCAGCTACACCAATCGCAATGTTTCGAGCAATATTATTTTTCTTTGCCATATTCCTTCACCCTTTCATTTCTTATGTTAGAAAGTATTTCTTTCTAAGCTTCCTCATATTCCTTGTTCATTTCGAATGAAAGCTAATAGCTTTGCACACCCTTCTGTTACAAGGTCATATACTTCTTGGAAATTCCCTGTATAGTAAGGGTCAGGAACGTCTGTCCAGCCACCGTCTGGAACAAAGTCGGACAGCCTACCAATATAGCCTCCAGTTTTACCTAAACTTTTTAAATTTGCTATATTCTTGTTGTCCATGGCAATAATATAATCAAACTTTGTTAAGTCTTCTTTTTCTACTTGCCTTGCTTTAATTCCTTCAAAAGTGACTGCATTTTCTTTTAAAATTTTTTGTGTTCCTTTATGTGGCGGATGGCCAACGTGCCAATCTCCAGTTCCTGCAGAATCAATGACAATTTTCTCTTCAAGTCCCTCTTTTACGACAAGATTTCGAAAAATCGCTTCTGCCATCGGAGAACGGCAAATGTTCCCAAGACAAACAAACAATACTTGAACCATATTTTTGTTTCTTCCCTTCTTGGTGCATTTCTTAATATATACTTATAGTATAAACAACCAATTATTAAATATAAAGGAAATCCCTACTAATTTAATGGGATTGAAAAGATTCATTAACGAAAATGATAAAAAATGTTAAGATAGCCTTATGTTATTTTAAAGGGGGACACTTCGGTGGATTTATCCGTAAAGTCAGAAGAAAACGTTGAATACATGGTCGAAGCTATTAAAGAAAAATTACGTATGGTTAATGCTGGAGCGATGAGAGCTGCTAGTTTTAACGAAGAAATGTACGAAGATTTACGTGACATTTATGATCATGTTATGAAACGTGAAACATTCAGCATTAGTGAAATGCAAGCTATTACAGAAGAATTAGGTACATTAATTAAAAAGTAAAAAAGCCTCTCTTATTATGAGGCTCTTTTTTATTTCCAACAAATTCATGACAACTCTTCTCTTTCCCTCAACCAACTGTAAAATATTGTACAATAGAAGTAGAACCTCACCTTAGATTTTTTCTCCATACATACTACTCACAAATAATAGCAACACTACCATTGCTAACTGTTTTTACTGGAGGTGCTTACTTATGAGCAATTGGTACAGTAAGACGAAAGATCAAACATTGATTGACCTAGAAACAAACGAACAAAACGGTTTAACAGATGAGATTGTAAGTGAACGTTTAAAGCAATACGGTTCTAATGAATTAGCTACAAAACAAAAACGCACTTTATGGCAGCGTATTTTCGCCCAAATTAATGACGTCCTCGTATATGTCCTTATTATTGCTGCCCTTATTTCTGCCTTTGTAGGTGAATGGGCGGATGCCAGTATTATCGCGCTTGTTGTAGTTTTAAATGCTGTTATCGGTGTTGTCCAAGAATCGAAAGCAGAACAAGCTTTAGAGGCATTGAAAAAGATGGCAACACCTAAAGCTATCGTCAAGAGAAATGGTGAACTAAAAGAAATTCCATCTGAGCACGTCGTTCCAGGGGATATCGTTATGCTCGACGCCGGACGATATATCCCATGCGATTTACGCCTTATTGAAACCGCAAATTTAAAAGTTGAAGAATCTGCTCTAACTGGTGAATCTGTCCCTGTTGATAAAGATGCAATCTACCACCCTTCTATGCGAAGTGATGAGCAAGTACCACTCGGCGATCAAAAAAACATGGCCTTTATGTCTACTCTTGTCACATATGGAAGAGGCGTCGGTGTTGCTGTTGAAACTGGAATGAACTCACAAATTGGTAAGATTGCTACCCTTTTACATGAAGCAGACGATGATATGACACCACTTCAAAAAAGCTTAGCACAAGTCGGAAAATATTTAGGCTTTGTTGCTGTAGCTATTTGTATCGTTATGTTTCTCATCGGTTTTTTACAAGGCCGGGATACGTTAGAAATGTTTATGACTGCTATTAGTTTAGCTGTCGCAGCTATTCCAGAAGGCTTGCCAGCTATCGTTTCCATCGTTCTTGCAATTGGTGTGCAACGTATGATTAAACAAAACGTTATCATTCGGAAACTACCAGCTGTTGAAGCCCTCGGTTCTGTCACAATTATTTGTTCAGATAAAACAGGTACGTTAACGCAAAATAAAATGACCGTTACTCACTTTTATAGTGATAACACATATGATCGCTTAGAAAGTTTAAATGTAAATAATGATGCGCAACGTCTATTGTTAGAAAATATGGTGCTATGTAATGATGCGTCTTACAATAACGAATCACAAACGGGAGACCCGACTGAAATTGCACTTCTCGTTGCTGGAACCACTTTTAACATGCAAAAAGATCATTTAGAAAAAATACATGAACGTGTTAACGAAGTACCTTTTGATTCAGATCGTAAAATGATGTCAACCGTACATATGTACAATGAAAGTTACTATAGCATGACGAAAGGCGCTATTGATAAGCTCTTACCTCGATGTACCCATATTTTTAAAAACGGCAAAATCGAGATTTTAACTGATTCTGATAAAAATCAAATATTAGAAGCTGCCGGATCAATGTCTCAAGAAGCTTTAAGAGTACTTTCATTCGCATTTAAACAATACGATTCAAACGATGTGGATATAAATCATCTTGAAGAAAATCTTATCTTTATTGGTCTTGTCGGTATGATTGATCCACCACGAACTGAAGTGAAAGATTCAATTAAAGAATGTAAAAAAGCCGGTATTCGCACAGTTATGATTACTGGTGACCATAAAGATACCGCCTTTGCAATTGCCAAAGAACTTGGCATTGCTGAAGAAATATCGGAAATTATGATTGGAACTGAATTAGATAACGTTTCTGATACAGAACTAGCTAGCAAAATTAATCATTTAAATGTATTCGCTAGAGTCTCTCCTGAGCATAAAGTGAAAATTGTAAAGGCATTACGCGCGAAAGGAAATATCGTTTCTATGACTGGTGACGGTGTCAATGATGCACCATCTTTAAAGCAAGCTGATGTTGGCGTAGCGATGGGCATTACAGGAACAGACGTTGCAAAAGGGGCAGCAGATGTCGTGTTAACAGATGATAATTTCTCATCTATCGTGAAAGCCGTTGAAGAAGGTAGAAATATTTATCGCAACATAAAAAAATCAATTCTCTTCCTACTCTCTTGTAACTTCGGAGAAATTATCGCTTTATTTTTAGCCATTTTACTCGGCTGGGCAACACCACTACGACCTATTCACATTTTGTGGGTGAATTTAATTACAGATACACTGCCTGCATTATCACTTGGGGTTGATCCTGAAGACCCAGATGTGATGAAGGAAAAACCACGACATGCAAAAGAAAGCTTATTTAGCGGCAGCGTTCCTTTCCTGATTTTCAATGGAGTTATCATTGGACTTTTAACGCTAATAGCTTTTATCGCCGGAGCAAAATTCTATACTGGAGATACAAATTTATTTCCTCTTTTCCCAGAGCGAATTGATGACGATGCTCTATTACACGCTCAAACGATGGCATTTGTCGTTCTTAGTTTTTCTCAGCTCGTTCATTCATTTAACTTGCGTTCAAGAACGAAATCGATTTTTTCAATTGGGATCTTTACAAATAAATATTTAGTCTTCTCCCTCCTTATCGGTGTTCTTATGCAAGTTTGTATCATCTCCATCCCGCCCCTTGCAAATATATTCGGTGTACATGCATTAACGATGCGAGATTGGGGATTTGTTCTCTTATTAAGTATCATTCCGCTTGTTGTGAATGAAATCATTAAATTAGTGAAGAAAAACTAAAAGGCAATGAGGAATATTCCTCATTGCCTTTTCATTTATCCTGCTATTTTCCGTGCAGTAAAACTCCCACCTCAAAATTCAGTTTGAGCAAAGAAGTTAGGTGATGGATTAACTGCCCATAAGTGTCCAATTGGTGAAGGCTAATAATCGGTGGTGATGAACAAAACCCCACTGATTAAAGTTTCACTTTATCCTTGTAATTCTTTTTTGATATTCTCTGTTAATGTAGCCATACGCTTGCGGCTTTCTTCACGCTCACGTTTATTTTGTTCTTCAATTTGTTGTGTTTCTTGCATACCTCTTGAAATAATGTTCCAAGTTTCCTCAAGTGTTTCCATCTTAATACTAGAAGAACCTGATAATCTCGCTACTTCTACACTTTGCGTTGCGATATTTTGTGCATTTTTCTTAAGTAATTCATTTGTACGGCGATCCAGTTCAGCCATAGAATCTGCAACAAGCTTTTGGCGCTTGGCATTTACCGCTTGAATGATACCATTTTTAAAGATAGGAATCGTTGTAATAAATGCTGTATTGATTTTACCAATTAATTTATTATTACCACGTTGAATCATACGAATTTGTGGTGCTGTAAGTAACGCAACCATACGTGCTTTTTCTAAATCGTCAATACGCTGTTCTAAAATTTCAACAGAGTTTTTAAGCGACTCTAATTCAATACCTGCTAATTGATCATTATTACGTACACGCTCTTCATACATCGGAACTAACTCTGTATTTAAACGCTCTAATAACATTTCTCCTGCTACTACGTACTTCTCTAAGTCTAAATAATATTTTAAGTTTTGCTCATACAAGCCATCTAACGTACCAATTGATTTTTTCATCTCATCTTGGTACTTCGTAATTTCCACATAAACTTTATCAATTTCGCGGCCCATCGTTTGATATTTACTAAAGATTTGTTCTATCATTTTATCCGCTTTTTTGAACATACGTGAGAAGAAACCACTTTTTTCTTCCGCAAAGTCTTTACTATCAAATCGGTCCATAATTTTACCAAGCTGTTTTAATAATTCACCAGAATCTTCTATCTTTGATAATGACATTGTATGTAAAATTTGATCAGCAAAACGTGAAATTTCCATAGAAGGTTCTTTTCCAAGTTCAATTAATTCTAATTGATCTTTAATATCTACCGCATTATAAATACGTTGTACATCCGCATCTTGTCTAAGTTGTAAGCGAACATCTTGTGCTGTTTGTTCATTTAATTCTGTTTTCGGATCTAGTACGACTGGGTTATTCATATGGTATTCTCCCTTTCCTTATAAAAATGGACGAAATAGTCCTTTTATTGTTTTTGATAAATTTTTATAGGCTGATGAACCATGAAACTCAAGATCGAAATTAACCTCTTCAAGCCAATGTGAATCAAATGCCCCCGCTTCAATATACGGTTCAATATCGTTTCTTCCCGTTGGATTGAAATGGAATACATCTACTCCAATTTGATTCAAAAATAGTAATAAAACAGCGTCAGAACGAGTTAATTCTCCGCTCTTCTCATTATTAAATATAACAATTTTCGGTACATCTTGTGAATAATCAAATTTCTCAAGCTGTTCTAAAATATTCGGTGGTATTTGAGAAAGTTGTGCGAAAACATATAGCGCTACATCTTGTTTCGTCTCTTTCGCAATTGGTTTGCAC
Organism: Bacillus cereus ATCC 14579; assembly: GCF_000007825.1. NCBI lineage: Bacteria > Bacillati > Bacillota > Bacilli > Caryophanales > Bacillaceae > Bacillus > Bacillus cereus. Next base: position 434,853 of record NC_004722.1, on the reverse strand, counting down.
ATTTCACTTTCGCACGTATGGATAATCGCCTCTGCAATCCCATGCTGTAAACCTTCCGGTAAACGCTTATGCGGCCACCAATGGCTATTCATAATTAGATCAGGATGCAATTTTCCAGCTCGGTCCAATGCATCTCGATAATGATATTGGAAGTTTGCTTTTTGCTCTTTCGTAAATGGGAATGTATTAATTAGTAAACTGTTATCAAATGATGTAACAGCCTTTAATCGTTGAAAATATTCTTTATCATTCTTTGAAACGCCTGATATTTTCGCAAATAAAGAAGGAATATAAATATGTTTATTTTCAACAAAGAATGTTGGGCGTACAAATGCCTTTTCTTTCGTAATTAAAAAGAGTTCATCATATGTCGTTTTTAACGTACGTGCTACAGGTGTATAGGAACGGAATTGCCACGGCTTGTACAGCAGTGAATTATCGTGGTGAAGTACTTGTTCAATTTCTTTCGAAGCTTGATACGCTACTGTTGCAACACGCTCACGGCGACGATCAGGGAATGGTTCAAGCGAAATGCGACTTGAATGAGATACAACAAAAGTTCTTCCCTCTTCATCAATATTTTCAAATCCATCTTTTCCTTCTGGGTGATAATAAAGCACATCACAACCGAGCATAATAAGAAAGTATAAGAAATATATACGGCTTTCCTGTGCATCACCGTACCAAATGATACGCGGCATTTGTTTCTTATAATTAATCGTAGAGAACCACTTCGCTACGTAATTTTCGCTTAGTTTAATTATGTCGATTAAGAAACGACGGAAGCCTTCTGTCTTTAACGACTGATTATGTTGCTTCTCATATAATTTCAATAGTGAAATAAACGTCGTATGTATGTAATGCTGTAAATCAGGATTGTCTACTTTCGGTAAAAGTTGTTTCCCAGATAAGTGTGCAACTAGCCTATTTACTGTCAGACCATTTGGTGCTTCTTGATGTAATCCGAACACTTCTTGAATATGACGAAGCTTTTCCGAATCAATCACTTTGTTTAAATTTTGTTCGTGTAAAACTTCGATTCCTTTCGCTTCACTATAATCAAACAGTTCATTAAAATATTCATCTACATCATTAGGAACGCCAAGGATTCGACATGCTATATAACTAAATTTCATCTCATTCTCTGTCAGCTCATATTGTGGGCGTTTTTCTAAAAGCGTTTCAAATTGCTTTAAATCTGATTCGTCTTTTAATGCATATGGTTGAAGTGTAAAACGTGAAAACACAACAGTTCACCTCCAAAAACATTTACGTTTTTTCTAAGTCCTTCTTCTATTATAAACTATTTTTGGTTATAAAAAATGGGCGCTCGCAAAACGAGCAAACCCATTTCAATTATTTATTGTCTTCTTTAGTAGCTGCAACTTCTTCTCTAGCTTGTCCAGAATTCTTCATGTAGTGAAGTATAAATGTTGCTCCAAATGCTACAACTAAAATAATAAAGAATAGTGTATGACTAATCTCAATCTCGATTAAAGACAGTAACATTTTTGCTGCAATAATTAAGATTAAAATGTATGCTGTCGTTTCAAGCTCTGGAATACGCTCTAACAATTTTAAGAATACACCAGCAATACCACGCATCATTAAAATACCTAGCATTCCGCCTAATAGTAAAATCCAAACTTCATTAGATACACCAAATGCAGCAAGTACGCTATCTACAGAGAATGCGATATCCATTAATTCAACCATCGCAACTGTTCCCCAGAAGACACCAAACATTCTAAAGAGAATACTATTTTGATTCATACCGTGAGCTTCGTCTTCTTCACTTGCACCTTTACGCTTATCAATAAAGTATTTTACTGATAACCAAGCAAGGTAAAGTGCACCAAGAAGTTTTACCCACCATAATTTAATTAAGAACATTCCGATTCCAATCGCAATAAAGCGGAACACATAAGCTCCAATAAGTCCATAGAATAATGCTTTTTTACGTTTTTCTTCCGGAAGATGTTTTACCATTACCGCTAACACAAGTGCGTTATCAGCAGATAATAATCCTTCAAGTACAACAAGTGTACCAATTAATCCCCAAGATACTGGATCCTGCAACACTTTAATCCACATGTCCAAGTCGAAAAACTGAGCATACGTATCAAGGATTCCTTGCAAAATACTCATCTTACCTTTATCCCCTATTCTTTGCTAGATTTATAGAAAGGTCAAAAAAAGGAAACGAATATCGTTTCCTTTCTATGCATCCAAGCCATACGCTCTTACAAGCGCACCTAAACCACCTTGGAATCCACTTCCTACTGCATTAAACTTCCACTGTCCATTATGACGGTATAATTCACAAAAGACAACTGCTGTTTCGATGGAGAAATCTTCCCCTAAATCAAAACGAAGAACTTCTTCACTCGTTTCTTCATTCGCTAAACGAACAAACGCATTTCCTACTTGCCCAAAATTTTGACTACGGCCTTCTGCATCATAAATCGTAACTGTAATAGCAATTCTGTGCACATCTGCTGGAACTTTCTTCAAATCCACAACAAGTTGCTCATCGTCACCTTCACCTTCACCTGTACGGTTATCTCCTGTATGTAAAACAGATCCACAAGGAGACTGTAAATTATTATAGAAGATAAAATCAGTTTCCTTCGTACATTTTCCGTTTGCATCTAATAAAAAGGCAGATGCATCTAAATCGAAATCGGCTCCGCCGTCATAAGATTTAATATCCCATCCAAGACCAATTACTGCTTTTGTTAAACCAGGGCTTGTCTTACCTAAATCGATTTTCTGGCCTTTTTGTAATTGAATAACCATCTATATTCACCTCTATATTTTTATCTTTAAAAATATATCCATCAGTAAACATACATTTCACCGATGGATATATAAATCAAATCTATTACTCTACATCTAAACCAAAGTTATTACATAGAGACGCTAATCCACCTTGGAATCCACTTCCGATTGCATTGAATTTCCAATCACCTGCATGACGATATAATTCACCTACTACTACGGCTGTTTCAATAGAGAAATCTTCTCCTAAATCGTAACGAATTAATTCTGCATTCTTTTCTTCATCAAGAATACGTACGAAAGAATTAGAAACTTGTCCGAAGTTTTGGCTACGGCCTTCTCCATCATAAATTGTAATTGTGAAACAAATACGTTCGATGTGAGCAGGAACATTTTTCAAATCTACTTTAATCGCTTCGTCATCGCCTTCACCTTCACCAGTGCGGTTATCTCCTAAATGCTCTACAGCACCATTCGCACCTTTTGGATTATTATAGAAAACGAAATCTTCAGCTCCTGAAACTTTACCATTCGCGCCTACTAAGAAAATACTAACATCTAAGTCGAAATCGTTTTGTCCGTCATAACGATTCGTGTCCCAACCAAGTCCTACAAGAACTTTCGAAAGACCTGGATTCGTTTTTGTTAAGTCTACCTTTTGTCCCTTTTTCAATGAAATTGATGCCATATACAATTCCTCCTCGGTTATTTTATTGATAACGTGATACAATCTCACTTAAGTTTTTATCTTGCGTGCCTTCTCCAACTGCTGAAAACTTCCATTCACTTCCGTGACGATACATTTCACCTGCAATTAGAGTTGTTTTGCCAGCATAATTATCCGATAAATTATAGCGTGCTAATTCTTCACCAGTTTGCGGGTTTTGAATACGAATATATGCATTACGAATCATCCCGAAATCTTGACGACGATTTACACAGTCATAAATATTTACAACGAATACTAAACGATTAATACGGCTTGGAACTTTATGTAATTCTACGAAAATTGTTTCGTCATCACCAGCGCCTTCACCTGTTAAATTATCTCCTGAATGAATAATACTACCACAAGTAGAAAGTTTATTTCCGAAGTAAACTAAATCATTTTTGTTTAAAAAACGATTTCCTTCTAACATAACAACAGATGCATCACAATCTACATTTGGTTTACTTCCAAATAATGAAGACAGAAATCCACCTGATTGCCCAATTGGATCCCAGCCTAAGCCAACCTGTAGTTTTGCTACTTTTGGTTGTCCTTTCGTTAAATCGATCTTTTGACCTTTTTCTAAAATAATAGGCATGAAGTTTCTCCCTTTCTACAAAGCATTTTCCGAATCGGAAAATATTGTATTCTTCTCTTATATTGTAGCATTATTTACCTAGCGATAAAAAGGATAAATTCTCAGTTATATGAAAACATTCATATAATTTACTTATGATGATGTAAGAAGTGGTAAATAGCACCAATCATTCCTGCACAATTACCGTTTTGCGCAAGTTCAATCTCACAATTATTATAAATCTCTTGATTTAAGTATTTACTGACCTCTTCTTTTACTTCTTTTAAAAACTCATTTCCTCTATCGGTAATTCCTCCACCAATAATAATCGTTTCTGGATTAAAAATATAAGCAAGATTACTAATTCCGATTGCCAAATGTTTAAAGAAAATCCCAACTGCTTGAGCAACTTCCCGATCTCCTTTATCATACAACTCGAAAATTCTTTTCCCATTCCACTTGCCTTTGCCTTTATATTTGCTTACAAGTCGAATTAATCCTGAAATCGAAGCAACCTCTTCAAACGTTTTTTCTTCTATTAACATATTCCCCCATTCACCAGCACTAAATGAATGTCCTCGGTACAATTTTCCATCTATAAAAATTGCTCCCCCAATCCCTGTTCCAAGGGTGAGCATAATAAAGTTATCTTTCTCTCTTCCACTACCATTCCACTTTTCTCCAAACGCTGCACAATTCACATCATTGTCAATCGATACTGGAACTTTTAATATCTCTTGCAATCTATCAATAATAGGAATAGTACTATATCCCGGAATATGATCCGCACCTCCCGTCACAATTCCTTTATTAATATCAACAATTCCCGCAGTGCTAATACCGATTCCGGTAATAGTATGTTCATTCATTATTTTTTTGGATACATATATAAGTTTTTGAATAATTTGTTCTCCGCCTAAATGAATTTCTGTTGCAACTGTTTGACGCTTTAATACTCTCCCTATTTCTGAAACAATACCATACTTAATTTGCGTACCGCCAATATCAAACGCTATATACTCTTTCATCTGCTGCCACTTCCTCTACCGTTATGAATGTAAATTCTCCCCCTCTACTATTTGTAGGAAATCTACATTAACTCTTTTCTGCTTTGACAAATACACCACCTTTTTCTATATATAGTTTTTTTTGCATAAAACTCTTTTTCCTAAGAAATATTACAAAGGGATGTATTTTAGATGGAACATTAATTTCTTAGGAGGAAAACCATGACGAAAATCTTCATTTTAGCATCAACACTCTCTTTATCTTTTTTTAGCGGTTTAAATATCGGTAATACTACAACTGAAAATTTCCAACCATTAACAAACGCCATTGTACAAAATAGCGATCATTTTGCAGAAGGAAACTCAAAGGATAATAATATACCTCCAGGAAATAACGGTTCTCAGGACGATACTGGTTCTGGTGACAATGGTTCTGGTGGCAATGGTTCCGGCGGTAACGGTTCTGGTGGCAGTGGCTCTGGTGGCAATGGTTCCGGCGGTAACGGTTCTGGTGACAACGGTTCCGGCGGTAACGGTTCTGGTGACAACGGTTCCGGCGGTAACGGTTCTGGTGACAACGGTTCCGGCGGTAACGGTTCTGGTGACAACGGTTCCGGCGGTAACGGTTCTGGTGACAACGGTTCCGGCGGTAACGGTTCTGGTGACAACGGTTCCGGCGGTAACGGTTCTGGTGGTAGTGGCTCTGACGGCAGCGGTTCCGGTGGCAATGGTTCTGGTGGCAACGGCTCTGGCGGCAATGGCTCTGGTGACAACGGTTCTGGCGGTAACGGTTCTGGCGGCAATGGCTCTGGTGGCAATGGTTCTGGCGGTAACGATTCTGGCGGCAATGGCTCTAGTGGCAATGGTTCTGGCGGTAACGGTTCTGGTGGCAATGGTTCTGGCGGTAACGGTTCTGGTGGCAATGGTTCTGGCGGTAACGGTTCTGGTGGTAACGGTTCTGGTGGTAACGGTTCTGGCGGCAATGGCTCTCAAGGCGGCAATCGTGTTAAAGGTGATAGCAGTTCTCAAGGGGGTAATGGCTCTCAAGGTGGCAATCGTGTTAAAGGCGATAGCAATTCTCAGGAGGGCACCGGTTCTCAAGGGGGTAATGTAAAAGATAATACGAAAAAACAAGGTGATAAATTACCTAATACTGCAACGCATTACCCTATATCTATTTTAATGGGGCTTTCAACATTCCTAATTGGTATGTTACTGTTTATTCGTCGTAAAAACGTAAAATAAGAACAACATCCTTCCATCTAAAAAGTACATGAAATACTGTATAAAACTAAAAAGGACTTTGGATTACATTTTATTATGCAGCCCAAAGTCCTTTTATCACCTATCAGAAAAAGTATTAATACGCTTTTCCCCAATACACCATTTGTTTAGCTTCTTTACCACAACAAATACATTCTTCAGCTAAATGCTCTTGCTCAAAAGGCATACAACGTGAAGATACGCCAAATTCTTCTTTTAGTTTTTCTTCACAAGCTAATTCCCCGCACCACATTGCCTTAATAAAGCCTTGCTTTTCATCAGCTATTTTTTTCATCTCTTCGAAATTTGTCGCAACATACGTATTCTCATCGCGAAATGCTTTTGCTTTATTAAATAAAGCAATATGAATTTCTTCAAGTAATGCTGGAATACGTTCTTCTAATTGATCCATTGGTACAAACTCTTTTTCCTTCGTATCTCTTCTTACAAGTACAACTTGATTCTTTTCAATATCTTTAGGGCCAACTTCTAATCGAATTGGGATCCCCTTCATTTCATACTCATTAAATTTCCAGCCTGGTGTTTTATTACTAGCATCTATTTTTACTCGTGCAACCTTTTGAATATGTGCTTGTAACTCTGTTGCTTTTGCTAAAACTCCTTCTTTATGCTGAGCAATTGGTACAATAACAACTTGCACTGGAGCGACTTTTGGTGGCAGTACAAGTCCATTATTATCACTATGAACCATTATTAGCCCGCCTATCATTCTTGTTGATACACCCCAAGATGTTTGGTGCACATATTGCCACTTACCGTTACGATCTAAAAACTTAATATCAAATGCTTCTGAGAAATTCGTCCCAAAGTTATGAGAGGTTCCTGTTTGAAGTGCTTTTCCATCATGCATTAAACTTTCAATTGTATAAGTTGCCTTTGCTCCAGCAAACTTCTCTTTTTCTGTTTTTTGTCCTTTAATAACTGGTATTGCTAAATAATCCTCACAGAAAGAAGCATATAAGTTTAAAATATTTAATGTTTCAGCCTGCGATTCTTCTGCCGTTTCATGGATTGTATGACCCTCTTGCCATAAAAATTCAGTCGTACGAAGGAACGGCCTAGTTGTCTTCTCCCAACGAACTACTGAACACCACTGATTATATAACTTTGGCAAATCATTATAGGATTGCACAATTTTTGAAAAGTGCTCACAGAATAAAGTTTCAGATGTAGGACGTACACAAAGTCTTTCCGCTAACTTTTCATCTCCACCATGCGTAACCCATGCTACTTCAGGAGCAAATCCTTCAACATGATCCTTCTCTTTTTGCAATAAACTCTCTGGGATAAACATTGGCATATATACATTTTCATGGCCAGTTTCTTTTAACTTCTCATCCATCACCTTCTGCATATTCTCCCATAAGGCATAACCATACGGACGTAAAATCATGCATCCTTTTACACTTGAATAATCAACAAGTTCGGCTTTTTTTACAATATCGGTATACCACTGCGCAAAGTCCTCTTCCATCTTCGTAATGGCTTGCACTTGTTCTTTTGCCATAGTCAGTCTTCCTCCTTCTAGAAAATACAAAAAAGCCCGCGTCCCTAAATAGGGACCGAGCTTTGTCGGCGTTACCACCCTGATTCATGCACAAAAATTGCGCATGCTCTCTTTTTGATAACGGGAAATTCCCGCTGCATATGCAGAACTCAAAGGCAGGTTCCATATTGCCTTTTTAAGAATCTTTCAGCCTGACGGATTCTCTCTCTGCTAAAAAGGTTGAACATGTACTAGTCCTTTTTCATCGTTATAACGAAATAAATTTGTTGATTATCATAATACAAATTCTTTTTTAAAACAATAGCTAATTTTCTTATTTTTATATATTCTTTTCATTTTTTGCAGTTTTATACGTAGCTTTTCCGCGTAATTTTCACAAGTTGATGTGCAATCATACCGATAAGTGTACCAAGTAGGACGAAGAAACCAATAAATCCATATCCCATTCCTTCCCACCCACCAATAACAATCATTGTAACGGGAAAGGACGCTAAGCAAAGAAGTATTAAACTAAGTGCAAATATAATATCGAACTGTTTGTCTGGAAACCGTTTCTTTAGTAAATATGAAATAGCAAATACAAGGATAATCGTGATTCCGCCAATGATGTAAAAGATACCAAATCCATCTAACCAATCCATAGTGTTTCCTCCTTCCATAGATTCCCTTATACTTAATTATATGTTTAATTTTTCTGAAAATAAATAATAAATTTTCACATAAAAATATATTTTTATTACTAGGTATTAATAGTAATATATAAGAATAGGTTTTATATAATCAGGAGGTAACTTTATGGATAAAGCATTAACAAACCATGTCATTATTTTATCATTCGACTGTTTATCAGCTTTAGATTTTCCTATACTACAAAAACTACCTCATTTCCAATCTCTAATAAAAAAGGGCACGGTTGTCGAAAAAGTAGAACCAATTTATCCTTCTGTAACATATCCAAGCCACTCAACAATCGTAACCGGTAATTACCCTAACAAGCACGGTGTTGTTAGCAATACGTTACTTCAACCAGGGCGTGAATCACCTGATTGGCATTGGTACCGAAAATCAATAAAAGGAACAACATTGTATGATGAAGCGCGCAAAGCAAATTTAACGACAGCTGCCCTTCTATGGCCTGTTACTGGAAGAGCGAACATCGATTACAATTTACCAGAAATTTTTCCAAATAGACCTTGGCAAAATCAAGTGTTAGTTTCCTTATTTAGCGGTAGCCCACTATACCAATTAGATTTAAATCGTCGTTTCGGCCATATAAGAAATGGTTTATCACAACCAGAGCTGGATGATTTCGTCCTCGCCTCTGCTGTGCATACAATCCAGACGAAAAAGCCTAATATCATGTTCGTACATTTCACCGATCTAGACACACAAAGACACTATCACGGCTTTGAATCTAACGAAACAATAGCTGCTATCCAGAGACACGACGAACGTCTAGGGAAAATTATTCAAGCACTAAAAGAAAGTGACTTATACGAAGAAAGTACAATTATTGCCCTTGGTGATCATAGCGCTTTAAGTGAAAACAAATCCATACAATTAAATGTGCTATTCCATCAAAGAGGACTTATATCCCTTAATAAAAAAAGAAAATTAGTAGACTGGAAAGCCTATTGCCAAAGTTGCGACGGCTCTGCCTATGTATATGTAAAGGACAAAAATGATACGGATACAATTCGGGAGGTACAACTACTCCTTGAAGAGCTACTTCAAAATAAACAAAACGGAATTGAATTTATACTTCATGATGAAGCTGCGAAAGACTGCGGTGCAGACGGTAATTGTTTATTCATGTTAGAAGCACGAGAAGGGTATTATTTCACTGAAAACTATACAGGAGATTTTATAAAAGAAATTACCGAAAAAGATGTTACGCTTAGTAAAAAATATACATTTGGTACGCATGGATACTCTCCAACAAAACCTAACTATGAAACAATTTTTATCGCTGCTGGGAAAGGAATAAAAAGTGGCGTTACCGTCCCGTATATGAGACTTATTGATGAAGGTCCAACTATCGCTAGACTACTCGGTTTACACTTAGGTGAAACAGACGGAGCAATTGTAGAGGATTTACTCCAATTGTAAAGAACAGTGTATATATGTAAAAGTTATGTAAAATTCATCACTGTTTCTCTTTTTATAATTTTTATTTTTGTACACTGTTAGTAAAACAAATTTAAGGGGGAACATTATATGAAAAAAATGTCCAGACAAGAAAAAAGCTGGATATTATACGATTGGGCGAACTCTGTATACTCGCTCGTCATTACAACTGCATTATTTCCAATTTACTTTAAAGCAGCTGCAAAAGAAGCTGGACTATCTGGGGCAACTTCAACAGCATATTGGGGATATGCAAACTCATTCGCAACACTTTTAATTTCTATACTTGCTCCTATTCTTGGCACAGTTGCTGATTATAAAGGATTTAAAAAACGTTTTTTCACATTCTTCTTTGGACTCGGTATCGTATTTACAAGTATGTTAGCAGTCGTTCCAACCTCTCAGTGGTACTTATTGCTAGGGTGCTATATGCTCGCCTTAATCGGCTTTGCTGGAGCAAATATTTTCTATGATGCATTTTTAGTAGACGTCACTTCTGAAGATAGAATGGACCGAATTTCTACAAGAGGATTTGCATTAGGTTATATCGGGAGTACAATTCCTTTTATCGGTTGTATCGCTCTTATTATTCTTTCCCAAAAAGGAACTATTCCCTTATCGGTCGGCATTGCTAGTCAAATTTCCTTTGCAATAACAGCTCTTTGGTGGGGATTATTTACAATTCCAATGCTAAAAAACGTAGAGCAAACACACTATATTGAGCGTCATCCAAGACCTATTAGAATGAGCTTCAAACGTCTTGCTGATACTTTTAAAAATATTAAAGAATATAAAACTGTATTTATGTTTCTAATCGCTTACTTTTTCTATATTGACGGAGTCGACACAATTATTACTATGTCTACCGCTTACGGAACCGATCTCGGTATTAGTGCAACGAATCTATTAATTATATTATTTGTAACACAAATTGTCGCTTGTCCATTTGCTTTACTATACGGAAAATTATCTGAAACATTTACTGGTAAAAAAATGTTATATGTCGGTATCATTATTTATATCATTATTTGCACATATGCTTATTTTTTAAAAACGACACTTGATTTTTGGATTTTAGCAATGTTAGTTGCTACATCTCAAGGTGGTATTCAAGCACTAAGTCGTTCATACTTTGCAAAACTAGTACCTAAAGAATCTGCTAATGAATTCTTCGGATTTTATAATATATTTGGCAAGTTTGCCGCAATTATGGGTCCGGTATTAGTCGGTGTTACAACCCAATTAACAGGAAAAACAAACGCTGGTGTTCTTAGTATTATTGTTCTGTTTATTATCGGAGGATTTTTACTAACTAGAGTTCCAGAAAATAATACATCCGTTACACCACCTAGTCCAAAGACTAAAACGCTATAAGAAAAGATCCTCTTCTCATAAGAAGAGGATCTTTTTTATTTTTAAAGGTGCGACTTATAATGAACGACTCTACTGCTTGTACAAAAATAATTTATCAACAGTTGTTCCTAATACTTCAGCTAAACGGAATGCTAACGCTAAACTTGGATCATACTTATTATTCTCAATTGCATTTATCGTTTGTCTAGAAACCTTACATTTATCAGCTAATGCGCCTTGTGAAATATTATTTTCAGTGCGTAATTCATAGATTTGATTTTTCACACCATTGCTCCTAACCTGTAAAATCGTTTTTACAACATCAGTATATAATTGGCTCATATAGTTGTCAAAAGTTCCTCAAAGAAAAAGGGAGCAATATTGCTCCCTTACAATAGTTATTTCGAAGCTAACGAATTTGTTAGTGCCTCTTTATTAGCAACATCTTCTTTTTTTATTTGCATACGTAGAACTGGCCCTATCGCTAATAAAATAAGTGCCATTGCTATACAAAACACAGTAACTAGTGAAGTTAGTTCCTTTAATCCTCCAGCTAGTGAAGTTCCAATTAGCATTGCCCCCATAAACAGTGGTAAAATCGTCCCATTTACTCTTCCAACCATATTTTCTGGTACAAGTTGAATCATAAGCGTACCGACAACAATATTAACACAAGCTAAACAAATACCTGTTCCAAACCTCATGAAACTAGTAATCCAAAATGATGTAGATAGCCCTTCTACTAAAAATGACATTGCTAATATGCCCATACCGAATACAAACATTTTTTTCGGATTCACTTTTGAAGCGAAAATTGCAGCAACAATACCACCAATTAACATACCTATTCCATCAGCTGCAGCTAAATATTGAACTGCTTCCTTTTCCATTCCAAGGCGTTCTATTACAAGAAACACCTCTAATGGAGTTGTTAATCCAACAGCTAAGCCTATAATGGTGAAAGTGATCGTAATCATACGTAAATTTTTCGTATGAAGAACATACTTCCAACCTTCTTTTATATCATTTTTTAATGAATCTCTCGCCACTTGCTCTTTTTCAACCCATTTTGGTAAAAATGAAAGGGCGATAGCAGATAACAAAAATAAAATGATTAAGCTATATAGTGACGTAAATAAACCAAGTTGTGTATACACAAGTGATCCTACCACTGGTCCAAAAATTAGAAATAATGACTGTAATGTTTGGTTAAATGCAATCGCATTTGCTACCTGTTCTTCTTTTACATAGCGCTTAAATATACGCGAAGATGAGGGCTGAGAAAACTGACCTACAATCGCGGAAATGAGTGTTGCAAAAAATATAGCCTGCCAATAATCCAGCTTTAACAACAGGACAATTCCTATAATAGACAGTACACTCAACACATCTCCAGTGACCATTGTTCTTTTCGGATTCCAGCGATCAGCTAGCGCACCACCGATAAACGAGAAAATAAAAATAGGTGCATATTCCATAACTGATAACAAAGAAACAGAAACCGGATCATTATTCGTTCGCTCCATTATAAAATACAAAAGAGCCATATTTCTGATCCAAATTGCAAATTGTTGTAAAATATCAGACGCCATAACGAGCATAAATGCTCGGTTTTTAAATAAAGCGTTCATTTTCATTCCCCTTTCACAAACCGACCGTTCAGTCTAATTTATTTTGTAAGAAAAGCAACTGACCTATTATTCAGCTGCCATTCCTTTTAACAATACATCTATTGCCTTTTTATAAATACGCTTCAACTCTTTATAATCTAGCTCGTAGTAAAGTACTCCAAGCCCTGATAATAATCCATTCACAATATACATAAGATCACGAGTATTATCTTCACGGAACTCTCCAGACTGTATACCTGCTTCAATTAATTTCTCAAACATAACATATGATTCTCTAGTTAAAGCTAATAGTTCCTCCAAAATCTCTTTACTTACAACTTGACTCATAGAGAATTCCTCTATGGCATTTGAAATTGGTTGCTGTATGTCCTCTACATGATATTCCGCGAGACCATATAGTTTTTCAGTACTAGTGCTATACAACTTCTCTTTTTCATTCCATTTTTCAAGCCAATCATACGTATGCTGTTTCACTACAAATAAAAATAATTCTTCTTTACTTTTAAAGTGATAATAAATACTTCCTTTACTTCGCTCTGTAATTTCACAAATCTCTTCCATAGATGTAGCTGCGTAGCCCTTCTGTGAAAATAGACTTTCTGCTTTGTATGCAATTTCTTTCTTTATCTCTTCTGCGCTTCTTCTCATATTCACACCTCTTTAAACCGACCGTTCAGTCTAATAATAACAAATCAAAAACCTCTATCGCAAGAGGCTATATTCCTTATTTAAGAAAACGTACTTTCAAACCAAGTTCGAATCATATGTATTGTTCCAAATTTAAATGCTAATTTAACAAGAAATACGCCTCCCGCAGCTAATAAAAATAACACTACTTTCCCCTTATTTTTCACTTTCGGTTCCCTTTTCATTTCCATTCCCCTTAGTATGTTAAAAATATTAATCAAACGTTTGTTTAACTGTGTTTATGTATATGTAAGCCGACTAATCAAACGTTTGTTTAAAAAGAAATACGCCTATATAAGGCGCATTTTCATCAATCCCCACCGCCACCGCAGCTTCCTCCGCTATCTCCCCCAAAAGAGCCTCCACAATCATGTGAACCGCCATCATGCGAGCTATCATTATCCGATCCAGCAAAGAAAAATAATGGTGATGAGCTGTTAGATGAATTATGTATGTTATTTTGTTTCGCCAAGTTCACCTTCTTTTTGTTCGATCGAACTGCTGTTACGATTATTCCAACTACAACAAATAATAGTATGACAATAATAAATCCCATATAAAAGCCTCCCCTATTCCTCGAATAATTGAATGATCCTCTCTAGATTTTCAAGTGAAATGAAGCGTGATTCACGAAGAATTTCTTTTCCATTATGAAATAATAAAATTGTTGGCCCTGTAAATACTCCATATCGCCCCGCAATCTCTTGCATGTCTTGTAGTAATATTTCTATTTTCTCTACGTAATCATAATTCTCTAATACGCAATTTACTTTTCTTAGCATAACATCACAAACACCACAATTTTCCGTTTTAATAAACAGAAGTACCAATTGTTGTTCTTCGATATAGGTCGCTAATTCTTCTATCGTTTTAAATGTAGTCATCTTATCCCTCTTAGCGTAATTTACGAAATAATTTGCCTTGATACATACGAAAAGCTGAACTATCTTTAATCTTTCTCTTTTCCATTACCTGCTGAAAACGAAGAGTTTTTGCTGTTAACTCTTCTCGTAATTTCTTTCTCTCTTCTTCATCATAACAGCAAGCAATTAAATCCTCTATTTTTAATATATCTTTTTGTAGTTCCATTTCTGGTGGAATCATTCCCGCATTTTTTAAAATTTTATAACTCATTCTAAGTTCTGGAGGTACCATTGAAAGATCTTCTAATTGTAGTGGTTTTCCTTTTCCCGGAAGATAATCAAGATCACCATTCCGTATTGCTTGTCGAATTTTTTCTTCAGCAATGTTCAAAAACACATCCACACCATTCCCTCCTTTACATATTTTTACTATTATTTTACATGATATTTCCTTATCTTTCTACGTCTTTAATAATTGGCTCCATACAATTTTTTCTCAAATTTATTTATAATGAGCTTTTTCTTCCCATACCAATCTTTCGTTTTCATATATAGTTTGTATTCAAGCCTTTTTGTATTGAGAAAGTCTTTTTCAACTTAATAAAGCGTTTACACTAAATCTTACATTTGTTACGATTTAATCACCCCCAGCTCCCTTGTATAGACTTCGTGATGTCTGATCATTTTATCTAGACGTTTCATACGTCTAGATTCATTTTGGTTTATTGGCGTATGCCTTTAAATATATCTTTTATTTTGAAAGGAGAAATGGCTATGAGGTCTCAAAAATTCACACTGCTATTACTATCTCTACTACTTTTCTTACCTCTTTTTCTCACAAATTTTATTACTCCAAATCTCGCATTAGCAGATTCACCAAAGCAAAGTCAAAAAATTGTTGGGTACTTTCCTTCGTGGGGCGTTTACGGACGTAATTATCAAGTTGCTGACATTGATGCATCAAAGCTTACTCACCTTAACTATGCTTTCGCGGATATTTGTTGGAATGGAAAACATGGAAACCCTTCTACTCATCCTGATAATCCAAATAAACAAACGTGGAACTGTAAAGAATCTGGTGTACCATTGCAAAATAAAGAGGTTCCTAATGGTACTCTCGTACTCGGTGAACCATGGGCTGATGTTACCAAATCGTATCCTGGCTCAGGGACAACTTGGGAAGATTGCGATAAATATGCCCGTTGCGGAAATTTCGGGGAACTAAAACGATTAAAAGCTAAATATCCTCACTTAAAAACAATTATTTCCGTTGGTGGCTGGACTTGGTCTAACCGCTTTTCTGATATGGCCGCTGATGAAAAAACAAGAAAAGTATTTGCTGAATCTACAGTAGCTTTTCTTCGCGCATATGGGTTTGATGGCGTAGATTTAGACTGGGAATATCCGGGCGTTGAAACGATTCCTGGTGGTAGTTATCGTCCTGAAGATAAACAAAATTTCACTCTCCTTCTTCAAGATGTCCGAAATGCTTTGAATAAAGCAGGTGCTGAAGATGGCAAACAATATTTACTAACAATCGCTTCAGGCGCAAGCCAACGCTACGCTGATCATACAGAGCTAAAGAAAATTTCTCAAATACTCGATTGGATTAATATTATGACATATGATTTCCACGGCGGATGGGAAGCTACTTCTAATCATAATGCAGCTCTATATAAGGATCCAAATGACCCAGCAGCAAATACGAATTTTTACGTAGATGGTGCTATAAATGTTTATACAAATGAAGGTGTTCCAGTCGATAAACTAGTATTAGGCGTACCCTTTTACGGACGTGGCTGGAAAAGTTGTGGCAAAGAAAATAACGGACAATATCAACCTTGCAAACCAGGTAGCGATGGGAAACTTGCTTCTAAAGGTACTTGGGATGATTATTCTACCGGTGACACAGGTGTGTATGATTACGGTGATTTAGCAGCCAATTACGTTAATAAAAATGGTTTTGTACGCTACTGGAATGACACAGCTAAAGTACCTTACTTATATAATGCGACTACAGGCACATTTATTAGCTACGATGACAATGAATCTATGAAATATAAAACAGACTATATAAAGACGAAGGGTTTAAGTGGAGCAATGTTTTGGGAACTAAGCGGGGATTGCCGTACAAGTCCAAAATATAGTTGTAGTGGTCCAAAATTACTTGATACGCTAGTAAAAGAATTACTTGGTGGACCTATTAGTCAAAAAGATACTGAGCCACCAACGAATGTTAAAAATATTGTAGTTACGAATAAAAATTCAAACTCAGTTCAATTAAACTGGACTGCATCTACTGATAACGTAGGGGTTACGGAATATGAAATTACTGCTGGAGAAGAGAAATGGAGTACAACAACAAATAGCATTACAATTAAAAACTTAAAACCTAATACGGAATACACATTTTCAATAATTGCCAAAGATGCTGCTGGAAATAAATCACAACCTACCGCTCTTACTGTCAAAACGGATGAAGCTAATACGACACCTCCTGATGGAAATGGTACTGCTACATTTTCAGTCACTTCGAATTGGGGCAGCGGTTATAACTTCTCGATTATAATCAAAAATAATGGAACGACTCCTATTAAAAATTGGAAATTAGAATTTGATTATAGCGGTAATTTAACACAAGTTTGGGATTCTAAAATTAGTAGTAAAACAAATAATCATTATGTAATTACGAATGCAGGATGGAATGGTGAAATTCCTCCTGGTGGATCTATTACAATTGGCGGTGCAGGAACAGGTAATCCTGCCGAACTTTTAAATACCGTCATTAGCGAAAACTAGACGTAATATCCATTAATTAATTCACTAAAGTTTGAATTTAGGTTTGAGCAATACCTCCTAAATTCAAACTTTTAATTTTACGAAAAATCAAAAATATCATAATAACCTATTATAATTATATTTAATTTCTAATATGAAGTTTATATGAAGTTCATTTGAATTTTACATGAATTTCCTTTAATTTCTATTGTCTTCCTATAATATCCATATTATCCTTTACATAAAGGAATTATTTTCATTCCATTTTGAACTATCTATATATATAAAGAAAGATAGTCACCTGTTAGGGAAAGGCTTTCGTATTATAAATATAACAAAAGAAAAAGCACGCTTATAAGCGCACCATAAGAGTGCTTCTTCATACAATTCTCATGTAAGAGTTCTCGAAAATCATGTTAATCACAAAGAAAAGGCATTAGCTCCTAAAAGCTAATGCCTTTTCTTTATTCATATTGTTCAGTATTCCAATCTTCTATATTCCATACTTTTGTTATCCACGATTCATAGAAAGAAGGTTCATGTGAGACAATTAAAACCGTTCCTTTGTATTGTTGTAACGCTTCCTGTAAAGCCATCTTAGTTTCTACATCCAAATGATTAGTCGGTTCGTCTAAAATTAAAACATCAGCTTTTTCTATTTTTTCATATAAGGAGCTAACACACTTAAAATCTCTTCTTTATCCTTTTTTAATTCGAGTGATGTTAACATATCCATCGTTCTCGGCCTAGGTAATTTCACTTGTACCTCGCCAACTATTGACGCTGGTCTTTGAGATAAAATAAATACGCGATCTGAAAGCAAGATTGCCTCATCTAAGTCATGTGTCACCATAACGATTGTTTGCTTTTCTTGATGCCAAGAGTTTAAAAGCCAGCTATGTACTTCCATTTTTGTAAATGCATCTAATTTACCAAAAGGCTCAGCCAGCAGCATAATTGGCTTTTCACATAAATATGTGCGCAGAAAACTAATTCTTTGACGCATACCACCAGATAATTCATCTGGATAATGGTCTGCATATTCATCTAGTTGGAACTGCTTTAATGCTTCCATTCCTTCTGTCAGCCTTTGTTTTTTCGGCTTTCCTTCAATTTCTAACGGAAGAACGATATTTTGCAAAGCTGATCGCCACGGTAGTAATAAATCTTGTTGTGGCATATAACTAACAACATCTTGCTCTTGTACTTGCTTATCGTTATACGTTACGTTCCCGCTTGTTGGTTTTTCAACATTTGCAATCATGTTTAATAATGTGCTTTTCCCGCAACCACTCGGTCCTACAAAGGAAACAAACTCTCCCTCTTGTATAGAGGCACTAATATTCTCTAATACATTCTTTCCGTCAAAAGATTTCACTATATTTTTTATTTGTAATCCGCTCATTTTTCACTTGGAAGGAATTCATTTGTAAAAGCATCTTTTACATCGATTTTCTTTTTAATAACTTTGTTGTCATATAAGAAATTCATGTAATTCGTCCAAATTTCTTCCTTCTGTACTCCCCATGCTTTAGCATCATCTTGATACTTCGTACTTAACCATTTTTGGCTTTCTTGAACTAAATCTTTATTTACATCTGGAACAGCTTTAATTAAAATATCAGCAGCCTCTTTCGGGTCCTTAATTGCAAAATTATAACCTTCTGTCGTTGCACTCATAAACTTTTTCACAAAGTCTTTATCTTGCTTCGTATGTTTTTCACTCGTAATAATAACAGGACTATAGAAATCAAGCGCTGGATCTAAGTCCTTCACCATAATCGTATTTAACTCTTTTCCTTGGCGCTTTGCTTCAATACCATCCCAACCGTAATAAATCCATTCGAAATCTGCATCACGACCGATTGATTTAAAGAAATCTGTTTGTCCTAAGATGATTTTTTCAACTTTATTAAAATCAGCTTGATGTTTATCCATAATCGTCTTTAATGTCGCTTCTTCCGCTGGTCCTCCCCAGCCGCCGTAACGTTTACCTTCAAAATCTTTCGGTGACGTCATATTATCTTTCTTAAGCGATGCAAACGCTGAAGTGTTATGCTGAATAATCGCTCCTACAGATACAACAGGAATTCCTTCCACACGAGCTAACGTTACATTTTCTTGTGCGCTTATTGCGAAGTCTGCTTTTCCTGATGCTATCATTTGCTCTGCTGTTACATTGTCACCTGGTTGAATAATTTCTACATCTAATCCTTGCTTTTTGTAATAATCTTTCGTTTGCGCTACATACAAGCCAGTATGATTCGTATTTGGAAACCAATCTAATACTACTTTTACTTTTTGATCTTTACTTGCACTTTCTTCTTTCTTCGCCGGATTACATCCAGCCACACCTACCGCTACTAAGGCAGCTAACATAACTTTCAAACCTTTTTTCATTTTCTGCCGTCCTTTCTATATATCCATGGTGCTGTTATTCTTGCCATAAACTCTACGATAAAATACAGGCATAATGTCACCATAACGATGATTGCTGCAACACCAAATACTCGGGCAGTCAAAAAGGATTTTGTAGCCCTCGTAAGCATAACGCCTAATCCTTCACTTGCACCGAGCCATTCTCCGATAATTGCCCCCATTACGCTATATGTAACTGCAATTTTTAAACCTGAGAAAAAGTATGGAAGCACTGCTGGAAATTTTACTTTCTGGTAAACTTGCCATTTTGTCGCCTTCATTGTTTGTAACAGTTTCAGCATGTCTTTATCTACTGTTTGAAAACCTTCTAAAATACTAAGCGCAATTGGGAAGAAACAAACGAGTATTACGACCATTACTTTCGGCAACATCCCATATCCAAACCAAATAATAAATAGCGGTGCAAGTACAACAATTGGAATTGTTTGCGAAATAACGAGCAATGGATTTATTAAAATACGAAATAACGGTATAACGTCCATAATAATTGCGATGCTCGTCCCCAATAAAATTGCAAAGAATAGTCCAATTATAACTTCCTGCAGTGTTTGCATCGTATTTGGTAATAGTAAATCTTTCATCCCAATTAATTCTTGAACAATGGCAGAAGGCTTTGGTAAAATCCACGGTTCGATTTTAAATAATGAAACAGATCCTTCCCATATCGCAATGAGAAGGATAAGCCAAATAGTTGTAATAAGTTTAGATTGCTTCTGGTTTTGCATATTCATCACGGTACTTCCAAACCTTTTCATCTATCGTTACACCAGTGCTTGGACGATAATGGATTTTAATAGAAGTAATCACTTCTTCTGCTCCAGCATCGACGCAAGCTTGTTGCGCACGTTTAACGACATCAAGAAGTACATCTAATTCTCCTTCCAAAGTTGTTTCCATGGCCCCTACTTCATAACGAACTCCCGATTGTTGCACAACTTCAATTGCTTTATCGACAACAGAATATACATCTTTCGTTTTTGCTTGTGGTACTACTGAAAATGACATTGTAACTTGTTGTGACATAATAAAATCCCCCTTATAAAAATAAATTTCAAAAATAAGAAAAGGCTTTCCTACTGCGTAGGAAAGCCTTGTATGCAAGTTATTACAGAATAACATATGCTACATCACTTTAAGTAACTCCCTACGCTGGCATTATCCAGATCAGGTTGAGGGTCGATGTTTACTTACATCCTCTCAGCCAATTGGCTCCCCGGTCCTTAATTCGTTTTCATTGTAGCATGATTTATTTTATTGAACAAACAAAAGCATGCATAATCATTTCATTATTTTTGGAAAATAACCAACTTTTTCACCATGAGCTAATAACTGCTGAATAAATTCTTTATTAATTGCTGGTACTATCAATTCTTTTTTCTTAATCCATTTATTCGTTCTACGCGTACCCATTACAATTTCAGATTGCTGCGCTCCATCTCCTGCAACTTGAGAAGCAATTAACTCTGCTATTACTTCATTTCCCTTCGCTAATGCAAGTCCGGTATTTACATATTCTGAAAGTGGAACCATTTCAAGATTGTATCCACACTCTCCAATTATCTGTATAAATTGTTCAAACTCAATTTGATGTGGATGACAAATATGTAACGTCTCTCCTATAATTTGCGCATCTTGCAAATACGATACAATTGATTTACTAGCAAAATCAATTGGTGTGAAATCAACTTTCCACTTCACATTTGGTGCTTTCCCAATTAATAGCATTGTTTTAATAAGACGATAAAATGCGTTTCCTTCAATATTTTGTTGGAACGAACCTGTTTCTGAATGACATGCTAAATTACCTGCACGATAAATATTTCCACGCAAACCATTTTTCATTGCTTCACGAACAATGTTTTCCGCTTGTAGTTTACTATTTGAATATACATTCTCTAAGTCTACACTGTAATTAAAATCACCAGTTTTCATGTATGTATCCCATTGATCTACCGCTAATTCTAACGGGATACCAATTGTAGAAATAAAATGGAATGTAGCACCTTTCTCCGCTAATGTTAGCATACGGCTAGTTCCTTGGACATTTATATTTTCAAATTGTTTTACATCTCCAAAATGTCTTACATCTGCACCGCAATGAATTATCGTATCCATCTTAGAACTGATGAACATAAATTCTTCTTCGCTCATCCCAAGATACTCTTCTCCCAGATCACCAGCTACGGCCTGTATACGCTGTAACCATTCTTCACATATATCATTAAAGTAGCCTGTTAATGTATCTATAATTCTTTGCTGCACATCTTTAGTTGGTCTTACTAAACAATAAATAGTAGCAGATGTATCTCTCAACAATTCATATAATATGTATGATCCTAAATAACCAGTAGCTCCTGTTAAAAAGACATTTGAAATCTGGTTTTCTTCCAAAACGTTTGCATACGTGATAGTATCTGGTTCGTGAATCACTTTATATTCACGAAATACTTCTTCTTTCTCTACTTTTACTTCTCGCTCAATTCGAGCTAATCCATATATCGTTCTTTCTTTAAAGAAATCTTGAATTGTTAAATGTGAGAAATCTTCTTTTAACAATGTTAAGACTCGTAATACTTTTAATGAATGTCCACCAATTGTAAAGAAATCATCATGCACTCCAACTTTTGAAATTCCTAATACTTCCGCCCAGGCGTTCGCTATTTGTTTTTCTGCTTTATTAGAAGGTGCAACATATTCTTGTAGCCGAACCGGTTCATACTTTTCTTCTAACTGAGCTAACTTCTTAACATCAATCTTTTTATTAGGTGTAAGTGGCAATTCATTAATATAAATTAGTTTAGATGGCACCATATAATCTGGTAATTGCTCTTGTAACTGATAAACTAATTCTGGTATTTCTTTTTTATTTAAAGTTGTATAGAACGCGATTAAATATTGGCTACCTTCCTTACTCTTCTTAGCAAAAACAGCATTTTCTTTTATATTATGATTTTGAGAAATTTTACTTTGGATTTCGCCTAGTTCAATACGATGTCCTCTAATTTTTACTTGATCATCTTTCCGATGTAAAAACTCTATATTTCCATCCTCTAGCAACTTAACGATATCACCTGTTTTATATATATTAACTATAGGATTAAAAGGGTTCGGAATAAAAGCTTCAATTGTTTTATTAGGCTTATTAAAATACCCTTTTGCTAATCCCACTGAATCTATATATAATTCACCAGGTACACCAATTGGACAAAGATTCATATTCTCATCCAAAATCATAACTTGATAATTAGCACATGGTTTACCAATGGGAATACTCGCAACATCCTCATTTAACTGACTAGGTATTTTATAGGTTGTCGTCACTACAGTACATTCTGTCGGTCCGTATACATTATGAATTTCAACATTTGTACCCATTCTTTCTCTCCACAATTTAATAACCTCTACAGGCAACATTTCACCGCCAATCGCAATTCTTTTTAGGGAAGCTAGCTTATATATATCTTCTTCTGCTAAATAAGTTGCTACTTGTCGAACAAAAATTGTTGCTAATGCCAAGATTGAAGTTGCTTTCACTTTATAGATTGCATTTGCAAATGCTTCTACAGACAATCGCTCTTCCTCTAATAGTACATATAAGTTTCCTCCACAGAATAAAGAAGCAAATGACTCCCATACAGAAGCATCGAAACTAAAGGAAGGAAATTGGGCAAATACATCCTCTTCTGTCAATTCATATTGCTTTTTCATCCAAGTATACAGATTAACAACGCCTCTATGTGCTAACATCGTTCCCTTTGGATTCCCTGTTGAACCAGATGTATAAATCATATAAGCTACATCATCACAATGAATAGACAACTTTACATCTATATCTTCATAAGTTTCACTATCATACATTGAAACTGTTTGAACCCCATCACATGTTATAGGCGTCTCTTTCATCAATATAACTTTCGCTTGGCTATCTTGAATAATGTACTGTATTCTACTTTCCGGATAATCTGGATCAATCGGAACATACGCTGCACCAGCTTTTAATA
Source organism: Bacillus cereus ATCC 14579 (assembly GCF_000007825.1). Classification (NCBI taxonomy): domain Bacteria; kingdom Bacillati; phylum Bacillota; class Bacilli; order Caryophanales; family Bacillaceae; genus Bacillus; species Bacillus cereus. The sequence goes on along the minus strand of NC_004722.1, from coordinate 411,109 downwards.
TAGCTACCATACTTACTACTGTGTCTATGCTACGTTTCATAAATATTCCAACATAGTCTCCTAATTGGACGCCGTTTTTGATTAACATATGAGCTATTTGATTACTTTTTTTATTTAGCTCCTCATAAGTTAAAGTACCTTCCCTTGAAGATAAAGCTATACGATTTGGAAATTGAGTAACAGTATTATAGAACATATCGACGATACTTTTCTCAGGATATACTGCTGTCGTATCATTCACTTGACTATAAAGTGCCATCTCGGCCTCTGTAATAATATTAAAATTATTTATATGATTATTCTTATTTTTTGATTTATTAATTAAAACACCTTGTATTTGTTGTGCATAACGAGTAATTGTTGTCTCTTTCCAATTAACACTATTAAATATTATTTCTACACTTTGCATATTTTTACTAAATACAAATTGTAATGTATTCGTGTCTTGTAGCTCATAATATGTTTCGCCAATAATAATAGGTGACATTTCATATAATGTATTACCGTTTTGAAACTCTTCTATTTCTTCCTCATTCATTTCTTTAATTTGCTCCAGTTGCTCTTCAATCTGTAAATTCAAACTTTCATAGGAGAGAAAATTAGAAACTTCAATAGTAATCGGAAATAAACTTCCTCTTACATGATAAAGCACGACAATATGTTTTTCTTTAGAAATATGATATAACCACGTTGCAGTCGCTCCTATTAAATCTACAATGTGAGTCAAATTTGGAAACAGTTCCGTTTTCCTTTTTACCCCAAGTTCTGTTCCTTGCACATCTTTAGGTATTTTAATACTCCCTTCTACTTTTCCTAAAAATTCTTTTACCATCTTATTATAAGAAATTGCTAATTTCATATTTATGTAAATTCCTCTCTTAAATATAATAAAGGTGTGAAAATTCACACCTTTTTCATCCCTTATTAACGGGCAGATTCGTTCAATTCATAATCAAGGGGGGATCCCCCTTGATTAGAATTGAACTTTCTCCTTATTCGCTTTTAAACTCACCAATAAGCTCTTGTAATTCCTGAGAGAGCCAACTTAAAGAAGTCGCTAATTCTGCAATATCTTGTACTGATATTTCTTGCTCTTTCATGCTTTCTTCAACATTACTACTGCTGTTGGCATAAGTATTTGCAATATGTGATAATTCATTTACGACTTGAACGATATTCTGGCTATTTTGTAAAATATCACTCGAATTACCCGAAACAGCTTTTACTTGATCTGTAACAGATTGCGCTGATTTGGAGATTTTTTCGAAGAAATCTCCACTACTTTGAACAAGTGAAATTCCAGTTTCTACTTCTTTTGAACCTTTTTGCATGGAAACTACAGCATCTTCTGTCTCAGCTTGTGTTTCACCAATTAATTTCGCTATATCTTTTGCAGACGCTTCAGTTTGTTCTGCTAATTTTCGTACTTCATCAGCAACAACTGCAAACCCTCTTCCAGCTGCTCCAGCACGTGAAGCCTCAATAGAAGCATTTAAAGCTAATAAATTTGTTTGATTTGAAATACCTGTAATTACAGTTACGATATCACTAATTTCTTTTGACCTTGTTTCTAACGAATAAATGATGGAAGATAAATCTTGTACTGCATTTTGAATTAAACTCATTTGATTAATAATTTGTCCAATCACTTCATTACCTTCAATTGAATGTTGCTCCATACCTTCAGAAGCAACCGCAACTTGTTTCGCAGCCCCAGTTATCTCTTCTACCTTATCTTCCATTCCATGTACAATCCCTAAACATTGTTGTACTGAAGTTTTTTGAGACTGTGCCCCTACTCTTAAACCTTCAATAGAACTTGCAATCTCTTGAACTGCCATGCTGTTTTCCTCTGTACTCGCCGACAATTCTTGTGAAGAAGAAGAAACTTGCTCAGCAGTTTGCCTTACTTTATCTATAATCCCTTTAAACTTTTCAATCGTGTTATTGAAATAAACATTAATAATTCCAATATCATCTGGTCTTTCTTTTAATTTAATACTCAAGTCACCTTCACCAATTTTACGTAACCCTTCTCGTAAATCTTTTAATGGAGCTAGCGAGTGACGCACGATAAAGAATTGAGTAATAGTCGCAATTGCTAATGAAATAATGATAAAGAGTAAACCCTGTATCATAAACTTCTCTTTGGTAATAGGAACAATGGAAGCATCTAAGTCAGCGGCAACAATTGCAATAATATTGTTTTCTCCATCTGTAATTGGTTCTAATATTGTCACCCACGAACCTATTTCATCTTCATATACTTCTGTCATTTGAGCCTTTTTCGTATCAATCACTTTATCGTATGCCTTCATCCAATGAGCGGGTTGTTCATAATAATCTCCCGGCTTTATAGGAAACGCATTTGTTAACTCTGTAGTCAAACCAACGAGTTGTAATTCTCGCTTTTCATTCGGCTTTGCTCCTGTAACATACGTTTGTCCAACGCTTTTCAATTCTTTTGATACTTCATCTAATTTCTCTGTTAACTTTTCTTTTTTCACTTTTTCGGCTGTAGGATCTTTCGCCATGTCTCTAACTAATTCTACATCCAGTTTTTTCAATACTATTTCTCCTGTTTCAATAGACTGCCTTTCAAATAAAGACATCATACTATTTTGAAACATATTGAAACTTAATGCACCCATACTTCCAACAAGTGTCAAAATAACTAATACGGTTAATAAGACGTTCTTTTGAAGGAACGATAACTTATGCCAATATTTTTTCATTAATATCCACCTTCCTTAATCAACACAAACAAAAAAACAAAATATATGGATATTTTGTTTGAAAATGTTTCTCAATATGTTCGAGAATAAAAAAAAGCCAATGTAAAAGCATTGGCCAAGACCAACCCTATCCGTCCGGTAACTGGCTAGCGTAGCCTTTCGACCTTAGCTCCTGTAGTTTTGCGTCCTCATGTTTCCATCAGTTTGCCTTTCTCGCTGAACGAGTTGAACGATATGGGAGTTCTATGAGAATTAATTTATTCTCTTTCAAAGATTACAACATATAAATCAAAATGTCTACTTATTTAGAGATATAAATACAAATTTTTAATGCATTGCTTTTTCGAAATAATTTCAAAAAGTACGTGAATGTTACTTTTTTTGTGTTATATAATAAAAAATGTATAAATAACAAGGATTTCTTCGGGTATTTATTTAATTTTCATTCAAATTAAACTATTCGAATATATCTTAACTAATGAATTTCGGAGGTAGTTTATCATGTTTTGGCTACAATTTCTTACCTTGTTACTCTGTATTTTTATTGGTGCACGCCTAGGCGGAGTTGGTTTAGGAGTAATGGGTGGAGTTGGTATGGCAATACTCGTTTTTGTCTTCCACCTACAACCAACCGCGCCTCCTATCGATGTAATGCTTATGATTTTGGCAGTAATTACAGCTGCTGGTGCTTTGCAAGCTGCTGGAGGAATGGACTATCTTGTTCATCTAGCTGAAAAGGCATTACGAAAAAATCCAAAGCGTATTACTTTTTTTGCTCCAATTGTTACTTATTTATTCACACTATGTGCAGGTACTGGTCACGTTGCCTATTCTGTACTTCCTGTTATTGCAGAAGTCTCTCGTGAATCAGGGATTAGACCGGAACGCCCAATGTCGATTGCCGTAATCGCTTCTCAACAAGCAATTACAGCTAGTCCAATTTCAGCTGCCACAGTTGCTCTTTTAGCAATGTTAGCTGACTATAAAATCACCTTATTAGATATTTTAAAAGTAAGTATCCCTTCTACTTTCATCGCTTGTATGATAGCTGCATTCGTTGCTAGTAAGATGGGAAAAGAATTAAATGAAGACCCTGAATACTTAAAACGATTAAAAGAAGGAATGATTCCTAAGCTTGAAGAGAAAAAAGCATTTGTAGGTGTAAAGGGCGCAAAATTATCAGTTATCCTTTTCCTAGTAGGAACCTTCCTTGTTGTACTTCTTGGTTCATTTGAAGCACTTCGTCCAGGATGGATAGTTGATGGGAAGTTAGCTCGTCTTTCCATGCCGAACACAATTGAGATGGTTATGTTAACTATCGCGGCTCTTATTATTATTTTCTGTAAACCAAATGTAGAAAGCATTGTGTCTGGTAACGTCTTTAAAGCAGGAGCAACAGCAGTTGTTGCTATTTTCGGTATCGCTTGGATGGGAGATACTTTCTTTAACGGAAACTTAAATATGATTCAAGGATCCATTCAGCATTTAGTAACAAGTGCACCTTGGCTATTTGCCATCGCACTATTCATTCTATCTATTTTACTGTACAGCCAAGCTGCAACAGTACGTGCCTTAATGCCACTTGGACTATCTCTTGGCATTCCACCAGCGCTACTGATTGCTATGTTCCCTGCAGTAAATGGATATTTCTTCATTCCAAACTATGGAACAATCGTTGCTGCTATTAACTTTGACCGTACTGGTACAACAGGTATCGGTAAATACGTATTAAATCATAGTTTTATGATTCCTGGCTTAATCGCAACATTTACTTCTATCGGAATTGGAATGCTCTTAATTTCAATTATGTTTTAAAGAAAAAGCACAAACCTTTATTTAAAAAGGTTTGTGCTTTTTTAATCAAATGTTTGTTTAAATTTTGGGGCAGTCTATTTCTCCATGTAGCACTTAAAATACTACACGTCCTTCCCTACAAACTTCTCTTTACTTCTTCAGCTAATTTTCTCGTACTTTCATACGCAGATTCAGCTAAACTAATTGCTGAAATAACTGAAACACCGTCCGCACCCGCTTCTATAACTGCCGCTGTATTTTCAATTGTAATCCCACCAATACCAACGATTGGCACTGTAATTCCTTGTTCTCTAAAATAGGCTAATCCTTTCGTTCCTTGAACCGCTTTCGTATCTTTTTTCGTACTCGTTGGGAAAATAGGTCCAACGCCTAAATAATCTGCTCCATTTTCGATTGCAAAGCGTGCTTCTTCAATTGTATGAGCAGATACGCCGATAATTTTATCTCCCATTTTTTCACGAACAGATGTAATTCCTTCATCATCTTGTCCGACATGAACACCATCTGCATCTAATTCAATGGCTAATTCTACATCATCATTTACAATGAAAGGAACACTATATTCATTACAAAGCGTCTGCAATTCTTTTGCAAAGCGCACTCTATCTTCTCCGATTAAAGAACCTTCCCCCTTCTCGCGAAACTGAAAAATTGTCACTCCACCATCTAACGCTTCTTTCAATACAGCTAAAGGATCCCTCGTGCAGTTATTACTTCCCATAATAAAATACACTTGCAATAGCTTAGACATTTTATCTATTTCAATGCGTGCCATTTCTTTCACTCCCTCTTACTCTAACTCCTCAATCTTTCCATACTTCTCAATATCACTAGAAGTAGTATTCGCTAACTGATTTAAAAATTCAATTTGGAAACTACCAGGTCCCTTTTCCACGGTCTTAGCAGCTGCCAGTTCCGAAGCTACACCATAAAACGTTAATGCTGCTACTGCTGCTTTTACATAATCTTTTTCCACTGCTACAAATGCTCCTATTACAGAAGTTAGTAAACAACCTGTTCCCGTAACTTTCGTTAAAATAGGGTGACCATTTCGAATAACAATAGTTCTCTCTCCATCTGTAACAACATCTTCTTTTCCAGTAATGACCGCAACTGTATTTAGTTCATCTGCTGCCTGCCTTGCAATACTTACAACATTGCCATTTCCAGTACCAGCGTCTACCCCTTTAATTTCCCATCTCTCATTAATAACGTTCGCTATTTCAGCTGCATTTCCGCGAATACTCGCTAATTCAATTTCAGCCGGAATATGTCTCGCAACTTCTGTCCGATACGATGTTGCTCCTGCACCAACTGGATCAAACAGTACTGGTACATTGTTCACATTTGCTGATTTACCGGCAAGTAACATCGCTTCTACTTCTTCAGGACGAAGTGTTCCCATATTTAATACTAACGCTCCAGCAATGCTAGCCATTTCTGCCACTTCTTCTTTTGCATACGCCATTACAGGCGATGCCCCAAGTGCCAACAAACCGTTAGCAGTAAAATTTGTTACAACAACATTTGTAATATTATGAACAAGCGGATTAGATTCTCTCACCAAATCCACTACTTTACTAATTTCTTTCATATTCATCCTTTTCATCTCCTAACTATAATGATGGGAGATACACAAAAAGACACTTTGCGCGTACGCAAAGTGCCTGAATATGTGCTTTTACACTCTCCCTACGCTGGCATTATCCAACAGGTTCAAATGGTCAATGACGGACTAGTAGCCATACTCTCAGTTTGTATCCACAAACTCCCATGTGTTTCTTATTCATCTACTTCAAAGTCTACTCTTATTCTAGTAAAATAACAAGTTCTTTACTTTTCTATTTGATATAGAGGCAACTGATAAAGTGAAACTTTAATCAGTTGGGATTTTGTTAACTCCATTAAAAACAGCTGAAATATGGAGCGAAACTGAATCTCAAGAAGATGTATGCTATATTTAACTTATGGAAATTTGAAAGGATGTTTTTAATATGTCAAAAAGCGTTGTAATCGCTGAAAAACCTTCCGTTGCACGAGATATTGCTCGTGTACTGAAGTGTGATAAAAAAGGAAACGGCTATCTTGAAGGTAGTAAATATATTGTAACTTGGGCTTTAGGTCATCTCGTTACATTAGCAGATCCAGAAAGTTATGATGTGAAATATAAAAAGTGGAATTTAGAAGATTTACCGATGCTACCTGAGCGTTTGAAATTAACGGTTATTAAACAAACTGGTAAACAATTTAATGCTGTAAAAAGTCAGCTACTTAGAAAAGATGTAAATGAAATTATTGTAGCAACAGACGCTGGACGTGAAGGGGAATTAGTCGCACGCTGGATTATCGATAAAGTTAAGCTAAATAAACCAATCAAACGTTTATGGATTTCTTCTGTAACCGATAAAGCAATTAAAGATGGTTTTGCAAATTTAAAACCAGGTAAAGCCTATGACAATTTATACGCTTCAGCAGTTGCGCGTTCAGAAGCTGACTGGTATATCGGTCTTAATGCAACTCGTGCTTTAACGACTCGCTTTAATGCCCAGTTAAATTGCGGCCGTGTACAAACCCCTACTGTTGCTATGATTGCTAGTCGTGAGGATGAAATAAAGAACTTCAAAGCACAAACTTACTACGGCATCGAAGCTCAAACAATGGAGAAGCTCAAACTTACTTGGCAAGATGCAAATGGCAATAGCCGTAGTTTTAATAAAGAAAAAATCGATGGTATTGTAAAACGTTTAGATAAACAAAATGCTACTGTTGTGGAAATTGATAAGAAACAGAAGAAGTCATTCTCTCCTGGTCTTTACGATTTAACTGAATTGCAACGTGATGCGAATAAAAAGTTCGGTTACTCTGCTAAAGAAACATTAAATATTATGCAAAAATTGTATGAACAGCATAAAGTACTAACGTACCCTCGTACAGATTCACGCTACATTTCATCTGATATCGTTGGAACACTTCCAGAACGTCTAAAAGCATGTGGTGTTGGAGAATACCGTCCCTTCGCACATAAAGTATTACAAAAGCCTATCAAACCTAACAAATCATTTGTTGATGATAGTAAAGTAAGCGATCATCATGCGATTATTCCAACAGAAGGATACGTTAACTTCTCAGCATTCACAGATAAAGAACGCAAAATTTATGATTTAGTTGTAAAACGTTTCTTAGCTGTGTTATTCCCGGCATTCGAATATGAGCAACTAACGTTACGCACAAAGGTTGGCAATGAAACGTTCATTGCGCGCGGAAAAACAATTCTACATGCCGGTTGGAAAGAAGTATATGAAAATCGCTTTGAAGATGATGATGTAACTGATGACGTAAAAGAGCAACTTCTACCTCACATTGAGAAAGGCGATACATTAGCTGTAAAGTTAATTATGCAAACATCAGGTCAAACAAAAGCACCTGCACGATTTAACGAAGCGACTTTACTTTCAGCAATGGAGAATCCTACAAAATATATGGATACGCAAAATAAACAACTTGCTGATACGTTAAAATCGACTGGTGGATTAGGTACTGTAGCGACACGTGCAGACATTATCGACAAGCTATTCAATTCATTCTTAATTGAAAAACGTGGTAAAGATATTCACATTACATCAAAAGGTCGTCAATTACTTGATTTAGTACCAGAAGAATTAAAATCACCTACACTAACTGGTGAGTGGGAACAAAAACTTGAAGCAATTGCAAAAGGAAAATTAAAGAAAGAAGTATTCATTTCGGAAATGAAGAACTATACGAAAGAAATTGTTTCTGAAATTAAATCGAGTGATAAAAAATATAAACATGACAACATTTCAACGAAGTCTTGTCCAGACTGCGGTAAACCAATGCTAGAAGTAAACGGCAAAAAGGGAAAAATGCTCGTATGCCAAGATCGTGAATGTGGTCATCGTAAAAATGTATCTCGTACAACAAACGCTCGCTGTCCGCAATGTAAGAAGAAACTAGAATTACGTGGTGAGGGTGCAGGCCAAATTTTCGCATGTAAATGTGGCTATCGTGAGAAATTATCAACATTCCAAGAAAGACGTAAAAAAGAATCTGGAAACAAAGCTGATAAGCGCGACGTTCAAAAATATATGAAACAACAGAACAAAGAGGAAGAACCATTAAACAACCCATTTGCGGAAGCATTAAAAAAATTAAAATTTGATTAAACAAAAAGTTCCTACCTCTATCGGTAGGAACCTTTTATTTTAGTGAATGATTTTACTTCCTTTTGCATTCTCAACAAATTTTTCACTTGATTTGTTAATTGGTGTTTTCAGTAATAACGCAGCCACAATCATAACTACTACGAAAGCACTTAACACAAGTAAATCTCGCGTTACGATATCCCAAAGCATTCCGCCAACTGTTTCACGAATTGCGCTAATTGCGTATGTGAATGGTAAGAACGGATAAATCGCTTGGAAGAACGCTGGTGTCATTTGGATTGGGAATGTTCCGCCCGATCCTGCTACTTGTAGTACAAGTAAAATGATCGCCATCGATTTCCCAACGTTTCCGAAAATAGAAACGAGTGAGTATACGATACAAACGAAGACTCCACCAATAAATAAACTAAATAACACAAACCAGAACTTATCGACTACGTACGTACCGAGTAAGAATATATCTCCCATCGATACGATAAACGCTTGTGAAAGACCTATCGTTAAGAATGTTAATAAACGTCCGAAGTAAATTTCATGGCTCTTATAATTCGCGCCCTCTTCGTGTACTTCTACCGTTAATAATGAAACCATTAATAATGCGCCTACCCATAATGCAAGCACTGTATAGAATGGTGACATCGCTGAACCGTAATTCGGCATCGCAAATAATTTATTTTCTTTTAAATTTACTGGATTCGCAAAGTAATCGCTTTGCTTTTCAACATCATTTTTCAATAAACGTATGATGTCTTTTAAATCCTCTTCAGATTCAAAATCACGAATTTTATCTGCTAATTCTTTAATCTTTTTCTCAGTCTCCGGCATTTCAGCTTTAATGTCTGCTAATTTCTTTTTACCATCTACTAAACCTTTTGATGAATCTTCTAGTAATTTTTTAACATCTGGAAGCTTTTTGTCTGCATCATTTAAAATTTGAGTTGTATTTTTCGACATCTCTTTTGTACGAGCTATTGCTGTATTGAAATTAGGTACAATTTCTGAATCATACGTCGATAATACATCTGTTAATTGAGCTGATCCGCCCTTCGCAGCGTTGTTAATACTTTCAATTACATCTTTTGTAGGTTTCTGGCCATTGTTAAGAAGTGTAATCCCCTTATTCGTTGCATCTACACCTTTTTGCAGACTACTTTTCGCTTTGTTTAATTTTGCGATTCCATTATTAAGGTTTTTATCACTATTTACATCCGCTAAAACCTTATTTGTACTTTCTAGAACTGGAATCATATCATCAATTAAACCGATTCCAGATTGGAATTGACCATTTAAGCTATTTAAAGCTACTTTCGTTGAATCTAAACCGTTAATACCTCTATTTTGTACATCTTCTTTTGCTTTCTGTAAATCTGCTTTTGCACCCTCAATACCATTTTTTACTTTATCGTAATCTGCTTTTGCATTATCATATACTGCATTTGCATCAACTTTAGCTTGATCGACTGTGCTAACTGCTTTTTTATAATCTGCTACAAACGTTTCATTATAATCTTTTTCAGCTTGATCAATTAATCCATTTGCTGCATCTAATTTTTGATTCGCTACATCTGTTACATCTTTCTTTACTTCTTGTCCTTTGCCAATAACATTTACAATATCTTTAATACCGTTATTTGCATTTTCCATACCTTTTTTAACATTAGTTAAGTGATCCACTCGCCCTTTGAAAAAGCTTTGACCAAAATCAGTAGTCGCCGATTTTTGAAGTTCAGTAAAGAAATTAATAAGATATGAAATACCATCTGTACCAGTTTGTAATCGTTCTGATACCGCATTTAAATCTCTCTTTGCTTGTTCTGGATCAAACTGACCATTTTGCAATCCATTTAAAACACTTTTCCCATAAGCTGTTCCTGCACGTGATGAACTTAAAACATTATTTACTGTTTGATTAATATTTTGCGCTATACTCTTATAACCATCACTATTCAACTTAGAAAGATCTGGTCTCGCTGGGAATTCAGGTAATCCATTCATTCCAGACAAGTCAGGAATATTTAGTTCTACACCTGGATTCATTAAAAAGTCAGTAAATGCAGCTGCACTATCCATAACGCCTTTTGCTGCTACTAAATCATTTCTTATCGTTCCTGGAGCGTTTTTTAATGTTTGATCTTGTCTTGCAAAGAACTTATCTAAATTCGCCAATGCTTCCTGCCCATCATTTATTACACTCTCTACAACAGGTAAATCTTTTTGCGCCACTTTCACAACATCTTCTGCTCGAGTTGCATCATCTAACGCCTTATCCATAAGTGTATTCATTTCTGGGAACTGCGCTTCTAACTTAAATACAAGATCTTTTACTTTTTCGATACTTGGTAAGTTTGTTTCTAAATCGATTCCAAGGTCATTGAAGATTTTAAAAATCTCACCGTTTGCTGTTTTTACAAAGTTTTTACTAATTTCTTCTGTAATACCTGATGCACCTTTTGCTGTAATCTTCGGTGCAATCGCGTTTACTTTTTCATTCACATAGTAATCCAGTTCTGGTTTTTTAGGATTTTCATCCAGAACAGTTGCAATTTTTTCAGAGAAATCTTTTGGAATCGTAATACTTGCATAATAATCTCCACGCTCAACTACGTGAATTGCTTGTTTTTCATCTACAAATTTCCAGCCAAGATTGTTGTTTTTCTTAAGGGAGTCTACAATCTCTTTCCCGATATTAATATCTTTCCCTCTTAAATTAGAACCTGCATCTTGGTTAGAAACTGCAATGGGAACCTCTTTTGTATTTCCATATGGATCCCAAGAAGCTTTAATGTTAAACCATGCATATAACGATGGTAAAATCATTAATCCTAAAACAATAACAATTGCAGCCCAATGTTTGGCTACATTCCGTAAATCTGTCTTATAAATACGCCAAATCTGTTTCATAGAAGTTATCACCTAATTATATATTTTTCCTTCTTTAGAAAATGATACATACATTTTGCAATTATATCACTTTCTACATCGTGTATTAACCAAAAACGTACTATTTTTTCCCATTAACTTTCACTTACTTCATTATATAACGAAGTGAGTCAAAGTATGAATACAAAATGACCAAATCGGTTTTACATTCAATAATAACAAATATATATGAAATGTCATAAAAAATACAAGTATTTTCTCTTGGAAATACTTGTATTCCTAAAAAAAATCCTCACAGCTTTTATTCTCTGTGAGGATTTCTTCTATTATATATCCAATTGAACCTCTACACCGAAATGATCTGAAATTACATTTCTGTTTGTACCATTAAAAATAACTTTTGAAGAATGAACTTTTTTACTTTGGTTACACAATATTAGATCGATTCGCAAATTATGTTTATTTTCATCCCAACCAGCAATCTCACCTTGGACAGTCGTTCCTTCATCCTTCTCTATTGCTAATTCATATGTGTCATACAACCCTTTTTGCATCATATACTCATAACCTTCGCCTTTCAATCGAGCATTGTTATTAAAATCCCCCATTAGGAAGGCGAGCTTATTGCTATCTACACGCTCCATCAAACGATCGACTTGACCTTTGAATGACTCTTCTTCATCATTCCACCAACCGAGATGACAAGAGTAAAACGTTATATCCTTACCATTATAAGCAATTGTTGTACTTACAATTTTACGCGTTTTCCAATACGTTGTATCCTCGTTTTCTGAAATGAAGAACGTATCTTCTTTTATAATATTATGCTTCGTTATAATTGCTAATCCTTCTTCGTACACATCATAACCAATATGAGAGAAATCCCAAGTAATATTGTAATCTTTTACATGTAGCGCTTTTAACTCTTCTAATAGTAAAAGTCCAAAATTATCTTTTTTCTTGTTACCGCATACATTTTCAGCTTGTATGGACTGACTTACTTCTTGCAATGCGATGACATCGTACTCTTCTTCTTGAATTACTTTAGCAAGGTATTGTATCTTTTCTATTTGATTCTCTTCTTGCCAAGAATGACAGTTTAAAGTTAGCAATTTCATATTATTACGCACCTAACATATCTTGAATGTCTGACTTTAATACGTCAGCTTTCGGACCATATACCGCTTGTACACCTTTGTCTTTTACAATAAGCCCTAAAGCACCATTTTGTTTCCACTGTGCTTCTGGTGCAACAACATCTAAATCTTTTACTGTTACACGTAAGCGCGTCATACAAGCATCTACGTCAGCAATATTTTCTTTTCCACCTAATAAATCGATAACTTTTGTTGCTAATGAACCGTCTTGTACATTTCCTGTTCCTTCTGATGCCTCATCTTCATTATCAATATAGTTACCTGCACGCCCTGGTGTTGGTAAATTGAATTTTTTAATTAAGAAATTAAATAGTGTAAAGTTAAGACCGAAGAACACTAATGAAACAATAACAAAGTTGATTAAGTCTCTTGTTAAACCTGCGTTAACCATCATTGGCGTACGAGTAATTAACTCAATAAATCCAAATGCATGAACACGTAAGTTAATTAAATCAGCTAGCGCGAATGCAAGTCCTGTTGTAATAGCATATACAACATATAATACTGGAGCAATAAACATGAACATGAATTCAATTGGTTCTGTTACACCTGTTAAGAATACTGCTAATGCTGCTGATAAAAACATTGGTTTATATTTTGCACGCTTTTCTTTATCAACGTTACGGAACATCGCAAATGCAATCCCCATTAACGCTGCTGTTGAGCCGATAACTTGTCCAGCTTTGAAACGAGCTGGTACAACATTATTTAATAAATCGTTATATGCCTTCGTATCTCCATTTGCTAATAAATTATTTAAATCTGTAATCCATGCAAGCCATAATGGATCTTGTCCTGCTACAACTTGTCCAACTTTTGAACCAGTTAGCATCGTATATGTTCCGCCTAGCTCTGTATAGTTCATCGGAATCGTTAACATATGGTGTAAACCAAATGGTAATAATAAACGCTCTAACGTTCCATATACAAACGGTGCAACAACTGGTGCACTATCTTTTGAAGCTGCAATCCAGCGACCAAATTCATTTAACCCACTTTGGATGAATGGCCATAGAAGTGATAATACAATCGCAGTAACTGTAGACCAAAGAATTACAACGAATGGTACAAATCGTTTTCCATTAAAGAATGCTAATGCCTGCGGCAGTCTATCATAGTTATAATATCTGTTATATAAAGTAGCTCCTAAGAAACCTGTGATAATCCCTACGAACACTCCCATGTTTAATGCAGGTGCACCAAGTACAGAAGTAAAGTAATCTTTTACAATTAAATCTCCCGCTATTACTGAAGAAACTTTCGCTTTTGAATCCGCTAACATTTCAGCGTTTACCCCAAATATAGCTCCTGTAATTCGGTTTGTTAAGACGAATGCTAATAGCGCTGCAAATGCACCACCTGCGCGATCTTTCGCCCAAGATCCCCCAATTGCTACTGCGAATAAGATGTGTAGATTTGTAATGATTGCCCAACCGATGTCTTCCATTACGCGAGCGATTGTATGAACTGCGTTAACATCCCCAGCAGACATACCAATTAACTTACCGATGGAAATCATTAAACCAGCTGCTGGCATTACGGCTACAACAACTAATAACGCTTTCCCGAACTTTTGCCAAAAATCAAAAGACGTAATTTTCATCTGTTCTTCCTCCCCTTTATTTATAAAAACATAATGATTTAAATTATAATTTCTGTTCCCTTTATGAAAACGATTCCTTATGTTACTTTATTTTTATCTTTACGCAACCGTTTTCATAAATCTATTTTAATAAAAGCGTTTTCACTTTGCAATAGAAATTTATTTTTTTTCATAAAAAAAGATGCTCAAAGAGCATCCTTTTTTATTATGAAATGCGATAAACCCTTGTTTCATAAGGCTTTAAAGCAATTGTTGTTACTTCTTCATGTTCCGCAACTTCATAGTTATTTAAAAGCAAACGTTTGCGTTCTAGTGCAAATGAACCCTCATTATACACAGCTTCCTCTTTTGAGATATTACTAATTACAATGACTTTTTCATCCTGTAACGTACGTGTATATGCATAAATTTGTGGATCGTCTTCTAAAAGTAAATCGTACGTGCCATAGTTCAGTACATCGTGCTCTTTTTTCAGGGCAATCATTTTCTTATAGAAATTGAAAATAGACTTTTCTTCATTTTTTTGCTTCTCAACATTAATTTCTTTGTAATTTGGATTCATGCTAAACCAAGGTGTACTTGTTGTGAAACCAGCATTCATCTCATCATTCCACTGCATAGGTGTACGTGAATTATCGCGGCAAGAAGCCCATATAATCTCCATCATATCTTGATGTGGTACGCCCTCTGCAATTTTCTCGCGATATAAATTTTTAATTGCTACATCATCGTAATCTTCAATATTTGGTAACTGAACATTTGTCATACCAATTTCTTGGCCTTGATAAATAAAAGGTGTACCGTGCATAAAGAAATACATCGCCCCTAGAGCTGTTGCACTTTCACGCCAATATTGTTTATCATCTCCCCATGTTGAAACGATACGTGGTTTATCGTGATTCTCAATATATAAAGCGTTCCATCCTTTATTTTCTAATCCTTTTTGCCATTTCGTTAATACTTTTTTCAATCCTACAACATCAAGGTCTTTCTTCTTCTCTGCATCCCATAAACTTAAATGTTCAAATTGGAATACCATATTGAACTTACCTTGCTCTTCTCCAACCCAAAGCTCAGCATCTTCAATCTTAACACCATTTGCTTCACCAACAGTCATAATATCGTACTTAGAGAATGTATTTTCTTTTAGCTCTTCTAATAAAGGTTGAATACCTTTCACATTCATATGTTTATCAAAAGATGGCACATATTTTAACCCTTTTGGATTTGGCATATCCTTGAGGCCTTCTTCTTTTTTAATATGACTGATCGCATCAACGCGGAAACCATCAATACCTTTATCAAGCCACCAATTAACCGTATCGTATAGTACTTCGCGAACTTCTTTATTCTCCCAGTTTAAATCTGGTTGTTTACGTGAGAATAAATGTAAATAATATTGTTCTGTTTCTTCATCATATTCCCATGCCGAACCATTAAAAATACTTTCCCAGTTGTTTGGCTCCGCACCATCTTTACCATCATGCCAAATATACCAATCACGCTTCGGATTATCTTTAGATGAACGTGATTCAATAAACCATGGATGTTCATCACTCGTATGATTAATAACTAAATCAATAATAAGCTTCATATCACGCTTATGAACTTCATCTAGTAAAGCATCAAAGTCTGCCATTGTACCAAACTCATCCATAATATCTTGATAATCACTAATATCATAACCATTATCATCATTAGGCGACTTATACATTGGACAAATCCAAATTACATCTATACCTAAATCTTTTAAATAATCCAGTTTTGCAATAATACCTTGTAAATCTCCAATACCATCACCATTTGAATCCATAAAGCTTCGTGGATAAATTTGATAAGCAACCGCTTCTTTCCACCATGTCTTATTCATAGTCATTCTCTCCTTTTGCATCCCATCGGAAATTTTATGCAAACGTTTTCGTAACACTATCATAACAAAATATGAACAGTTTGCAACTGTTTTCATTGAACTCTATGTAGATTCTTTATTCTTATGCTTTATTTATTTCTCACAAAGGTAAATCTCATTCTTCACCTCTCCTTGTCCACGCGTATTACAGACATTTTTCATATATTAATAAAAAACTCTGATTATTTTAGAAAGGAGTAATAAATTGAAGCAAACAAAATTAACAGGTCGTATCGTTGTTCCCACAGATCCTGACTACGACGTAGCCCGAATGAATTTAAATTTAAGTATTCCAAAACTCCCTTGTATTATTGTTTTTTGTCAAAATAACAAGGATGTCTGTAACGCCTTAAAATGGGCACGTGAACGTCATATACCATTTCGGTTAAGAAGTGGACGTCATAGCTATGAAAATTTTTCTCTTTTAAATAGAGGACTTATTATTGATGTGAGTGAAATGCATCGCATTACTGTTAATACAGAGAAATTAACAGCAACAATTGAGGCTGGTGCAAATCTTGGCACTGTTTATAAAGAACTTTGGAATTACGGTGTTACAATTCCTGCTGGTACAAGTGCAAGCGTTGGAGTTGTTGGATTAGCACTTGGCGGTGGTATTGGTATGCTTTCGCGCTTATTTGGATTAACATGTGATCAATTAATGGAAGTGGAAATGGTACAAGCGTGTGGAAAATTTGGTGCAAAACTCATTCGTGCAAATGAACAAGAAAACTCTAACCTTTTTTGGGCATGCCGTGGTGGCGGTGGTGGAAGCTTCGGAATTGTCACTTCCTTAACTTTTCGAGTCCACCCGATAAAAAATGTATCAATTTTCTCAATTACATGGGAATGGGAAGACTTTATTGCTGCATTTCAAGCGTGGCAAAACTGGGCACCTTATATAGATGAACGTCTCACTTCATCGATCGAATTATTCGCCAAGCAACGAAATAAAATTGAAGCACAAGGCGAGTTTGTCGGTTCTCCCTCTGAACTCCATTCCCTATTATCCCCTCTTCTTGAAACTGGTAGCCCCTCTCTCTTTATAGAAGAAGTTCCTTATATAAAGGCTGTTGAATTTTTTAATGGAGGTAACATCCCTGAAAATTTTAAGCGCTCTGGTTCCTATGTCTATAAACCTATTCCCCTTAAAGGCATTCAAATCATGCAATCCTTTCTTTCTCATGCACCAAATAAAGATGCTAGTATTTGGCATCAATCGCTCATAGGTGCTGTTGAAAATATTTCGCCGAATGAAACGGCTTATTTTCATCGTAAAGCAATTATCGCTCAAGAATACATTACCTCTTGGAAATGTGATGATGAAGAAAATCGAAATATACGCTGGGTTAAAGGTTTACGAGAAAGCTTAGATCCTTATACACTAGGTGACTATGTGAACTGGCCCGATATCGACATTAAAAATTGGCAAACTAGTTATTATGGCTCTAACTTTCACAGATTACGTAAAGTAAAAACTATGTATGATCCTTGTGATGTTTTTCATTTCCAACAAAGTATTCCTCCTTTTCATACGTGAAAAAAGGGGATAACATAAAAAAATCATCCACTATACCGTTACCTCGCAGTATGTTGGATGATTCAAGTTGATTTTCTATATCGTTTCAAATTCTTGCTCCTACTCATAAACTTTTACTTACAGATTAATTGTATTTCGTATCATTTTCATGCAATGAATGTAATTTAATATTTGGTACTTTATCTTTTTCAATACCTCTATTATAAGAAACAGGAACTTGAAATTCAAATTGCTTTGTCTCATGTTTTTGTAAATAGACTGGTTTCGGTACTGGATAGCTTTTTGAATTCTCGTTTGCACTATCATATAAAACAACTTTTAATGCTTGTGAATGATTACGATAATTTTTTAAAGTAACAATGCACTTCGGTTGGATATTCTCTCCATTTTTCTCCATTCTACACTGGCTATCTTCTTTTTTATATTCTATTGCTTCTACCCCTGTTTTTCCTGCATAATACCATGTTTTATTCAATGTCTGGAGGATTGTATTTAAAATAAACGGCATCATTACAATCAAAATACTAGTACCTACTACTTTTATTTTATTCACTTTTCTAAATGTACTAGACTCCTTTTTTCCTAGCCATTTTAAAAATAATATAAATGCAATTACATGTAGTATGAAAGAAACAATCAATATATTTGAGACTTTATAATCCATATAAACATACGTATGTATCGGAATCTTATAGACATTGAATAGTTTTTCCCCAATTAATTCATTATCATTTGGAATTTTTAATAATAACAAAACCCCTATACTGTAACAAATAGCTACTAATCGATCATACTCAATACGAATCATTCTTTCTCCCCTTCACTTTGTATTTTATTATCGATTTTAGCTATTATTACCATACTATACAATCTTTTTATAGAGGATAACGTAAAAAAGTTCCTTATAAATATATAAAGAACCTTATTAATATACACTATGAATTAAAAAATCAATATACAATTTTCACATAGAGATTTCTTCAAAATATGTTGGATCATGTATTGTAATTTTTTTATCTAAAATTGTAACAATGCTATCATTTTTTAATTGTTTTAATACGCTGCTAACTGTCTCTCGAGATGTTCCAGATATTTTGGATATTTCAATTGTTGTAAGTGGACATGAAATTACAATCTTTTCTCCACTCTGTTCTCCTAAATCCTGCATTAAATAATTTAACGTTTGGATAACACGATCTTGTGCATTAGGAATTGTAATATTTTGCACTCGATTTTCGTTCAATTTTAATATAGATGATAATTGCTGAACAACGTACATCAATTGTGTTCTGCTGGACTTTACCATATCTTCAAAGATTACCGTTGGAATATAATATACCTCCACATCCGTCATTGCTTCTGCTGTATAGTTATATCCTCTGTCTGTAAACATACCACCATAAGGAAAAATAGAATACCGCTTTACATAGTCATCGTATAATAAGTTCCCATTTTGATTAACCCGCTCTAACTTTACAAAACCATCTAACATGAAGTAAATTCTTTCCCTTGAATCCCCTTCTAAAAATAAAAATTGACCTTTTTTATAAGTTCGCCAATAAACAAACTCTGTTAAGCCTTTCAATTTTTTTTCTGTTAAATGAGCAAATAATTCGAACTGCTTTAAGTCTTTCACTACGTTCCGTCTATTCATAAAATTCCCTCTCTCTTGCTGTATGTTGGAGCGAAAAATCAAGAAAGCGTATTCAATTTGAATTTTATCATAATTAACTTGTATATTCAGATTTCATCATGAAAACTTTATGAACAATGAGTACAAAAAATATTAATAAATAAAAAGAATGAAGTTATTAACCTCATTCTTTTTTTACTACTAAGTAGCGTACATAATAATTTAAACATACATGCATACATTCTGTTTTGAAATAATAGTACCGGCTTTTTCTTCTAGTGCTTCATATACTTTTTCTAAAGACGTAATAATCGTTTTTCTTTTTGGATTTGTATTAACAAAATTAATAGCAGCTTCGATTTTTGGAAGCATGCTTCCCGCAGCAAATTGTTGTTCTTCAATATATTCTTCTAATTGATTCACTGTGACATGCTCTAATTTTTTTTGATTCGGTTGATTATAATTTACATACACATAATCAACTGCAGTTAAAATAACGAGCGTATCGGCATCTACTAATTCTGCTAATTTCTGCGCAGCGAAATCTTTATCGATAACCGCTTCAGTTCCTTTTAACCCTTCTTCAGAATCAATTACTGGAATTCCACCCCCGCCCACAGCTATCACTATGTTTCCATCTTCGACCAAAGAATTAATCACTTTATGTTCATGAATACTTACAGGCTTCGGTGATGGAACAACACGTCTCCATCCTCTACCAGCATCTTCTTTAAACACTGCTTTTGTTTCATCCATTAATTTTCTGGCCTCTTCTTCTGTATAAAAAGGACCAATTGGTTTAGTTGGATTTTTAAATGCCTCATCTTTTTTATCCACAACAACACGTGTTATAACCGTTGCTACATCTTTGTTTATATTCCGTTTTTTCAATGCCTTTTCAATTGCATTTTCCATCCAATATCCAATCATCCCTTGGCTCATTGCCCCACAAGTATCTAATGGCATTGCAGGTGTCTTTTCCGTTTCTGCAGCTTTTTGCTGTAATAAAATATTCCCCACTTGTGGGCCATTTCCATGCGCAATTACTATATCCACATCATTTTCCATTATTTTCACAAGTTGTTCTGCCGTTTTTTCCAACGCTTCTTGCTGCGCTCCCGCAGTAGCTTCTCCAGACTGTATCGCATTTCCCCCTAGTGCAACTACAATTTTTCTTCGTGCCATATTCCAGCCCTCCAGTTGATTTCGCTTTCACAGCGCTTTATAAAGTAATACTGCCTGTAATTAATCCATAAATCGCAAAGAATGCTAAAGCACCAATTGCTACGGATGATGCTAATTCCACTCGAGTAAATATTTGCTTCGAACTCTTTTGCTTTTGAACATTGTAAAAAATAAAAATACCTGGCGCATATAAAGTCATTGTTAATAATAAATACTCTAAACCGGCTGCATAAACTAACCACACGCCATAAATACTTGCGATCAAGCCAATTATTATATTTTTATTTCGATCTGCTTCTTCAGACTTTAAGCTATGCTTCAGTTGATAAAATGCTGAAAAAGCATATGGGATTAAAATAGCTGAAGATGCTAAAGAGAATGCAAAGTTATACGCCTGATCAGAAACGACGAATGTTAACAAGAATATTTGTATTAAACCATTTGTTATCCATAATGAATTTACTGGAGCCTTATTTTTATTTTCTTTTGCGAACCATTTTGGAAATACTCCATCTTTAGCCGCTAAATATGGAATTTCAGAAGCGAGCAAAGTCCAACCTAACCAAGCACCTAATACAGAGATGACTAAACCTAAATTAATAAAGATAGCACCCCATTTTCCAACAACACTTTCAAACAAATAAGCCATAGCCGGATTTTTCAAACCTGCAATGTCTGCTTGCTGCATAAGTCCAAGAGACAATAATGTGATTAAAATGTAAATGATGAGTGTACCAATTAAGCCAATAACGGTTGCTTTCCCTACATCACTTCTATTTTTTGCTCGACTGGATAAAACAACAGCCCCTTCTACCCCAATAAATACCCATAAAGTTACAAGCATTGTACTTTTAACTTGGCTGCCAACTGCTCCCCATGAAAAAGAACCAGTTTGCCCCCAAAATCCATCTAAGAACGTATCAATATGAAACGCAAAGATTCCTATGACAATAAATACAAATACAGGTACTAATTTTGCGATTGTAGTTACTAAATTCACAAGGGCTGCTGATTGAACTCCACGTAAAATTAACATGTGAACACACCATAATAATACGCTTGCACCAATAATGGATTCTACATTTTGACCGCCTTCAAAGATCGGGAAGAAATATCCTAATGAAGAAAACAATAATGTACCGTAAGCTACATTCCCAAGCCAAGCAGATAGCCAGTATCCCCATGCACTATTAAACCCCATAAAATTACCAAACCCTGCTTTTGCATAGCTAAAAATACCACCATCTAAATCTGGCCGTTTTACAGTTAGATTTTGAAAAGATAATCCGAGTGCGATCATCCCAATTCCTGTTATAACCCAGCCAATAATAATGGCTCCAGCACCAGCACCTTTTGCCATATCACTCGCTAAATTAAAGGCTCCACCGCCAATCATAGACCCAACTACAAGAGCCGTTAGTGTAAACAACCCTAATTTCTTATCTTCACCCATTCCACTCACCTCTCTTTAATTGCAATAACAATACAAAAGCAATAGTGAATGATAGTGTCTAAAGGAGGAGAAAGAAGAAAGGAAGACTCCCTTTCTTCTTTACTCCATGTTTCCTAAAGTAGCTGCCATAACCGCTTTAATTGTATGCATTCTATTTTCAGCTTGATCAAATACTTTTGAATGTTTACTGCGGAATACTTCGTCAGTTACCTCCATTTCTTTCAACCCATATTTCTCATAAACTTCTTCGCCATACATCGTTTCAACATCATGAAATGCAGGTAAACAATGTAAGAAAATCACGTTTTCATTCCCTGTTGCTTTAATCATTTTCATATTTACTTGATAAGGTTTCAATAACTCGACACGTTCAGCAAATTTTTCTTCTTCCCCCATAGACACCCATACATCTGTATAAATTACATCTGCATTCGCAACAGCTTCTTCCACATTACTTGTTATCATTACTTGTTCATTATATTTTTTTGCTAAATCAATTACTTCTTGTGCAGGCCATAAAGATTCCGGTGTACAAATACGTACATCCATTCCAACGATTGCTCCACCAACTAGTAAGCTATTAGCAACATTATTTCGCCCATCGCCAACGTAAACGAGCTTCACATTTTTCAATTTCCCTATATGTTCTCTAATTGTTAATAAATCTGCTAGTGTTTGTGTTGGATGCCACATATCTGTTAATCCATTCCAAACTGGCACACCAGAATTTTGTGCTAAAGATTCTACAGTTTCATGATTAAATCCACGAAACTCAATTCCGTCAAACATACGCCCTAACACTTTTGCTGTATCCTCTACAGATTCTTTTTTCCCAAGTTGAATATCACCTTTCCCTAAATATTCAGGATTTGCCCCTAAATCTGTACATGCTACTGTAAATGCACAACGCGTACGAGTAGAAGTTTTTTCAAATAAGAGCGCTACATTTTTACCTTCTAAATAATGATGCGGGATACCATTTTTCTTTTTCTCTTTTAATTCTGCTGCCAAATCTAGAAAATATAACAATTCTTCTTGTGTAAAATCTTTTTCTGCTAGAAAGCTTCTTCCTTTTAAATTTGGTCTAGTCATTAACATAATTCATCCCTACTTTCTCCGTTATTTATACTAAATATCTTTACGAACAATTGGCATACTCATGCAACGTGGACCCCCACGACCACGAGATAATTCCGAACTTAGCACCTCAATCACTTCTATACCGTGTTCACGTAATAACGTATTAGATACATAGTTGCGATCATATGTAACAACTACACCTGGCGCAATTGCTAATGTGTTCGAGCCATCATTCCATTGTTCACGAGCAGAAGCAATTACATCTCCTCCTCCACATGGAATAAGAACTAATTCACTTAAGCCTAATACCTCTTTTAATGCTTCCATTAAAGAAGTACGATGTGTAATTTTAAGAGTTTCCTCATCTGATCCTTTTTCTAAAATATAAATATTCATATTCCCTTTTGGCCCTTGAATGGCTGGGTGAATTGTAAACTTGTCATAATCAACCATTGTAAATACTGTATCTAAATGCATAAATGCTCGACATTTTGGAATTTCTATTGCTAACACTTTCTTAATTTTATTTTGTCGGCTAAAGAGATTTTTAGCTAAACGTTCAATTGCTTTAGCTGAAGTACGAGCAGATACTCCAATCGCAATTGTTTCTTCATTTAAAATTAGCTCGTCGCCACCTTCAATCGGAAATTTATAATCACGATCTAACCAGATTGGTACATTATGTTTTGCAAATCTTGGATGATATTTAATGATGTACTCCATGAATAATGATTCACGTCTACGCGCTGGTTCTCTCATCTTATTTATCGTTAAGCCATCGCCCACGCTAGCTGCTGGATCACGAGTAAAATATAAATTAGGCATTGGATCTAAGTAAAACGGATAGTGATCTTCCATTAATTCATATAAATGTGTCTTCTTACTTGTTTCAATTTCGTTTTTCCGTACACCGCCCATAATTTTTTGAATTAATTCTTCATTTGAAAAGGAAAGTAAATATTCTTTTAAAGTTTGATGTGCAACATTTACGTCGGCCTGTCCTTCTTTTAAAATACGATCAACAAATTCTTCTCGAAGTTTTTTATCTACTAACGCCTCAGCGGCTAGTTTTTCTAAATAAAGAACTTCAACACCCCGATTGCGTAACGTTTGTGCAAAATAATCATGCTCTTTTTGAATAATTGGTAAGTATGGAATATCGTCAAATAATAATTGCTGCAAATAATCTGGCGTCAAGTTTTCCACTTCTTTACCCGGTCGTTTTAATAAAACCGTTTGTAATTCCCCAATTTCTGAAGTAACATGTATCGGATGTTTCATTTGTTGTACCTCCTTTTAAATATGTTTGATGTCTTACAAGTACATAATAAATGCTCTGTATTTTCATCTTTGTGAAAGCATCCACATTATCATTGTGAAATATTAAACAAGTTATTTTTTTAAAATCATACGAATATGTATTTTTATAACAAACTATCTTGCTTTCTCAATAAAAAATACATATATTACGCATATATATTGAATATTTAACTTCCGTATTTAAGCAAAAATCCTGTTTTTAATTTTATTAAAAACAGGATTTTTGCATCTAAATAATTAAATTTAATCTTTCTTCTATAATCTCCCTATCTGATTTCGACTGTGAAATTATAAGGCATGTATCATTTCCACATATACATCCTATTTTTTCTTTCCAATCTAATTCATCAAATAAAACACCAATAACATGTGCATTACCAGGTAATGTTTTAATAACCATTAATTGATCTACACAATCAATTTTTACAACAACTTCTCGTAATTTTTTCTTTAACTTTATATCAGTTTGTAAATGCTCTTCTGAGAAAACTTTATATATCATTAATCCTTCTTGAGAAGGTACCTTCGTTAAGTTTAACTCACGAATATCGCGAGAAACCGTAGCTTGTGTTACTAATACATCTTTTTTTGCTAACAATTCTACTAATCTTTCTTGCTTATCTATTTCATACTCCTTTACAAATTGTTTAATTAACCGTTGTCTTTTTTCTTTTTTCATAAAAGACACCCCTTTTAATATTATAGCTCGCTATAATTTTCATCCGAAAGGGACAGAAAAGAATGTTGCGGAAACGTTCATAGTTTAACTGTAAATATTAAATCAAGCTAAATAAAAAAGAGAAGAACAATATTCTGTTCTTCCTTTTACATTGAAAATCGTTCAATTGTTTGTTTCAAATCAGTTGCTTGCTTCTCTAAATCCTTTAATAATTGATCGATTACTATCATATTTTTAGATTGTTGTAGCGTCACACGTGCTACTTCTTGCGAACCAGCTGACGTTTCTTCAGCAATTGCTGCTACAGCTTTTGTTTGTGCTCCTGTTTGATGAATGTGGCTCACTTGTTCATTCATATAACTACTAATTTGCTGAGTTGCATCGGCTACTTCCATAACACTTGATGACATTTCTTTTAAAATTAATTCCGTAGCTTCCCCACGTTTCGCCTCTTCTTTAGCTATTTTCACTTGTTCTGTCATTTTCATTGCAACTTGTTGTACTTCATCTTGCATATTCCGTAATAACTGCGATATGTTTCTTGCAGAATGATCACTTTCATCAGCAAGTTTACGTACTTCTTCCGCAACAACCGCAAAGCCTCTTCCATGCTCTCCTGCACGAGCTGCCTCAATAGAAGCATTTAGTGCTAATAAATTCGTTTGGCTAGCAATCGCACTCACAACAGACACAATATGTTCTACTTGTTTCATTCGTTCTTCTAACTTCTGTACATTTTGCATTGAATCTTCATTTTCTTTTGCCAATGTTTGAATACCTTGAATTAAAGACGTAAAGACACGAGTACTATGCCCTAAAGCTTCAACCATTTCTGAAGACAATGTATCAGACTGCTTCGCTTTTTCTTCTACTTCACTTGCAATAGAAGTCGTTGTATCAACAGCAGAAACAATTGCTTGAATTGATGCCGCTGATTGCTCAGCGCCTGAAGAAATCTCTGCAAGTGTCTCAGATACACCTTGCGCTTGTCTCGTTGCTTCGCCTGTTTGTTTTCTAATCTGCTGTACTTGATTATTTGTATACGAAAATGTTGTATCAATATTTTTTACCATGCCCCTTAAGTTTCCTAACATCATATTAAATGCAACACTTAAAGATTTAATTTCATCATCTGTCTTCGGTAATGGAACATCTTCACGAATATCACCCTCAGCTGCTTTTCTTGCCGCTTCCTCTAACTTGCGAAGCGGTTTAATTAAAAATACGGCTGCTCCATATGCTAAAATTCCAGACCATACTACCCCTAATAACATAACGATAATATTATATACAGTTTGACTTACATAACTTTGAAAATAATCGTATATCACGTAAATAAAAAATATACTTGTTGAATATGTAATGAAAGCTAAAACTGTAGTGAATAGCATAAGTTGTGTACGTAATCCAAAAGAAAATGTTTTTCTTTCTTTTTCCATCTTCCCTTTCCCCCTTTTTATAAGCAATATAAATACTACCTATATATTATTATCCATATTTTCATTATAGAAGGATATAGAGATTTTAAAAATCATTATTTCTTTGAATATCAAATTGCACGAAAAAAATAAAGGATTCTGACAATTTATGACTAATAACAGAAATACAGGGCAACATTTGTAAAATATATTTTTAACTGGGGGTTTTGTATGATTCAAGTTCGAAATCTAGTAAAATCATTCGGTTCACTTGATGTGTTAAAAGGAATTGATTTAGAAGTAAAAGAAAAAGAAGTTGTTGTTTTAATTGGTGCCAGTGGTTCTGGTAAAAGTACATTACTTCGCTGTCTTAACTTTTTAGAAATGTACGATGAAGGCGAAATTCACTTACAAGGTGAGCGAATTGATCCAAAGCATTCAAATTTAAATAAAGTCCGTGAAAATGTCGGTATGGTTTTTCAGCACTTTAACCTCTTTCCTCATATGACCTCACTAGAAAACATCATAGAAGCACCTATTCACGTAAAAAAATTAGAGAAAGCAAATGCACAGGATATTGGAAATCAACTTCTCCAAAAAGTCGGCCTTCAAGATAAAGCGGATGTAACTCCTCATCTTCTTTCAGGTGGTCAAAAACAGCGCATTGCCATTGCACGAGCTCTTGCAATGAGCCCTAAGATTATGCTATTTGATGAGCCTACCTCAGCTTTAGACCCTGAACTTGTTGGAGAAGTATTGCAAGTTATGAAAGAACTTGCTGAAGAAGGGATGACAATGGTTATTGTTACTCATGAAATGAATTTCGCAAAAGATGTAGCTGATCGCGTCATCTTTATGGACGATGGAAAGATTGTAGAAGATGCTCCGCCAGTACAATTCTTTTCAGCTCCATCACATGAACGGGCAAAACAATTTTTACGCAACGTTTTATAATGTAACTTTTGTTTCAAACGAAAAGGAATACATTCATACGGTGCACAACTAATCATCCAAATAAAATATTTCAATAACATACTAAAAAACCATCCGTATGATCAATATATAGGAGGGGTTTTATGAAAAGAAAACTATTAACCATTGTTGCGAGCATTACACTATGTACATCCTTCATACTAGGAGCTTGTAGCAAAGAAAGCTCTACTACTTCATCAAATAGTGAAAAAGAATTTCGCTATGCGATGAGTGGATTATACAAACCTTTTAACTATAAAGAAAATGACGGCAAACTTGTCGGCTTTGATGTAGAAATCGGTGAAGCTCTTGCTAAAAAGATGAACATGAAGGCTACGCCCGTTACAAACCCATGGGAAACGCTGATTCAAGGTCTTCAAGCGAAGAAATATGATGTAATACTGGGTAGTATGGCAATTACAGAGGAGCGCTTAAAAGCTGTTAGTTTCTCAAATCCGTACTATCGCTCTGGCGCCCAAATTTTTGTGGCTAAAAAGAATACCGCTATCTCTTCTCCAGAAGATTTAAAAGGTAAGAAAATTGGTGTTGTAAAAGCTAGTACCTTTAAAAATCTTGTTGCAAAATATACAGATCAAATCACAGAATATGACAGCGATATTACTGCTCTTATGGACTTAGAGCCTGGGCGTGTTGACGCAGTAATTACGGATCAAATGGTTGGTCTACGTATGATAAAAGAAGGAAAATCGAAGATAAAAGAAGCCGGAAAACCATTAAATCTTGATGAAATGGGAATTGCTATTCGCAAAGATGATAAAGAAATGGTTGAGAAAGTAAATAAAGCGTTAGATGAAATCATTAAAGATGGTACGTATGAAAAGATCAGTAAAAAATGGTTCGGGCGTAATATTCTCGGTGAAGAGGAAAAAACGAAGTAAGTTAGCCATTCAAAAGATTCATAAACAATGCCCCACTGATTAAATGTTCATTTTATGTGGGGCATTTCATTCTCTACTAAAATCTATACAATATGAGGTGAAACGCATGTTTGAAATTTTTATCTCTTCCTATCCCACACTCTTAAAGGCTACTATTGTCACATTACAATTAACATTAACTTCCCTAGTACTCGGTTCATTAATTGGATTATTATTCGCTTTCTTTCGAATCTCTAACAATAAAGTTTTAAATAGTATCGCTCATGTCTACATTGCTATTATTCGTGGTACACCTTTAATTGTTCAAATTGCCATTCTCTATTTTGGGATTACATCCGTTGTTGTTTTCACCCCTTTTTGGGCAGGTGCAATCGCTTTAGCAATTCATAACGGAGCATATATTACGGAAATTTTCCGTGGATCTATTCAATCCGTTGACCGGGGACAATTAGAAGCAGCTCGCTCTTTAGGCATGCCTTATCCTTTAGCTATGCGACGAATTATATTACCACAAGCATTTCGTCTGTCTCTTCCTCCTCTAGGAAACCAATTTATTATCGGATTAAAAGATTCTTCACTTGTTGCTTATGTAGGAATGTCCGAATTATGGGGTTCAGGTTTATCAATTGCAGCAGGTAATTTCCAACAATTAGATACTTACATAATCGTTGGTGCATACTATCTCATACTTGTTCTTCTATTTACTTATTTTGTTAATCTTTTAGAAAAACGACTACAACGAAAAGAAACTAACTCCGTCCAAGTCCATAAAAGGAACAAAAAGGAAGTTTCTTTATAAGAAAAAGCAAGCCTGAGATGGCTTGCTTTTTCATTGCAAAAATATATTAATTTTTACTGATTTACTTTTTTAATACTCTTTTCTTCTTCTATATGTTCCTCACGATATGAAATATTATGAGGATCTAGTCCATTTCCTAAAGAACCATAGAAATGCTCTCTATGCGGATCCACTAATTCACTTCCTTGATAATACACACGTGGTGTATTCCATAGCGCTGCCAAAGCTTTTGTCATCGGCATCTCATGATAGCGTTCCGGCCACATTTCTTTAATCTTCTCTTTTACTAACGGATAGTATTTAGAACTCATAGCGGGAAACAGATGATGTTCTGTATGATATGAGAAATTGAAATGTAAAACGTCTACCCAGCGCGGCACTGTTACTGACAAACAGTTTGCTAACGGATCATTTACTGGAACAATTGGATTTAAGCGGTGATTTGTTGCGATATATGCCATTACAATAAAGTTAGCAATTAACAACGGAATGACATATGCAAATAACCATTTTCCAGGTCCCATAATAAACAATAAACTAATCCAAACTGTCCAAGGCAAAAGAAGTTGAAGCCATACAGATTTTTGATTGGATGACTTGAACTCTTTTATAAAATGAAAGAACATTCGAGTCGAATGCAATGTAAATTGAATTGTTAGTGACAGAAAACTAAAGAATGAACGTACATGTAAAGGCATACGATATACCCAACTCAAAAACTTACTCTTCTTAAGTTTCTCAAGTGTCGGCCATGCATCTGGATCATTCTCTTCATGCTGTGTATGAACATGATGCGTTGCATTATGCCACTTTCTCCAAAGCTTTGGCCCTGTTGATAATGGCATAAATGCAATCGCGCCTAAGAAGTCACGAAGCCATGCCTTTCTTACAACAGTTCCATGTAAAATTTCATGCCCTAAAAATCCTAGTGAAGCAAAACATAATCCAAGAACAATCGCAATTCCTAGATTCGCCCACACATTCAATTCAAATACACCAATCGATATTAATCCCGCCAATGCCACAAGCAAATAAGCCAGTCCACCAAATAAACGAGTAGGCACTGGTTTAAATGCTTTTTTCGGCAAATGTGGTGATACACGTGCTGCATACCACCCAAACGTATGAAGCTCCTTCATCCTTTTGCTCCTTTCTTATGCCGCGCCTTGCGCAACTTACATATATCAATTCTTGCTTCCAGATTGATTTTACTAGATGATCCAAAAAGCATCTACTATAAGGAAAATATACTCACTCTATCGTCACTTATTTTTCGCTTTTATTATCAATGAAAAACATTTCTCTTTTTACTCTCTATCAACCTTTCCACATGATGAATCATAACAATAGAATTTCTATATTGTCAACACCTTTTATGACCTAGTAATAAAAGGTGGTTATATTTTTATAATCATACTTTATTTCACTAAAGAAAATGTATAGATTCCATAAGGATTTACCCACTATATATAGACATTTTCTTAAACGCCATAGACTCTATCTCATTCAATAACTCCCTATGTAATCAACAAACAGAATCACTTGAATTTAGTTTTATATAAATCTTACTACATCATAATGCCCCACCTAATTAATTATATCAAAATAATTTATAACCTCTTTTAATAAAAATAGACTACTTCTAAAACAACACACATGAATTTCATATAATATGGAAATATTAAAAGGAAAATTGTTCTAAAATCAGGAGGTTTCCACAATGACAAGTGATACATTTCCACAACTGCCGCTATCTTATTGGATTGAATCTACTCAGTTTCCTACTTTCCCTCGTTTATCCGAAAATATAAAGACGAAAGTTGCTATTATCGGTGCTGGTATTACAGGTATTACTACTGCCTATTTACTTGCAAAAGAAGGCATCGATGTTGTTTTAATTGATTCTGGTCGTATTTTAAATGGAACGACTGGGCATACAACAGCGAAAGTAACAGCACAACATGATCTTATTTATGATGAATTAATAAATCATTTCGGTGTAGAAAAGGCCCGGCTTTACTATGAATCAAATAATCAGGCTCTACAATTCATAAATAAAACTGTTCAAACATATAAAATCGACTGTAATTTCTCAAATGAAGATTCATATTTATATACAACTACTGATAACGGATTAAGAAATTTATCGAAAGAATATGAAGCTTATCAAAAATTAAATATACCTTGTGACTATGTTCAATCTCTATCGATTCCTATTCCAGTACAATCTGCGCTTGTAATGAAAAATCAAGCACAATTCCATCCCCTTCTTTATTTAAAAACACTTTTAGAAAAGTTTGTGGAGATGGGCGGAAAGGTCTACGAACAAACAACAGCTATGGATGTGGAAAAGGGCGATTATTCACAAATAATTACAAAAGAGGGCCATCATATCACTTGTGAATATGTCGTCTCTTGTTCACATTTTCCTTTTTATGATGCGAATAGCTTTTTCTTTACGCGAATGTACGCAGAACGCTCCTACGCTCTTGCAATAAAAGCAAAAACGGAGTATCCAGGTGGCATGTATTTAAGTATTGATGATCCAAAGCGCTCCTTACGCTATATAACAAACAATGGAGAAAAATTAATTTTGATTGGCGGAGAGAGTCATAAAACAGGTCAGGGAATAAATACGATGCTTCATTATGAAGCACTCTATTCTTTTGCTGAAGCCACTTTTGGAATAGATGAAGTTTCTTATAGATGGTCAGCACAAGATTTAATTACTCTAGATAAGCTTCCTTATATCGGACATATTAACGAAAGAAATCCAAATATATTTGTTGCAACTGGATATCGCAAATGGGGAATGACAACTGGAACTGCTGCTGCTCACCTACTGAAGGACTCCATCCTAAAAGTCCACAGTCCCTATAAAGAACTGTATGCACCATCACGCTTCCATGCAAATCCAGATATAAAAACATTCCTCTCCCAAAACATTGATGTTGCGAAACATTTAATTGCAGGAAAGATTGAAACCGCATTACGTAAGCCAGAAGATCTCGAAGTTGGTGAAGGATCTGTCGTACATGTTAACGGTAAACGAGCAGGTGCTTATAAGGACAAAGAAGGAAAATTACATATCGTCGATACAACTTGTACACATCTCGGCTGTGAAGTTGAATGGAATAATGGTGATTGTACTTGGGATTGCCCTTGCCATGGTTCTCGTTTTTCAATTGAGGGAGACGTTCTTGAAGGCCCAGCAGATCAACCGTTAAAACGAGTTGATAATGAGTAAACAAATAAAGAAGTTCAACAAAATTACTGTTGAACTTCTTTATTTGTTATAAACCCTTTTCAGATAAAATTCGACACAAGGAGGAAAATATTAACATTAAATAAAATAATATATTCATCTACAAATTAAAAGGGGTGAATATTATGCAACCTTCAGCTCCACCTCATCTAGAATCTACAGAAACTATCTTTCCAAGCTCTATTACAAAACTTGTTGTTTTTATTTGTTGGCTAGCCATTTTAGCTGATGGATATGATTTAGGTATTTACGGTGCCGTTCTACCAAAGCTCCTAGAAGACAAAAGCTGGGCGCTATCACCAGCGCATGCTGGTACAATTGCAAGCTATGCTTTATTGGGGATGTTTATTGGAGCTATTCTAGTTGGAACGATTACAGATCTAATTGGGCGTAAATGGACGCTTATATGCTGTTTAGCACTTTTTTCTATCACAATGGGTTTAGCGGCTATCGCTCCTTCTCCTGAGTTATTTGGATTATCTCGATTTATAGGAGGAATCGGATTAGGCGGTGTTATCCCAACAGCTTCAGCACTTACTGTTGAATATTCACCAAAAAAAAGGCAATCTTTTATTTATGCTCTTATGTTTACTGGCTATCCTTTAGGTATCGTGTTAGGTGCTATTTTGTCCATGCTTATGTTAGAAGATTTCGGATGGAGAATTATGTTTGGTATCGGAATGATTCCACTACTCCTCATTCCTTTCATTATTCGCTATTTACCCGAGTCCATTCAATTTTTATTATCACGTAATCGCCAAGAAGAAGTGAACCAAATTCTTAATCGTTTTCAAATTGAATTTCATGTAAAAGATAAAACTCATCAAGACCCATCTACTATACGAAAGAAAAATGGATTTTTTACTTTATTCTCAAAAGAATACATAAAAGCAACGCTACTTTTTTGGATCACTTATATAATGGGAATGTTTTTAATATATGGTTTAAACACTTGGTTACCACAGATGATGCGCCAGGCAGGATATCCTCTTGGGTCTAGTCTGTCATTTCTACTTATGCTAAATATTACCGCAGCTATCGGCGCATTATTCGCTGGAGCAATTGCTGATCGTATAGGAGCAAAAATTGTTATTAGCATCTCTTATCTTATGGCAGCCATATGTATCGGACTATTAACAATCAAACCATCTGTTACAATCATTTATCTTTTAATTGGCCTTGCTGGTATTGGATCAGTCGGTATTACTCAAATATTAAATGCATATGTAACACAATACTTCCCATCACATATCCGA
The DNA here is from genome assembly GCF_000007825.1 of Bacillus cereus ATCC 14579. Lineage (NCBI taxonomy): Bacteria > Bacillati > Bacillota > Bacilli > Caryophanales > Bacillaceae > Bacillus > Bacillus cereus. The sequence goes on along the minus strand of NC_004722.1, from coordinate 377,327 downwards.
GCTACCTCCTTAGGCTGGGGACTGGGGCTTGGCCGAGTTGGTGCAATTGCTGGCCCAATTCTCGTCGGTATTATTATGACAATGCAATATGACTTAGCATGGAATTTTTACTTATTCTCCTTTGCAGGTCTTATCGCAGCTATATCTGTTTTCTTCATTCCTACAAAATAAAAAGAGCACAAACTTACTTGTGCTCTTTTTCATATGCTTCAAACAACATATCTCGAAACAATGTATTTAAACTCTCAATATCGATTCCTGATCCCTTTTCAATTCCTTTTACATATTGCTGATAGTAATGAATTTGTTCTTCTAAAAATTGATTTAGCACCTTAATTTTCAATCCAACATCTAATTCAGTACCTGCTTTTTTCTTTATTAACAACTTTTCAATTTCATCTAATACGCTACGTTCTAATGATAATTCTGTAATTAATCGATCAAATTCTACAGGAGGTAAAGTCGTTTTCTCTTCTAGCCACTTACAAGCTAAAATGGGACGTAATACATAAAAGTACTTTTTCAGCTTTACATTCTCACCTTGCAAAAATTCACGATAATTTTTCGAAGCCATATGTAAATAATGATATATCGTTGCTTTTGGATCAAAATTCTTCTCACTCATCTGTTGAAGTAGTTCTGGAAAATTAGAGTTTTTCGAATAAAAAATTGGTGATCGAATCCACTCAAGTAAAGCAGGATTCGACTTCGCGAATAGTTGCAACGCCTTTTTAATATCCCAACCACTTATATCTAAATCATCACTAATTGGATATTCAATTACATCTCGTTTGTCATGAATTGATAAATACCATTCTACCGGATGTATATAAACGAACCTAACATCATAATCGCTATCTTTCGATGGAAACCCCCAAGCACGACTCCCTGATTCCACCGCAAATAAAATTTTTACATCATTCTCTTTTTCAATTCTTTCTAACTCCAACTCGATTTTCTCTCTCATTTCATAACATCTCCATTTTTTGATTATTTCCTTGGAAATTCGACAATACACTATTAATTTTACTACATACTAAAAAAACTGTCAGAAATTACTGACAGCCTAATGAAACGTCTATTGTTGCTTTTCAATTACAGTAGCAGCAATTCGTTCAAACTCTTTTTGAATCTCCTCTTTATATGCATCTACTATTGAAAAATCCATAGCAGCAATATAAATTCGTTCTAATTTATCACGAATCGATTTTGCTTTCGCTAAGAAAGACATCGCCTCATTCATTTTTGCTTTATATTGAATGGAAACATCACGAATTTCCTTCGCATATTTCTCATCCGTCCCTGGCGTAACAATAAGGGCATACATATCAATAATTTCATCACCCTCGCGACTTGGAAAATATTCATGTGGTGCGGTGCTATCAAAAATTGCAAAACCTAATTCTCTTACGATAACCATATCAAGACTATTCGGGTCAAATCCGCAATGATATACTTCAACTTCAAACCCTTTTTCTTCAGCTGCCTTAGCTAACTTTTTGAGCATCGTTGATTTTCCAGAACCTGGGCGCCCTTTTATAAAATAACGATGTGGTAACCCTTCTGTTAAATTAGGAACAAAATCAACTGCTCCTTTCGGTGTAGCAGCTCCTAAAAAACGATGTTTTACAAGCGATTGTCTCCCGCTTTTATCTGCAAATAATTTCTGGATTAGCTGATTGGTTAGTTCATTTGCTTTATTAAAATCTATATTATCAATATATATCTTCTCCCACTCATCATGTATAACCAATGCCTCTTTAAAACGTGCGTAAGCAGACTGAAAAGCTTTGCTTGCTTCTGAAACAAATCTTTCAATTTCTAACTTCTGCTTTCTTAGTTTATCTGAGTCCCAAGCAATTCCTAAATTTATATACTCTTCAACAACTCCTGGCATTTTTGGCTCAATAACATGCGGCGATGTCCCATCAACAATTCCTACTTTTAATTTTGGGATAATTACACCATCAACCGATTTATTATCAGAAGAACAATGTAAAAATTCAATATCATATCCTTTTTCAATCCATTCACGACCTATTGCCTTTATTAAAGAAGATTTTCCCGTTCCTGGGCCACCCTTTAAGATAAATAATCTGTCTAATCCTTTTAAATTCTCTTCGTATAAATTGTGAAATCCCCTAGCTGTATTACCACCAGCATAATAATTTAATACATTTCCTGTCACTGCACTCACTCCTTCGCAGCATTCTATTTACATAAGCTACAATATGCGAGCAGCTTTATTTGGGTGAATACCTATTTTGTATTGCACGCAAAAAGGAAATGAATTACAATTTAACTATCGGAAAATTCCGATTTTAAAAACTGAATACTTCTTTATCAAGAGAGGCAGAGGGACCGGCCCTTTGAAGCCCAGCAACCTCAGTTTATACAAACTGAATAGGTGCTAATTCCTGCAAAATGCAATGCATTTTGGAAGATAAAACTCAACTAGCATGTAAAGCTCATCTTTCTTGATACTGAAGGATGAGCTTTTTATTATTTGAAAAACATATATTGGAGGTATGTAAAATGAAAGTAATTGATTTATCACAAACATTTGAAAATAATATGTCTCAATTTCCTGGAACACCTAAAATACAACTAAAAGCTGTTACAAGTGTTGAAGAATCAGGATATCAAGTTACAGATTTTCATTCTGTCGTTCATGTTGGCACGCATTGTGATGCTCCTGCGCATTTTATTTCAGGCGCAACGACCATCGATCAATTACCGCTGGATCAATTTGTAGGTGAAGCTGTTCTTATAGATGTAACACATATTCAAGAGCGAAAATTACCTAAGACAGTATTGCATAATACTGACATAAAAGAAGGTGATATTGTTATTTTTCATTCTAATCTATCCACAAAATGGAATACAGAAGCTTATGAGAAGGAAGCATTTTATCTTTCTGAAGAATTAGCTAAAGAACTAGTGCGATTAAAAGTAAAATCTATCGGTTTAGATTTCATTTCTCCTGATGAAGTCACAACAGAAACATCACCGATTCATCACATATTACTAGGGAATGATATTTACTTAATTGAAAACTTAACAAATCTAGATGCTATCGAAGAAAAACGTTTCTTTTTCTCAGCAGCACCTTTAAAAATTAAAAATAGTGACGGTGCTTTCGCAAGAGCATTTGCTGTTATTTTTTAAACATAGCCTATAAAAAAAGCAAAGGCCACTACTGGTCTTTGCTTCTATATTTTCTATTTAAATTAAGAAAGAATTGTTCCACACGAGGACGCACCCAAGCTAAACAATCTATCTCTTTCTTCTTTGTGCAAGCTATCTCTTCTCCATCTACCATTTCAACAAGTTCTAGTTCTAACAGTTGCCTCGTGAATGCTAACATATTCACTTCTTCGGATGGATACTCTTCTTTTAATTTCTCCTCAATTTCCCCCAATAAAAAACCGTCACGCATCATTGCCAATGCATCAATCCAAAGTGGCGGCATTTCATATTTTTCTCCTGTAATTGTATCTTTTACAATATAATTCTTTTGCTCTTTTCGAAATTGAATCGTGTGTAAACATACAGTCGAATTTAATGTTAATTCCATCATACCACCTCTTTCATAATATCTGCATAGAAAAAAGGATGCGTGTGCACCCCTTCTTATCTTTTCATAACACTACTGAACCGCTACATGAGCAATCAATCTCATGTCGATATTTTCCTCCATTATAAACGAAGTATTTTATAAAAAAAACCCTTCTTGAAACATTTTATAAAATGTTTATATTTACACAACAAGAACACTTTTCTGAAAAATCTTTTCTCCCAATACATTAAAAGGTCGGCAAAAAAATTTCTACTTTCGTTCCTACTCCTACACTACTTTGGATCGTGATACTCCCTTGATGTTCCTTAATAATTTTATATGTAATCATTAATCCAAGTCCTGTACCAGTCTCCTTTGTTGTGTAAAACGCCTTGCCAATTTTTTCTAACTTCTCATTCTCTATACCAAATCCTTGGTCTTCAACAGAAATACACAAATGTCCTTGCGTTTTTTGATATGCACGGATATGAATTTCTCCACCCTCTGGCATTGATTCTATTCCATTTTTAATGATATTTAATAACACTTGTTTTAATTGCTTATCATCACCGTTTATAGCCGGTAAATTCCCATCTACTTGTAAATGACATTTAACTCTATATTGCGTTGCATAACTTTCCATTAGATGCACAACATATAGAAGGATGTCTCGTATATTACACCTTTCATAATTTGTTGGCTTTGGTTTTCCTAACAACATCAATTCACTAACAAATCCATTGACTCTTTCAATTTCTTGTAGCATAATGTCGTAGCTCATCGTATCAGTTGGATTTCTTTCTTTTTGCATTTGCGTAAACCCTTTTAACGCTGTTAACGGATTTCGAATTTCATGAGCAATTGTTGTAGACATAGTCCCAATCACAGCTAAATTTTCCGTCTCTTTCATATTGTTCATCATTTCAACCACTGTTCTTACATAAGATTGAAATCGTTTTAATAAAGAATGTGAAATAATGAAATAAAATACACATAAAACAAGTGGAATTATCACTTTTAAATCTTGTAATAGCAATGTGAAAAATACGTACTTTCCAATTACACTAAAGGACACTAAATAAAAGTATTTTCTATTCACGAAAACTGGGGCAAATAAAATTAATAACATTTCTACCATACTGCCATGTTCAAAAGGTCTATCCGTTCGCAAATAAATCATTAAATTATTCACAAGATTGATAAACATGTACCCAAATAAAAATAAATATTTTACAGAATATACATACCCTCTTTTTTGAAGATATATAGAAATAGGAAATAATGCTATTACAAATATAGGCACACCTATCCCAAGACTACCTTCTGGCCAACCTACCGCTGTTCCACTAATATTCATAGCAGGATATACAAAATAATATATAGCGTCATATAAAAAGAATATAATATAAAATAATAATATAAATACCTTTAAGGCTCTTCTTTCTTCATAAATCAAGCTCTTGTATTTATTCATATAAAAACTCCCCTTGATCGATACAAAAAACTTTCATTGTTATCTCCTTAAAGTATAAGTATGAAATTGCTTTCAGGGCAATATTTAACCTTATAATACTGAAAGGAAGGAGATCTCTCCTTCCTTTTGGTAACAACTTACATCCATCTTACCCTGTCATGTAACAATCCATCCGTAAAATTATTATGCCCTATTACAAAATCCTTCATATATAAATTTAAATACTCACCGTACTTACTTTCTGTATTTAATAACAACTCCTCAACGTAATAAGCACCTTGTTCAAATTGATCTAAAAGTAAACTGGACAAGCCCGCATAAATCCCGCACCCTACCTGAAAATACGTTGCATTCGTTTTATATTTACGAAAAACTTGGCTACTATTCATCACATTATACATATATGTCTCACTATTTTCATAAACGAGTAACACACCGACCAAGTCCTCACCAGCAACCTCTTCTTCCGCTGGATTAAACACTTTACGATTCCAGTTCCATAAATCTTCTACTTGATCTAAGTTCTGTCTAATTATATTTGTTGTATACTCATTAATTCGGTAAAGAAAACCAACTTCCATATTAAAGTTTTTCCCTAAAATTAATACTTCCTCATGTGGCATTAAACAACCATAGAATTCTTTTTCTCCTAACTTCACTTTATACTCTGAAGCATATACATCTTCATAAAAGTAAAGAGGACGATGATGGCTCATATACATCGGATAACTCCAGATCGCTTCATCTAAAAATCGCTCTACTGCCCATGAAGCATAAAGTGTATGTGGCTTTATAAGTGCTGTATCATTCAAAAATGACGTGTCATGTTCTACAATATAACATGCTCTTGGCCTTTCATTTGGTCGTTCCTTCATAAGCTCAACAACCATCCATTGAACAACACCTGGATTCATACCTGAACCTATAATCGCTTTTGTATTTGTAAATTTCTCTTTCTCCTTCTCAAACCTTGTATATCTTTCCGTAAGCTGAAAGCCAATTAAGCTATCGTCCTGATCTACTGCCTCATTTTCCAAGGCTGAGTTAATATAACAAATTCCTAGTTCATTACAGCAGCTTAATACTCTAATTGTATCTGCCCCTGAAACATCAATCACAACACTCGTTCTTTTTTCTTTTAAATGTTGTTTAAATTCCACTACATTTTGAAGGTTTATTTCATATAAATATAATTGACCTTTCAGATTCGAAAACAACTCATCATAATAAGTCCTATCTTTTTGTTTTATATCCACCAAATGAAATTTGGCATTCTTTAATACTTCATAAATTGGATCTTTTTCATTTGCTATCGCTTGATTTAAAATTGCTAAAACTGCTTTTGCTGCTCCACCAGCACTACCAAGCAATGTAATTGATAACGAATTCGGAAACTGCTCCACAAACAAAACCCCTTTAATAAATTAGTTGAGCAGCTCCTCCTCAAAAAATAAATTGAATATATAATAAGATAGCTCGTACACAATGTTTATAAGTTAGTGCAAAGTTACCTTTTAAAAAATCACACTATACTATGCTTATATTCAATTCATTTTCCCCTCATCTCCAAATTAAACTAAAACAAATAGGCTCGACCTTTTCTTCTGCATATAAAAGAAAAAGCCAGCCCTTTCAACTAGCTTACGGACAATGGACAGATTTTACATGTTGAATATTTACATACATTTTCGCATCACGTGCTTTTGATATTTCAATATGACCTTCATCAATTTTCGCCATTTTTCCAATTTTATTGGACTCCTCACCTAAATCGAACACCATAATTTTCCCAGCCATTTTAATAAGCTGTTCTTCAAACGTTCGAGCTAACGTAATATTTAACGGATTCACGGGGAGTTCATTTTTATTGAGGGCATAAGGCACTTGATTTTCTTTATACGGAATTAACCATTTCAAGTGTTTTAAAGATATATATACAGTTTTATAAACTGGACTATAAAAAACAATATAATCGTTCATCACACTTGTAACATAACCATGTATTGGAGCATTTCCGGCTACATAAATTTCCGTAAAAATCCCTTTAGATGTACTTAATACTTTCCTCAAAGAAATTGAAGGAGACTCTCTCTTAATTACAGAATCCACATCTGGTTTTGAGATTTCTTCATCATTTGATCTTAAAAACTTATAATATTGTACATGATATAAAGATATATATACGTAGTCTTGTCCATTGTAAAGAACAACGATATCATTTCCTACATCAATTAATACACCTTTAAATCTTTTTTCACCGATTAATTTAACATATATATTTTCTCCAATACTTTTGTTTAACTCATTCATCTATATCCTCCTTCCTACGAATTTCTTCTTATCTGTCTTCCATTTCTAAAAAAATAATCAGGGCAAAGTTCTGTTTTAATAGTAAGTAATTCCTTTTCATACTATCGAAATAAGAAATTGTTCTTCTCTTTCCCTCATAATGCCCCTCTTATTTATTAAACATTATTCATCTTCATTCTTTTTACATTTAACTACTTGACTCACACTCTTAATATGAGACTTAATTACATAAATAACTTCATCACCGTTTACTAGTGTAATACAGCCATGGTGTACCTCACTTAATAAACCTTCCACACACTCTGGACCGCCACGATTAATTTTTACCCACTTATACTTCAAGTCTTTTAATATATCTAAAAAAGTATCCTCATCAGAGCAGAAACATGAACTATAGCAATCGCCACATTTACTTTCTTTCACTTTCTTCACTAGACTCTTCACATGTTTCAACTGATAATATACTAATTCACCATGAGGTAACTGTAACGTTAGATAATCTTTTCCTAACGATACGAGCTCACCAACTCGACTTTCTGGTCCACGAAGGTTTACTTTTACAGTCTCACCAACTAAACATTTAATTTGGTCACAGCATAATACATTCTCCAATTTCGTATCCCCCTTTCTTATTATCTTCCTCTACTTGATTGTCTTTGTGCACGAGCACGACCTGAATTATCGCTACTTTCCTTACTATCGTCGCTCTCATCACTCTCTCCGCATGCTAAAGCATTATAGTTAACACTTTTAATATGCTTTATTGCAATTAATATAATTTCTTCTTTTACGATTAATGTTACGAAGTCACAAGAAACATCTTGCAAAATGCCTTCCACTTTCTCTGGACCGCCGCGATTAATTTTCACCCAGCAATATTTGAAACTTTCAAGTAGTGCTTCAAAATCTTCTGCACAGGCGCAATCTTCCCACTCACAATCACTTGATCCACATTCTTTCGCATTTTTTGTAATACTTTTTAGATGTTTAAGTTGATAGTAATAAAGCTCACCTTTTTCATTCTTCAATACGAAGTAGTCCTGACATACTGATATTATTGTTCCTTTTTGAGATTCTGGACCACCCCTGTTTACTCTCACAAAAGATCCAATTAAGTCTTTCAAAAAATCACAATGAAATAAACTCACGAGAAAACCCCTTCCATTAATTTATAAGCTTTTGCACTGATAGTATATGTATCTGTACAGGTTACGTTCTCTATGTTTGTCCTAGCTAGAAAAAAATATGCTTTTAACATGGTAGACTACTACCTATCAAAATTTGAAGAAAGGCTAAGAACTCCTTATGTTTTTGATATCTTCAAACAAAAAATCCCTTATGAAGATACATTTCTGCATATCTTCATAAGGGATTTCCCATAGTTTAATCTTCGTCTTTAACATCCATATCTTCTGGAATTGGTTCGTTCAATATTTCTTCCACTAATTGCTTATATTTCTCCATTTGTTCTAAATGCGTATTGAATTGTTCTTTATTTACTAAATATTGCTCTCCATCGAATAGCGCACGAATTTTCTTTTGCTGAATTAACTCTTCAATATACGATTTTGGTAAATTCAAATACTCCGCAGTCTCTTCTATTGTTATATACAATGCGTTCATTCCTTTATTATTTTTTCATCTATACTGTATCTTACTTTACTTTATTTTTGTAAACAAATAAAAAAGATTTCGTAAATGCAGTTCAAAAAGCAGGTAGATGCATTCCATATATTGTATAGTATTATATAGTAAGAATTTTTTAAATATAGAATGGTATTACCCATTTACACAAAGGAGAGTTAACATATGGCTACTCGTCACATCATTACAATGTTAGAAAAAACACTGCAAGTTGAAACAGAAAACACAATTTCTCATTTGAATGTATCTTTATCTGATCGTTTTCTTTCTCAAAGCACAGCAATACATGAAAACAATTGTTATCATACAATTGGTGAATGGTACAAAAATCATTTCTTATTCCAACAAGATGATTTCCTTTGGGCTAAATATGCCTTCTATGACGCATATTGTGAAGCCATCCAAAAACAAGGTCATCTTACAAAACGCGTCCGTCAAATATTAGAATCATTGGCTCGAAAACACGGAAAACAGTATATTGCTTCTATACTAAATATGCCATTTCCTAATAAACGCGCTAAAGGGACAGCGTAATTTAGCCATGTTCTGTGTAAGCAAAACATAGCTAAATTGTTTTCTAGGATGCTTTACCAATAAAATGTTCATATCATATGAACTGATGAAACCGGTGTCATTATAATGATAGAAAATATAGTAAACAGGAAAACCCCCACGTACATCTCTCATTCACTTGAATAGAGAAATACGTGGGGGTATACTTGTTCCTTATTATTTCATCATCTGCTTAATCAGTTCGCGATTTCTCTTCTTAAATACTTCATTATGAGAAGAAACCATTCCGTACTCACTTGCATCTGGTTGGATAAATTGTTTTGCTTTATTCACAGCATTTCCAGCATCTTGGAATGCACCTGCAATTAAGTGTAGTTTCCCTTCGTGCTTTAAAATATCTCCAGCAGCATATAATCCATCTACTGAAGACTCACTATTTGCATTACCTGCAATATAATAATTATCTATAATTGCAACGTCTAACTCACTATTTTCTAATAATGTAATGTCGCGTTCATATCCATGATTAATAATAACTTCATCAATAGGTAAATGAGAAACCTCACCTGTTTCATGATTTGTTAATTCTACATATTCGATCGCTTCATGATTATCACCGGCAATTAATTTTGTAATCGATGTATTAAAGAAACACTCCGCTGAGCTGTTCATAAGTTGTTTTACTTGTGCTTCATGACCAGATAATTCTTCTTTTCTATAAGTTACATACACTTTTTTCGCAATTGGTTCCAATTCATTTGCCCAATCAACAGCAGAATTGCCTCCACCGGAAATAATAACTGTTTTACCTTTGAAACGCTTTAAAGATTTAACTGTATAATTTAAATTCGATACTTCAAATCGCTCAGCACCTTCAATAGATAACTTTTGCGGTTTCAATATACCACTTCCTGTTGCGACGATAACTGTTTTTGAAAAGTGTTCTTCGCCAGTACTTGTTTTTAATGTAAAAGTACCATCTTGATTACGAATAATCGATTCTACTTTTGTATCTAATACAACTTCCGGCTTAAATGTTAACCCTTGCTGTACAAGTTGTTCAATTAACTTATCACCTGTAACTGGCAATAGTCCTCCTACATCCCAAATCATTTTTTCCGGATACACATGTATTTTTCCACCTAAATGTGGGTGAAATTCTATTATTTTCGTTCTCATTTCTCTGAGTCCACTATAAAAAGCTGAATAAAGCCCTGCAGGTCCTCCGCCTATCACGGTTACATCAAACAATTCTTCTCGATTCATTCGTGCTCACTCCTCAGCTATTAATCGTTGATTATCATTCTCAATAAAATATAACCTGTTTCCGCAAAATTTACAATCAAAATTACTATTGACAATACACCTATATAAAATTATATTATTTAAAGAATCAATAGTGATAATCATTATCATTTTGTTAATAATTAGCAAATTTGAGATTACATCTTCTTTCATTAATATGGTTATTACTATATTATAAAATCTCATATTCAAGATTTTTAATAAATTATTTTGCATTACCACTACTATTTCAAAAAGATTGCAGTTAAACAAATTATTGTATACACATATCATCTATGTTAAAGGAGAAAGACGATGAAAAAGTTATTTATTTCACTAACAGTCCTTTTCGTTCTTGTTATGAGCGCTTGTAGCAATAGCTCTACAGACAAAAAGAACGATGCAAAAGGTAGCAAATCAGAAACAATTACATACCAATCTGAAGATGGTAAAAAAGTAGAAGTTCCTGCAAATCCAAAACGCGTTGTTGTATTATCATCATTCGCTGGTAACGTAATGTCATTAGGTGTAAATCTTGTTGGGGTAGATTCATGGTCTAAACAAAACCCACGTTTTGATAGCAAACTTAAAGATGTTGCTGAAGTATCTGATGAAAATGTTGAAAAAATCGCTGAACTAAATCCAGATTTAATCATCGGTTTATCAAATGTTAAAAATGTCGATAAGTTAAAGAAAATCGCGCCTACTGTAACATACACTTACGGAAAAGTTGATTACTTAACACAGCATTTAGAAATCGGTAAGTTATTAAATAAAGAAAAAGAAGCAAAAACTTGGGTTGATGACTTCAAGAAACGTGCACAAGAAGCTGGTAAAGAAATTAAAGCAAAAATCGGTGAAGACGCAACGGTTTCTGTTGTAGAAAACTTCAACAAACAGCTTTATGTATACGGCGAGAACTGGGGCCGTGGAACAGAAATCCTGTACCAAGAAATGAAATTAAAAATGCCTGAAAAAGTAAAAGAAAAAGCATTAAAAGAAGGTTACTACGCATTATCTACTGAGGTATTACCTGAATTTGCTGGTGATTACTTAATCGTAAGTAAAAACAAAGATACTGATAACTCATTCCAAGAGACAGAATCATATAAAAACATCCCAGCAGTAAAAAATAATCGCGTATATGAAGCAAACATGATGGAATTCTATTTCAATGATCCACTTACATTAGATTTCCAACTAGACTTCTTCAAGAAGAGCTTTCTTGGTAAATAATACAAACATGAGGAATTCTTAATTTAAGAATTCCTCTTCCTTTATTCTATGAACAGAAAAGATGTGAAACGAATGACAAAAGATCATGACAATCCACGTTCTATAGCTTTTACATACAAACTAATTTTAAGCTTAATTGCATTCTTTCTTATTTTTATGGTTGCAATGGTATTAGGTGCTGCAGATACTTCGATAAAAGATGTATGGTTAGCACTCACTTCCTCCGCTAAAGGAGACAAAATATCTATTATTCGAGAAATACGTTTACCACGTGAAGTTGCTGCTATTTTTGTAGGAGCTGGATTAGCCGTTTCTGGGGCAATTATGCAAGGATTAACACGAAATCCACTTGCGGATCCTGGATTATTAGGGCTATCTGGTGGAGCAAATGCTGCGCTTGCACTGACACTTGCTTTCAACCCTTCCATCAGCTATCTTTACTTAACATTAGCTTGCTTTATCGGTGCTGCAATTGGCGCAATTATGGTATTTGGAATTGGTATGGTGAAAAAAGGCGGCCTTTCTCCTCTTCGAATTGTATTAGCGGGCGCTGCAGTTTCAGCATTTCTACTCGCAATTTCAGAAGGAATCGGCATTTACTTTAAAATTTCACAAGATGTATCACTTTGGACTGCTGGGGGCGTAATTGGAACAACTTGGAGCCAATTAAAAATTATTATTCCGGTCATTTCAATTAGTATCTTTATCGCTATCTTACTAGCAAAAAAATTGACAGTTCTTAGTTTCAGTGAGGAAGTGGCTATTGGACTAGGTCAAAAAATTATTGTTATTAAAACTATTTTATTTATCATTATTATCTTACTTGCAGGTGCATCTGTAGCTCTTGTTGGAAATATGGCATTCATCGGCTTAATGGTACCTCACATGGTACGCCCAATTGTCGGTCCAGATTACCGATTTGTTATACCGATGTCAGCAATTGCTGGAGCTTCCTTTATGCTACTTGCAGATACAATCGGACGTACTATTAACGCTCCATACGAAACACCAGTTGCGGCAATTGTCGCGATTGTAGGGTTACCATTCTTCCTATTCATTGTACGTAAAGGAGGAAAAACATTCTCATGATGCAATCTATTTTAAGAAAACAGCGTCTCATTATACTCGCTTTACTTATAGTAATCATCACAACCATTGTAGTTGGAATGGGACTTGGTTCAGCATCTTTATCTTATGATCGACTACTCCCAACATTAATGGGGCAAGGGACTTTTAAAGAGGAGTTTGTTTTATACTCTTTAAGACTACCTAGAATTGTCATTACATTATTAGCTGGTATGGCTCTCGCTTTATCAGGGGCTATTCTGCAAGGAATTACCCGAAATGATTTAGCTGAACCTGGTATTCTTGGTATTAACTCTGGGGCTGGTGTTGCTGTTGCTATTTTCTTTTTATACTTTCCAATAGACGTAGGTTCATTTCTTTACTTACTACCTGTCGTTGGATTTATTGGGGCATTTCTGACAGCTGTTCTAATTTACGTGTTTTCATATAGTAAATCAACTGGACTTCAACCAATACGATTAACATTAACTGGTATCGGTTTTGCATTTGCACTATCTGGAGCGATGATTGTCCTTATTTCATCCGCTGATCGTATGAAAGTGGACTTTATCTCAAAATGGATTGCCGGAAATATTTGGGGAGATGACTGGATTTTCGTTTTAGCAATGCTCCCATGGTTAATCGTATTCATTCCGTTTGTTTTCTATAAAGCAAATCGATTAAACATTTTAGCATTAAACGAACCAGTCGCAATTGGCGTTGGAATTGAAATTGAAAAAGAACGCAGGTACTTATTAGTTGCAGCCGTTGCACTTGCAGCCGCAGCTGTTTCCGTAACAGGAGGAATTAGCTTTATCGGATTAATGGCTCCTCATATCGCGAAATCTTTAGTAGGTCCAAGACATCAAATCTTCATGCCTATCGCCCTTTTAATCGGCGGATGGCTATTATTATTAGCAGATACAATCGGACGAAATATCGTTGATCCTAATGGCATTCCAGCAGGTATTGTCGTTGCTTTAATTGGGGCTCCTTACTTTATGTATTTGTTGCTTAAAAAAGCTTAAAAAACACCCTCAAGATTTCTTGAGGGTGTTTTTGTTTCATTCTACTGCTGCCCATACCCTTCAAACTTCTTCGCCAAATTCTCCATCTCATCTTCTGGCAATAGCTTTGGTTCCCCAATGCTTTTCGTTTGATAATAAATTTGAGCACAAAACTCAATCTCTTCTGCAACAGTAAACGCCATTTTTATATTATTTGCACCAGCAATTAAACCGTGATTTGCAAGTAAAACAGCACGGCGATCAATCATGCCTTCAAAAGCAGCCTCCGCTAATTGCTTCGTACCAAATGTTTCATACGGTGCACAGCGCACATTCGGTCCTGCGAAAGCAATTAAATACGATACAGCAGGAAGCTCCCATCCTAATGATGCAATCGTCTTCGCGTAAGGAGAGTGTGTATGCACAAGCGCATTTATATCTTCACGCTTCCTATAGTAAATAAGGTGCATATCTAATTCACTTGATGGTTTTCTCTCTCCTTCTACTACTTCACCATCTAGGTTTAATATAACTACATCTTCAGGCTTTGTTTCATAATACTCTAAACCACTTGGGCTAATCGCAACAAGACCTTGTTCACGATTAAAGATACTAATATTACCGCCCGTTCCCTTTGTTAAACCACTAGAAATCATTTTCTTTCCATACGCTACAATTTCTTCTCTTTCTTTTTGTAATAACATATACATCCCCCTAAGTATGAAGCTTATGATGACTGACTTTTACATTTATCTACTTATTGAAATAGCTTTTTTAAATTCTCCGTAAACGGTGCCTTTACAATCCCTTTTTCTGTAATAATCGCTGTTACATTTTCATGTGGAGTAACATCAAATGCTGGATTATATACTTTACTTTCTTTCGGAGCTGAATATTTTCCGAAGCGATTAATCACTTCAGAAGCATCTCTTTCTTCAATCGGAATTTCTTTTCCTGTCGATGTCTTTAAATCAATTGTCGGTGTTGGCGCTGCTACATAAAACGGAATGTTGTAGTACTTAGCTAAAATAGATACGCCTAACGTGCCAATTTTATTTGCTACATCACCATTTGCTGCCACACGATCACATCCAACAATTACCGCATCAATCTTCCCTTGTGACATGACCATAGCTGCCATATTATCTGTAATAACAGTAACGTCAATGCCTGCTCGCTGCAGTTCTAATGCTGTTAACGTTGAACCTTGTAATCTAGGGCGTGTTTCATCAGAATAGATTTTTAAGTCCCATCCTTTTTCTTTCGCTAAGTACATGGGAGCTGTCGCGGTACCATACTTAGTTGTCGCTAACGCACCAGCATTACAATGTGTTAATACTCCCATTCCATCATGGAATAATGTTAATGCATGTTCTCCAATTTGACGGTTAATTTCTTCATCTTCTCTATGAATCTCTTTTGCCTCTTCTAGTAATCTATTTTTCAGCTGTGAGATTGATAAATGAATATTATCTGTCGCTACACTTTCCATTCTTTCAAGTGCCCAAAATAAATTTACGGCAGTCGGTCTTGATGTCGCCAAGTATGTACATACCTTTCTTACTTCATCCATAAATCCTTCTTCCGTACTTTCAGCAAATTCCTTTATCCCTAAATACACTCCATAAGCAGCTGAAACACCAATCGCGGGTGCACCTCGTACTTTCATTACTTGAATCGCATCCCACACACTTTCAGCTGTTTTAAAAGATTCATAGACAATTTCATTTGGTAATAACGTTTGATCTAACAAAACTAAAGCATCATCTTTCCACTGAATTGGTATTAATTGCTCTTCCATCATATTCTCCCCTTACTTCGCGTAGTGCATTGACTGTTCTTTTAACGTTTCTACAAAACTTGTGCCCGTTCTATATTGATTCGCTCGTAAAATAAAACCCTTCGCTACTTGAAGACAAATTCGCTCCGCTCTAGCACGTGCTTCCTCATTCCCAATACAAGTAATATCTTTTACTTTCGCTAATCCAACAATACGGCGAATTAATTCCAGACCTGTCACTGCAGCTGTATCCTCTAATACAGATTGCAAATAGACTTCGCTAAAGCCTTCTTCCTTCGCCATAATCTCGGTCACATGAATATCCCAAGCACCTAAAAACTTCTGCTTAAATAAATCAATTACCTCTACCATCGTAGTTTGTAACCAATCCATATATGTATCTTTCTTAGCTCCAGGTGACATCGTTGCATCTGCATTCACCCAAACAAACATTAAATTCGCCATTACATTCCCAACGTCATATCCCATAGGTCCATAAAAAGCAAACTCAGGATCAATAACCTTTGTAGAATCATCTCTTACAAAAACAGAACCAGTATGTAAATCACCATGAAGTAATGCCTGTGCATTCGTCATAAAAGAAAATTTACGTTTCGCTACTTCCATACGAAGCTCTTTATCACTATAAATATGTTCCCTAATCCATCCCTCATTTAACTGAAATAACTCATTACGCTTATTATGATTTGTAAATGGTTCTGAATATACGAGGTCCTCTGTAATCTCACATAATTCAGGATTTATATAATTCTTCACAAGTTCCTTCTTCTCTTTATGATTCATTACAACATCCGATGTTAATAAAAGTGTATTTACCATAAAAGTAGTTAAGTCGTCAGCAAGCCTCGGAAATATTTGATGATTTATAAGTGCTGTACGTAATATTGTGTGATCCGATAAATCTTCCATTACGCAACAATTCATCACACTATCAAATAAATACACCTTAGGAACAAGTCCAGGTGCTAACTCATCCTCTAACTGCAAAACATCTGATTCTATACGAATACGATTCATCGACAACTTAAACTCATCTGAAATGCGAGCTGTATCCCCAGCTTGCTTTACGATGACAGACATGTTCTCTTTTTCATCCCAAACGCGGAACACATAATTTAAATTGCCATCACCTATTTCTTTACACTTTAGCCCCTTTGCATGTTCAAACTTAGATAATTTCTCTTTCACATATGCAATCACATCTTTAGCTTCCATTAAAAAATACTTTGTGAACTTAGACATGGTTTCCCCTCCACACCAATTGTAAGCGTTTTCTAAAAGCTATAAAAAATAATAGGTTGAATTTTTTCATCCTATAAATATGTATTCTTCTTTTTGAAAGGTATATCTAGGTTTTATTATATCTCGTTAGCACTTTGAGTCAATATTTCTAACTATCATCGTAATATACTTCCTAATTATATATTCGAGATGACAAAAATTGTTCAAAAAGATTTCGATTCATTTTATTTTATTTATCGCACAATTCTTTGTAAAATAGAAATAAGCAGTTCCTTTTCAAATACATAACTTCTAAGAAATATTTCCTTCCTAAGAATTTACACTTACACCATATCTCTAACATACACACTACTCTTTCAAACAATCATTGAAAATTTATAAACTTAAAGTTACCTTTCCATTCTCTGTTAGCCTTAATTGAGAATAAATATTAATTAAATCGGTATAAAGTTGGTTTATTCTCTTGACAAAATAACCACTTCTATATGATAATTAATATCGAATTAGAATTATTATAGTTAATTAAAAAATATATTTTATGAGCACACTATTTTTTGATGCTCAAAACCAACATTTAGGAGGAATTTTAATATGTTATTAATCGGCACAGAAGTAAAACCGTTTAAAGCTAATGCTTACCATAATGGAGAATTTATCCAAGTTACTGACGAAAGTTTAAAAGGAAAATGGAGTGTAGTTTGTTTCTACCCAGCTGACTTCACATTCGTTTGCCCAACTGAACTTGAAGACTTACAAAACCAATACGCAACTCTAAAAGACTTAGGCGTTGAAGTATACTCTGTATCTACAGACACTCACTTCACTCACAAAGCATGGCATGATAGCTCAGAAACTATCGGCAAAATCGAGTACATCATGATTGGTGACCCAACTCGCACAATCACTACAAACTTCAACGTTTTAATGGAAGAAGAAGGTCTTGCTGCTCGTGGTACATTCATCATCGATCCAGACGGCGTTATCCAATCTATGGAAATCAATGCTGACGGTATCGGCCGTGATGCAAGCATTCTTGTTAACAAAATTAAAGCTGCTCAATACGTACGTAACAACCCAGGTGAAGTTTGCCCAGCTAAATGGCAAGAGGGTTCTGCAACACTTAAACCAAGCCTTGACCTTGTAGGCAAAATCTAAGGAGTTCGATCAAAATGATACTAGATGCAGATATAAAAACACAACTATCCCAATACCTTCAATTAATGGAGAACGATATTTTACTTAAGGTAAGCGCAGGAGACGATAACGTATCTAAAGATATGTTAGCTCTAGTAGACGAATTAGCTACTATGTCATCTAAGATTACAGTAGAAAAAGTTGAATTAGAGAGAACACCAAGCTTTAGCGTAAACCGCCCTGGTGAAGACACTGGTGTCGTATTCGCTGGTATTCCATTAGGACACGAATTTACATCATTAGTGTTAGCTTTACTACAAGTAAGTGGACGCGCTCCAAAAGTTGAACAAAAATTAATCGATCAAATTAAAAACATTCAAGGCGAATATCATTTTGAATCTTATATCAGCCTAAGTTGTCATAACTGTCCTGATGTTGTACAAGCTCTTAACGTAATGAGCGTTCTTAACCCTGGTATTACACATACTATGATTGATGGCGCTGCATTCAAAGAGGAAGTAGAAAGCAAAGACATCATGGCAGTACCAACTGTTTACCTAAACGGCGAATCTTTCGGAAGCGGGCGTATGACACTTGAAGAAATTTTAGCTAAAATGGGTAACGGGCCAGATGCATCAGAGCTTTCTGATAAAGATCCATACGATGTTCTTGTTGTTGGTGGCGGCCCTGCTGGTGCAAGTGCAGCAATTTACGCAGCACGTAAAGGCATCCGCACTGGTATCGTTGCTGAGCGCTTCGGTGGTCAAGTAATGGATACTATGGGCATTGAGAACTTCATCAGCGTGAAAAAGACTGAAGGTCCTAAGCTAGTAGCAAGCCTTGAAGAGCACGTAAAAGAATACGACATCGATGTAATGAATCTACAACGTGCGAAACGTTTAGAGAAAAAAGAACTTATTGAAGTGGAACTTGAAAACGGCGCTATTCTGAAAAGTAAGAGCGTAATCGTTTCTACAGGTGCTCGCTGGCGTAATGTTGGCGTACCAGGTGAAGCTGAGTTCAAAAATAAAGGTGTAGCATATTGCCCACACTGTGACGGTCCATTATTCACTGGAAAAGACGTAGCAGTTATCGGCGGAGGTAACTCTGGTATTGAAGCAGCTATCGACTTAGCAGGTATCGTTAAGCACGTAACTGTTCTTGAATTCATGCCAGAATTAAAAGCTGATGCTGTATTACAAGAGCGTCTTAACAGCTTACCAAACGTAACTGTTCTGAAAAACGTTCAAACGAAAGAAATCACTGGTACTGATAAAGTAAACGGTATTTCTTACATCGATCGTGAAACTGAAGAAGTTCATCACGTTGAATTACAAGGTGTATTCGTACAAATCGGTCTTGTGCCAAACACAGACTGGTTAGGCGAAACAGTTGAACGCGTTCGCGGTGAAATCGTAACAGACAAGCACGGCGCTACAAACGTACCAGGAGTGTTTGCTGCAGGTGACTGTACAAATAATCCGTACAAACAAATCATCATCTCTATGGGTTCAGGTGCAAACGCAGCTTTAGGTGCATTTGATTACTTAATCCGTAACTAATAAAAAAACAGGTGCCTTGGCACCTGTTTTTTTATTACCCTAATGTATAAACTAAAAACCTCTCATTCCCATTCTTCTCATAAGCACCTGACAATCTAACTTCTTTCTTCAGCTCAAACGCAGTCTGATTTTCTAAGAAGAAAATATAGTCCTCAGAAGGATAATATAAAATAATATCTACTTCTCTCCCCGTTTCTTCTACTGAAAGCAAAATGTTATTTACTACATTCATAAACACTTGCACAGAAAACGGATTAAAGAAATAAAACCTATTATCATGTGGATCAATCTCATATTCCTGCGCTAAACAACATTGGAATTGAATTTTCCCCTTACTGTTTCGTGCCTTTCGTGCATAACGATCTCGATTATCCATCGCTTCTTTATAAAACTCTTCATTCATTTCAATTCCAACTGCTGAAGCACCACATTTATGATGCATATAAAAGTTTAATCGCCCTTTTCCGCACCCAAAGTCTACAATTCGGTCGCTACTTCGTATTTCATATTGATTCAATAACTCATCTAACCCGCTATACGGTGTCGGTTCATAGCGATGATAATGCATAGACTTGTTAAACCCTTTTTGCTCACCGACTGTTTTTATATGTAAAACTGCATCGTAATATTGTTCGTTCATTCGTTTTCTCCTATTAAAAAATGATACTTATTATTATACACCATGTACTGGAGGCTCATTTTTCATCAAATTAATAGGTACGTGAAATTATATTAACGATTTTCTCAATATATCTATCGTAACTTCAAATATATCAACGATTTTCTCAATATATCTATCATAACTCAAAATATATCAACGGTTTTTCAAATATATCGATTTGCCGACAATTCACGACAAAAAAACAGGAGCTCTCTAGCCCCTGTCTTCTAACACTTTCAATACAGTTTGTTTCAATATTTCTACCCCATCCATAATACAACTATGATCAAACCTCATATACGGATGGTGTAATCCAGGTTGTAGGTCTGCTCCTAGTCCAAGCATGACAGCTTTTAAATGTGGTCTTTTCACTGTATAGTAATGGAAATCATCGCTTCCTGTCGTATAGAGAGGCCCTGTGCATCTCTCTTCCCCATACACTTCGAGAATACCTTTACGCATAAAGCGCTCTGCTTCTTCGGAAACCTCTGCTCCTGGTGCAAGATCCATCCATTCGTATGAAGTTTTTGATCCCATCGATGCAGCTGATTCTATTACATGCTCAATCTTTTTCTTTAATTCTTCTAATAGTATATTACTCTCTGCTCTTACATCTAAACTGAAATGACCATTTCCCGGAATAATATTTAAATTATCACCACCAGCTTGGCATCTCGTCATTTTTACTGAATAAGAACTTTGCGGTGGCAGCCAGATATTTTTCAAACCGATATTAATCATGGAAATGACATCAATTGCATTCACACCTTGATGTGGTCTTGCCCCGTGTGCATCCTCCCCATGAATCATACCCTCTAAAAATCCTGCTGCTCCATGACGAATAGATGGGGCTGCTTGTTTCAAAGATAGTTCTTCAATTGGTCTTAGATGGACGCCAAATAAGAAATCAGCATCATCTACAGCACCTTTCTCCACCATCTTCAAAGCACCATTCCCCTTCTCTTCTGCTGGCTGAAAAATAAATCTAACCGTACCACTTTTCCATCTCATATTTTTCAATTGTAAAATAAGTCCCATTACAATGGTCATATGAGCATCATGGCCACATGAATGGTTCGCTTTAAATTCTCCATTTACTTCTTGCCAAAGTGCATCCATATCAGCACGAATCGCAATAACTGGATTCCCGCCTCCAATCTCAGCAATTACACCTGGACAATCATCAAATGTTCTATATGAAATTCCTTCTTCTTTTAAAAAGTCAGTAATATACGCTGTCGTTTCATATTCTTTCCAACTTACTTCAGGGTTTTCGTGTAAATGCTGAAAAATCTCCGTTAAGCGCTCTTGTAGTTCTAATGTTTTCAACGTTCCAGTCTCCTTCCCACATTACAAACGATTCGGGTTAATTATACTTATGAAAAACAGATGTTTTTATGAACATATTGAATTTTAAGAAAAAAGTCAATTATTTATTTTTAAATACTTAAAAAGCTTACTCTGCACTTATATTACAAACTAAACAAACAACTAGAACATTCCTTATTTTCTGTTTTTTATGTTGACGCTTACATAAACTTTTAGTTATCATAACCTAATAAACGTCTATTTTACGACAATTCTAAAAATACAAACAAACATACGTAACAAGGAGGAACTTTATGAAAAAAGAAATACCTTTTGGAATAGCGATTATCCCTATTATCATTACCGTTGCAGTTATGATGGTTACAATTGTTGTATTAAAACAAACCCCTCACGTTCCACTTATTATTGGTACAACCGTTGCTTCTATTGTCGCTTGGCGTTACGGTTACAAATGGAATGATCTTGAAGAAGCAATGTATAAAGGGATTCGTCTTGCATTACCCGCTATCGTCATTATTATTCTTGTTGGCTTAACAATTGGTGCTTGGATTGGCGGTGGAATCGTCGCAACGATGATTTATTACGGTTTAAAACTTTTAACTCCATCACTATTTTTAGTTTCCATTACCGTCATTTGTTCTATCGTAGCATTAGCAATTGGTAGCTCTTGGTCTACAATGGGCACAATTGGTGTTGCTGGAATGGGAATTGGCCTAAGTATGGGAATTCCAGCTCCAATGGTTGCTGGTGCCATTATTTCAGGCTCTTATTTTGGCGATAAAATGTCACCGCTTTCAGACACAACTAACTTAGCCGCAGGATTAACAAATACAGATTTATTCGCACACATTCGTCATATGTTATTTACTACAGTTCCAGGTTTAATTATTACTCTTATCGTCTACGCGGTCTTAGGAAGAAGCTTCGGCGCTAACAATATTGATGCGAAGAGCATCGATCAAACGTTACAAGTATTGCAACAAAACTTTGTTATCTCACCTTTCCTACTCATTATACCCGTAGTCGTTATGGTATTGGTCGCTAAAAAGGTCCCTGCCATACCAGCGATTCTCGTCGGTATTATTTTAGGATTTTTATCACAAGTCTTTATTCAAGGTGGTTCTGTATCAGCATCTGTCGGTGCACTCCAAGCTGGATTTGTTATAGACACTGGAAACAAGCTAGTAGACGAACTATTTAACCGCGGTGGCTTAGATTCGATGATGAATACAGTCTCGATGACAATTGTCGCTATGACTTTCGGAGGAGTATTAGAACATACAGGTATTCTTCGCTCAATTGTAAATCAGATTTTAAAGTTAGCGAAATCAGCAAAAGGGCTTATCGCTTCTACTATCGCATCTTGTTTTGCAACAAACCTTACTTGCTCTGAACAATATATTTCAATTGTTGTCCCTTCAAGAATGTACGCAAATGCATACACAGAAAAAGGACTACATTCAAAAAACTTATCCAGAGCATTAGAAGATGGCGGAACATTAACTTCTGTCTTCGTTCCTTGGAATACGTGCGGTGTATTTATTCTCGCTACACTTGGCGTAGGTGCATTTGAATATGCCCCTTATGCTATTTTGAATTTCATCGTACCTATTATCTCAATCATTTATGGTATAACAGGCTTCACAATTGTAAAACTATCAGACATTGAAAAAGCAGAACTACTAAAGAAACAAAAAGCTCAACTAGAAGCTTAAAAATAGCGGGAAATTCAGTTCATATAGTGCGCGAGGTCGCCCTTGTTGATAGGGCATTTCCTCGCCGCAAATATGAGCATACCCGTAATCAACTAATTTCTTTAACAACCTTTCTGTCGATCTTCGAGTCACTTGTAAATACTCAGAAAGGTCAGCTGCTGTAAACTTCAATGACGGGTGCGATTGACTAAATTGAATGATTTTTGACAAGTTGGCCGGACTAAGCTTCGTTTCCTTCGCTATTTTCATTAGTTCCGGATTATCATTTTTCAAACTTTGTACTCTCTGTTCTTTCGGGAACGGACCAAACAAATCTTTATCACTTGCTAGTATATAAAAACAACGATCTATTGGATAGTTCTTTGCAAAACTTTGAGCAATTTTTGCATTTTGCTCCGCTTCTTTCACGGTTTTCCCATAACCAAATCCAATAGCTATCGTTCCTTCTATGCTCGCAAACAAGTTATCTATCGCATTTGTTTTAATAATCGATTCGATATCACCACGAGTTGTATACAAAATGCATGTCATTTCATCCACTTGTTTAAATGAACCACGTAGTTCTTTTGAAATGACATCTAGTTTTTCAAGCAAACTCGCTCGTAATTCTAAGGAAGAAATAATACAAGCACCAACAGTAGCTGAATAGCTTTTTGCTAACTCAGCTTTTATTTTTGCATCTTTTAGCCCATGTATAATGGACTGTGTTGGATCAATCATACGCTCTGAAGGAATACCTATTTTTTGAAGCTCGTCGTAAACAGCGTGAATACTAGTTAAAGCTAAATGAGCCTCTCCATATTGATATTTAGCTACATGAAAATCGATAACTCTATTTATTTCATCTTTACTCCACAGCATATTTTCATAATCCAACACTTGTGGACTTTCTTTTATACCGATATCATGGAACACATTTGTAATAAACGAGCGGTCTACTAAATCGATGGAAATGTTATGTGGTTGAATACTTTGATGATACATGATAGAAAGAATTGAAGATGCGACAGTTGTCTCGTCTTGCTGTAAGTATGTACTTGGAATTCGTAATTGTTCTCTTATTTCTTTTGCCATATAATAAGGTAAAGCACCTGAGAAAAAGATGACATCACAAGGCTTTAAACACTTTAATAGTTCAGAAGATTCCGCCGGATGAAGGTAAATATATGGATCAATTTCTATTCCTTCTAATTTTTGAGCAATTGGAAAAAGGTTCTCCATAAACTCCTTTGAACCGACAACTGCAATTTTTATCATCATTTTCTCTAACTCCTTATCATTAATTAACGACTATTTAACGTCAACTATATCAAATGTATAAAACTATTGTAAACAGGAAGGGGTTTCTATTCAATGAAAATTACAGCTATTCATCTTTACGCAATTCGTTTACCGCTTCGCAATCCGTTTGTTATTAGTTATGGCTCTTATTCTGATATGCCCTCTATTATCGTCAAAATGGAAACAGATGAAGGTATTATCGGTTACGGTGAAGGCGTTGCTGATGATCACGTCACAGGTGAATCATGGGAAAGTACTTTCCATACTTTAAAACATACGCTAACCCCTGCTCTAATCGGGCAAAATCCAATGAATATCGAAAAAATACACGACATGATGGACAATACAATTTACGGTGTTCCAACAGCGAAAGCCGCAATTGATATTGCTTGTTTTGATATAATGGGCAAAAAACTAAATCAACCTGTATATCAATTAATTGGCGGGCGCTATCATGAAGAATTCCCTGTCACTCATGTTTTAAGTATTGCCGATCCAGAAAACATGGCTGAAGAAGCTGCTTCTATGATTCAAAAAGGTTACCAATCTTTCAAAATGAAAGTTGGTACAAATGTAAAAGAAGATGTGAAACGTATTGAAGCTGTACGAGAACGTGTAGGAAATGACATCGCTATTCGCGTTGATGTAAACCAAGGCTGGAAAAATAGCGCAAACACATTAACAGCACTACGTTCATTAGGACATTTAAACATTGACTGGATTGAACAACCTGTTATCGCGGACGATATTGATGCCATGGCTCATATTCGTTCTAAAACAGACCTCCCGCTTATGATTGATGAAGGATTAAAAAGTTCTCGTGAAATGCGCCAAATTATTAAATTAGAAGCTGCTGATAAAGTAAATATAAAACTAATGAAATGCGGCGGCATATATCCAGCTGTAAAGCTCGCTCATCAAGCAGAAATGGCAGGCATTGAATGCCAAGTGGGATCAATGGTCGAATCATCTGTTGCCTCTTCCGCAGGATTCCATGTCGCTTTCTCAAAGAAAATCATTACGAGCGTAGAGCTAACAGGGCCATTAAAATTCACAAAAGACATCGGAAACTTACATTACGACGTACCATTCATTCGCTTAAACGAAAAGCCTGGACTCGGCATTGAAATAAACGAAGATACATTACAAGAACTCACCGTCTTTCAGGACATTGTACGCTAAAGGAGGACTAACGCATGACAGTTCTATACAAAGGAACATTAAAACAAAATAACGAATCATTTCACGTTACATTACTATCACTAGAGCACATCGAACAAATTTTATCACTACAAAACATCGTAGTTGAAACACTAGAAGATAAAAGTCGTTTACAACCACTCTCACAAGAAGAATTTCAATACATTCTAGAAGGAAACGGCATGATGATCGGTGCTTTTATCGAAAACGAACTCATCGCATTTCGCGCTCTACTCGTCCCTCCTATCGACGATGAACATTTAGGGCTTGATATTGGTCTATCAGAAAGTGAACTGCACCGCGTCATCTATCAAGAAATCTCAAACGTTCATCCGAACTGCCGAGGAAATGGGATGCAAAAAATATTAGCAAACGTCATCATGGACGAATTACAAAAAGAAGATAGCAAATATGATTATGTATGCTGCACCGTTGCTCCTTTTAACATCCCGAGTTTGAAGGATAAGTTTGCGCAAGGGATGGCGATTGCTGCGCTAAAGGAGAAGTATGGTGGTAGTCTGCGGTATGTTTTTGTGAAGAAATTGCGCGGAGATAAAGAAAGCGATTGGACGGATATTCAAAGTATTCTAATGAGTGATGCTAGTGGACAGCAGGCTTTGCTTTCGGAGGGGTATCTTGGGTATGAGATGGAGAAAACAGCAGATACTTTCATTGTGAAGTTTGGGCGATAATCTATATGGTCGAAAAGAGGAGATGTCTGCTGTGACCTCTTCTCTTTTCGATTTGTTGAACAATCCTGTGGTAAATGAAATTATATCAACGATTTTTCGAATATATCTATCATAACTTACAATATATCAACGATTTTTAAAATATATCTATCAAAACTCACAATATATCAACGATTCGACAAGAAATATCGATTTACAGATAAAAATCGATATCCCTTCCTAAACCGTCATCTTCCAACTAGATAACGCTAACCAATTCTCCATTTCTTTATAATCAGGCATTATCTTCCCGACAAGACGCCAAAAAGAGCGATCATGATTTAAATGAACCATATGACACATTTCATGAACGACTACATAGTCAATTACTCGCTGTGGTGCCATTGCTAGCTTCCAATTGAATGTTAGTTGTAAATTTGAATCGCAAGTACCCCAAGTACGACTACTATCTGTAATACGAATAGAACGTGGTTTTGTTTTGAAATTACTTTGATGCGCTTTAATACTCTTCTCTACTAAAGATTTACACTGCTTATAGTAAAATCGTTTTAAAGCTTGTTGTATTTTCTCATCCTTAAGCTCTTTCACATAAATATGTAACTTATCCCCTTCAAAAATCGCATTGTCTTGCTCAATGCTTGCATCTTGGGAAATCTGTATCGGATACGTACTTCCTAAATATAGAAAGCCCTCTCCTTGATCATAGTCCTTTTCCTGTGGTCCAAGCGCTCTCTCCTGCATTTCCTTACGTGTTGCCTGAATCCAATCCCACTTCTCCTCTAGCAACTGGACTAAGTATTCAACAGGTGTTCCTTTCGGAGCTTGCACTTCCACATTTCCATACGAATCCACAAAAAGACGCACGGACTTTTTCTTCTTATAAGTTATATGAAAATTAATTGTCTCACCTAAATATGTATGTACCATTTCATCACCTAGCATAGTATTTTTACAAATAAAAAAGAGTAGGATACGAACGTCCTACTCTACCTATTATATCATTTACTGCTTTAGCAAGCTTATTATCCTCTATACTTTACACCTAATCCCTTAATGAAATTCCTTGCGTATCTATCGCCGCACTCTTTGTAATTTTTATGGCCTTTCTTTCTTAATAGAGCGCCTAACTCTCCTTTTGTTACCGTAACGCCTACGCTATCTAATATATCAAGTACATCCTCACTCGTTAAAGATAGTGCGATTTTCATTTTCTTTAGAAGAAGGTTATTGGCACTCTCCTTGCTCTGTACAGGTGCAGGCTGCCCTGGTTTCGGATCTTGCTTTCCTCTTTTTAAAGTAATAAATCCATTTAAAAATGCCTCTAACATCATCATATCGCACGTTAATACGTACTCATCTTCAGCTACCTCATCATTTTCAGCTTCATGCTGAGGAGCCCTCTTTATTTTTGTAAGCATATCAACTACGTCTTCTTTCGTTACTTCCATCCCGCCAAGTTTAAAGATTTCCACCATATCTATATCTCTTATGTCTAAAGCGTATCGTACTCTTTTTAATATATCGTTGTTGCTCATTGCCATTGGGTTTCCTCCTGAAATGTTGATTATAGTAATGCTTTTAGCATGTGTAAATTAATGTCGTTAAGTTACTACTTTAACATTTTAGGAGGAGGTTTTGTAGTCTTAACCAAATTTATGATTATAGAGGCTATACTACAATCCAAGCAATAATTTGATTCTATAGAAGGGTTACAGTAACTTTTCGGTTCATTTTTTCTTAGTTCATTAGATCTACATTCTAGTTTATATTTGTTAACTATAAAAGCAGTGCTTTGATTCCTCAAATACACTGCTCGTCTCTTACATTGTTATATTTCTTCTATACAAACTAGAGTTTATGGGTTTCGATGAATTTTATCCATATAGGAGACTATTGCATATCATAAATTAGCCACTTTCCGTCAACTTTCTTCAAATCAATAGTAATATTGTCAGGATTAGGGCCGTATAAAGGTTTTGGAGAGATATCTATCGTAACTTTTAATTTTGCTCTATCTCCAACTTTTCTTTCTTCTATATTCAATATATCTATTGACGCATTTTTTGGAATTCCAATACGTTTTCCAGCTTCTACATCCCAAGGGAGACTCGGATGTATATACTCACCTGCTTTGTTTAAATCTCTTGATTCAAGAGCTTTAAAAAAGCCTTTTACTGTTTCTTGTGGACTATTATTTTGAATTAGAACGTTAACTAATATAACTATAAACACAATCCCAATTATCCACACGTACCAAGGAGATTTTTTTGCAATTCTTATTAATTTTATGTTTTTATCATTTCTATTTTGGGGCGTAATATCGTTATGGAATTCTCCATTATCAAATAGTTCTTCTGATTCATCCAAATTTATTCTCTCTGTACCACAACTAGTACAGTACTTATTTGTTTTCAATAATTTCTTATTACATGCTGTACAATTCATTATTTTATTTCTCCCTGCCCTATTATTAAAATCAAATCCCCAAAGTTTCACATATTAATTTTCTATTATTTTCAATTTTTTTGATGTAGTAGCATTAAAATTACCTGATGAATCCAATTCTGTATGATAAATGTACGTTTTGACTCTAAAATTTTTATGTGGAAACTTTTTATTTACAGCACTTACCACTAAATTGTTAATTTCATTTCCGATTTTCACAGCTTCTTCTACCGTAGACTTATTATCAACTCGAACTTTTATCGGAAAATCAGCTGTATAATACATATTTGGATTATCATACAGCGTTGCTTGAAATAAAAATGGGGCTAATCCGGTTTGTTCAATAAGTAAATCCTTCGTATCATAAACTTTTATATTTGCAATATTCTTTCCTACTTCCGATCCTGCCTCTGCATCAAAGGGTTCTAATTTCTCGTTAGCAACACTTGTTTCATTTCCTACCGCCTTACCCTTATAATTCATTTCAATAAATTTCACATTACCATCCCGGTCACAATCCAACCAAACAGTACCTTCTTTATTTTTGAAAGCCCCATCCACACTTACAGATATGCTACCGCCCCCAGTTCCTGAAAACTTCTCAATCTGCACACTTTCCGCATCATTTCCTCGAACATC
The DNA here is from genome assembly GCF_000007825.1 of Bacillus cereus ATCC 14579. Classification (NCBI taxonomy): domain Bacteria; kingdom Bacillati; phylum Bacillota; class Bacilli; order Caryophanales; family Bacillaceae; genus Bacillus; species Bacillus cereus. Next base: position 347,534 of record NC_004722.1, on the reverse strand, counting down.
ATATTTTGCATACCCTTCCGCCTCAGTGCCTTCTGATTCAATTTTAGTACCTAACATAATATCAAGACCTAATAATTTGAAGGCATCCTTATACTTCAAATCTTTTGGCTCTAATAATTCAATCTTAATATGATTAATAATTTTCCCATCACTTTCAAATGTATATTTAGCATAATTATCTACATATAACCATCTAGTTTCCTCTTTTGTTCTTGGCGATGAAAGCGTTCTCTCTAAATCTTCAAGTCGATAAGTTTTTTTTAGGTACATTGCTATTCCACTTAAATTTGAAGTCGAAATATCATTGCTCTCATTCGTCATAATTTTCTTCTCATCTTGCTTAACATTTTGGCTTACTTCTTTTGTTGGTACTGATTCTGTTGATTTTTGACAACCCGATGTAATTAATCCTGCTGTAAGTAAAGCTATTAATACTTTCTTCATAATTTCCCTCCAATTAAAATAAAAAAATTCTGGTAGCTCATATAAGAAAAAATCTTCAAATCAGAAGAAAATTCCACAGTACTCTAAAATTATTATCGAATATTTAAAAATAACTATTATTCAAAAGATCTTCATACCAATACTAAATAATTAACTTTATAAATTATGTCGAAAGAAGTCGAAAAACAATATTTTTATAATCGGAAATTCAGATTTAATTTTTCCTCTGTTAAATTAATTAATTTAAACATAAAATAGAACCTCCTTACATGCAATCTGCATGTAAGGAGGTTCTATTTAGATAAAAATCATACATTTTCTTAACTTGATGGCCATGCTCAAATAAAGGGATTTTTTATTTCTGTCTATTATTCAGATTACATTTCATACCTCGATAGAGCCTAATGTACTCTACTCCAGATCTTGTCATTTTTCCCCTTACGAGTATTCGTTAGTTCATTATATTCTCAAAGACTTCTTTTTTCAGCAAGCAGACTGTATCAACAAAAAAAGTTACATTCACAAAAAAACTCAAAACTAAATAAAATAACTACCCACAAATTAATACAGTCCATTTTCCTCTATCTTCAGAGCGTTAAACCGTCTCACTATCCTGAGCCTCATCAACACTCGCCTCAAACTTATCAAGCAATGCACGTACTTCATCCGTTGACTTCGTGCTCATCAATTGATTTCTCAATTCAGCAGCTCCAGGGAAGCCTTTTACATAAATTTTGAAGAAGCGGTGAAGCCCTGTGATTGAGCGTGGCAGTACTTCTGCATATTGATCTTGTAAATCCAGCTGTAGTCTTAAAAGATCTAGATGTTCTTTACTGCTATGCTCTCTTGGCTCTTTTTCAAACGCAAATGGATTTTTGAAGATGCCTCGCCCGATCATTACGCCATCAATGCCGTATTTTTCAGCAAGTTCCAGCCCCATTTTACGATCAAGGATGTCTCCATTGATTGTTATTAACGTATTTGGTGCGATACGGTCACGTAATTTTTTAATTTCCGGAATTAGTTCCCAATGCGCATCTACTTGGCTCATTTCTTCTCTTGTACGTAAGTGAATAGAAAGGTTTGCAATATCTTGTTTGAAAATGTGCGTTAACCAATCTTCCCACTCGCTTAACTCTTTAAAGCCAAGTCGTGTTTTTACGCTGACAGGTAGTCCGCCCGCTTTTGCTGCTTGGATAAGTTCTGCCGCAACGTCTGGACGTAGAATAAGGCCACTACCTTTTCCTCTTGATGCAACGTTCGGTACTGGGCAACCCATGTTAATATCGATGCCTTTAAATCCTAGTTCTGCCATACCAATACTCATTTGACGGAAGTATTCGGGATTGTCTCCCCAAATATGTGCCACCATCGGCTGTTCGTCTTCTGTAAAAATTAAACGGCCACGTACACTTTTCATACCTTCTGGATGACAATAGCTATCCGAGTTTGTAAACTCTGTGAAGAATACGTCCGGACGACCTGCTTCACTTACTACGTGACGGAAAACAACGTCTGTCACATCTTCCATTGGTGCAAGTACGAAAAATGGTCGTGGTAATTCACGCCAAAAATTATCTATCATTTCAAATTCAAATCCTCTCACTATGAATACAATTTCAAAATCTCAATTTATAATTTGTGAAAATCAGCAATATTTATTTTAACTAAAATCGCTTATGAATGGTATTTTTGTAAACCAAAAAGCAGATGGTATAGATTTTCCTATATCAACTGCTTTCCTATTATACTAACTTAAGCCAAGCCACACACTCCACATGCGTCGTATGCGGGAACATATCAACAGGTTGTACTTCCTGCGTTTTATATCCGCCTTCTTCTAGTACTTTTAAATCACGTGCTAATGTTGCTGGGTTACATGATACGTATACGACGCGGTTTGGCTTCATGTCGATGATTGTGTTTAGTAATGCTTCGTCACAGCCTTTACGCGGTGGGTCTACGACCATTGTGTCGGCGATTACGCCTTCTTTGTACCATTTTGGAATGACTACTTCTGCTTCTCCTACGCCAAATTCAGCGTTTGTCATGTTGTTTAGTGCTGCGTTTCGGTTTGCGTCTTCGATTGCTTCTGGGACGATTTCAACGCCGTACACTTTTTTCGCTTTTTGCGCTAGGAATAACGAGATTGATCCGATTCCGCAATAGGCATCGATTACTGTTTCGTTACCATTTAATTTTGCGTATTCTAACGTTTTATCGTAAAGCACTTTCGTTTGCTCTGGGTTTACTTGATAGAATGAACGTGCTGAAATCGCAAATTTAATGTCACCGATAAAGTCATAAATGTATTCTGATCCGTACAGTACTGTCGTTTTGTCTCCGAAAATTACATTCGTACGCTTCGTATTTACGTTTTGAACAATTGATTTTACTTCTGGGAATTTCGCTGCAATTTCTTCAATAATTGCTTTTTTGTTCGGCAATTCTGCTGTACGCGTAATGAAGACAAGCATAATTTCCCCTGTTACTTGTCCGTAACGAGCCATTACGTGACGAAGTGTTCCTTTGTTACGCTCTTCGTTGTACGCAGTGATACCGTGCTTTTCACAAATACGTTTTACTTCTTGGATTAATGTATCGTTTTCTTCTGCCTGAATTAAGCATGATTCCATATTAATGATGTCATGCGTTCCTTGGCGATAAAAACCAGCTACAAGTCCGCCTTCACGTTCTCCGATTGGTACTTGTGCTTTATTACGGTATACCCACGGATTCTTCATGCCAAGTACAGGATGAACAGGAACATCAGCTAGTCCTCCGATACGCTGCATAACGTCACGTACTTGTTTTTCTTTCGCTTGTAATTGTCCTTCATAAGTTAAGTGCTGAAGCTGACAACCGCCGCACTGATTATATACTGGGCATTCAGCATCTTTACGATATGGACTTTCTGTATGAAGCTTCATTAAACGACCAAATGCGAAGTTTTTCTTCACTTTAATAATTTTAATTTGCGCTTCTTCACCTGGTAATCCGTTTTTAACGAAAATAGGATAGCCCTTTACTTTCGCAACACCGGCACCATCATGTGTTAAATCTTCAAATACTACATCTATAAACTCGTTTTTCTCAACTGGTGGCGTCATTTTAGTACTCATTTTCCGACCTCTCTTTTTCATAACACTGCGTTACATTTTATCATACTTATATGGTCTTTTTCTATTGGAAGAAAAAAAGCTATTGACGATACTTCTCTGTTAATGTTACGCTACTACTAATTTAATACGGACGATGTTACCTCATATATACTTGATAATATGGATCGAGAGTTTCTACCCGGCAACCTTAAATTGCTGGACTATGGGGAAAACTAATGAATATTAGCCTATGCGCAAAAAAGGACTCATATTGATTAGCTTTCTCTCATAGATGAAAGTGAATCCATATGGGTCTTTTTTTATTTTTATTTTTCTAAAAGGTCAGACATCTTACGTATGACATAAAACCTCATTCCTTTATTTTTAGTAATATAACGAGCGTTTTATGTACAAACTTTATACGAACTTCTGAAAGGGGCAACTACATGCAATATGTAATGAGCATTATCGGTATTATTGCCGTGTTAGGTTTATGTTTTGCTTTGTCAAACAACAAAAGTAAAATCAACTTCCGTGCAATTGCAATTATGATTGGTTTCCAAATTTTAATCGGTTGGTTTATGTTTGCTACAAAGATTGGTCAACAAATCATTATTTTCATTAGTAAAGTTTTCAACAAACTAATTAAACTTGGTACGACAGGTGTCGATTTTCTCTTTAATGGAATTCACAGAGATTTTGTCTTTTTCTTAAACGTATTATTAATTATCGTATTTTTCTCAGCACTACTTTCAATCTTTAGTTATTTAGGTGTTTTACCATTCATCGTTCGCGTTGTCGGCGGTGCTATTTCAAAAATTACTGGTTTACCACGTGTTGAGTCATTCCACGCAGTAAACTCTGTATTCTTCGGTTCAAGTGAAGCGTTAATCGTTATTAAAAACGATTTACAGCATTTCAATAAAAACCGTATGTTTATCATTTGTTGTTCTGCGATGAGCTCCGTTTCTGCTTCTGTTACAGCATCATACGTAATGATGTTAGATGCAAAATACGTACTGGCAGCTCTTCCGCTAAACTTATTCTCAAGCTTAATCGTTTGTTCGTTATTAACACCAGTTGATACGAAGAAAGAAGATGAAGTGATTCAGAAATTTGATAGAACTCTATTCGGAGACAGCTTTATCGGCGCAATGATTAACGGTGCGCTTGATGGTTTAAAAGTAGCTGGTATCGTTGCCGCATTAATGATCGCCTTTATCGGTGTGATGGAAGTTGTAAACTACGTAATTAGTGCAGCTTCAGGCGCAATGGGACATGCTGTTACTTTACAACAAATCTTCGGTTACGTACTTTCTCCATTCGCATTCTTAATGGGTATTCCAACTCAAGATATTATCCCAGCTGGTGGTATTATGGGTACGAAGATTGTTTTAAATGAGTTTGTAGCAATCCTTGATTTAAAAGACACAGCTACAACATTAGCTCCACGTACAGTTGGAATCGTTACAGTATTCTTAATTAGCTTCGCAAGTATTAGCCAAATTGGTGCAATCGTTGGTACAATCCGTGCCCTTTCTGAAAAACAAGGAAGCGTTGTTTCTAAATTTGGTTGGAAAATGCTATTTGCATCAACACTTGCTTCTATTTTATCTGCGACAATCGCTGGATTGTTTATTTAATAAAAAATCACCTTTGCTTAGACAGCAAGGTGATTTTTTTATTATCATCATTTAAGAAACTGAAGAAAACTCTAATGCCTCTTCCTTATTAATAATTTCCCCCTTATATTTACCTTTCACCGAAATATCAATAATTGATTTATTTTCTGCTTCCATTTTCCCTAAAGAAAATATATATATTAAATCATCTTTTTTTAACATCCATTGTTTTCCGTGCCAAGGACCAGTTAACTTCTGTTCTGGTGACGCCAGTATTTCTCCAAAATATTCACATTCGCCTAGAGATGTTTTTACTGTATTCTTCTTCGTATTAATAACTACATATTTAAGGAGCTTTATACTTTCACTTGAAAAAATCTCTACTTCATGATCATTTTTTTTCTTGAATTTCAGCTTTCCATCTTTTGTATTAACCAATTTACTTTGATCAATTGCATTTAGTACAAACTCATACTCTTCTTTTGTAACACCGAAATTAGGGTGATATGGAAAACTTTTTTTCTCTGCATGTTCTTCTACATATTTTAAATACCATTCCATATTACTCGCTAGATGCTCTCTCATTCTTTGACCAATACTCCCTACCTTTTTAAGAGTATCTGGTTCCATCTCTATTGTCATAATATCCGCCGTCACTTCCGCATTCATAAGATGCGATGGAATATACTCTTCCACGCTATTCGCTTTACTCACTTCACTTTGACAACCAACTATAAATAGCGATATGAAAAAGATATATATTATTTTTTTATATTTCATTTCTATTCTCCACTCCATACATTATTCTTACTTAGTTTTATAGCGGTTTTCATTATAGTATAAAATCTTTATATTTTAATAAAATACATATCCTTATGCAAAATTGCATATTAATATGTATTCTTCTTACTTTAAAATTAGCTTAAATCACTTTCCAAATTATACAAATAACAAGTTAAAAATGTTATAATTTTCAAAAAAACATTGGAGGATATTATGAAAGCTCACGCTATTTTCGATTTCTTACATTTACTAGTCTTAACGCTGAAAAGCTATTATGTATGGGGAATGCCTATCTATGTCTTCATTATTCCTCTTATCTTTGTAGTCGGTTATATTATTATTAATTCTAATAAAAAACAAAAAAACACATCTATTCAAAGTCACTAATCTATTACCTTAATAGCCTCCTAAAAATCATATTCCCCTCATTTTCTTCAAATGATATGATGAACAAGGGTATATCCCCACCACTCTTATAGCGGTGGGGATTTTAATGTCAATATGCAACATACTACACAATAGAAGGTGATTTTTATGAGAAAATACGCAGCAATTGCTTTATGTACGTCTGCCATTCTAGCAGGCTGCAATACTAGCAATGTAAGCCAAGAACCTAAAAAAGAGAAAAAGGTTCAAGAAGTAGCTATACAAAAAGAGGCTCTACAAGAACAAGGTAAAATTTCTTATACTCCCATCACACACGAATCTACAAACACAAGTATTCATATTACAGACTTAAAAGATTCTTTAAATGAAGTACAATATAAAATTTGGCGCACAGCTGATGGAAAGGAACGTGCTAAATCTTTTTCTTCTAAAGAAAAGGAGAAACAATTTACAATTCCTTTTGACATAAAAGAATTTGAAGGAAAACGCGGTGAGTTCCAAATTGAAGCAACAGGAATGAAAGAAGATGGGAAAACAATCCCGCTTACGAAATCTATTATTACTTTCGAACAAAAGGTTCCTGTTCTTATGTATCACGCAATCGATGATTATCATGGTCAAGGTATTAAAGACTTATTCGTATCACCAGCTAACTTTGAAGCACAAATGAAACATTTAAAAGACAATGGTTATACGCTTTTAACGTTTGAACGCTGGGGTGATATAAATAAAGTAAATAAGCCGATTTTCGTTACATTTGATGATGGTATGAAAAATAATATGAATGCATTTCGCGTTTTACAAAAGCTAAAAGATGATACTTTTAAACCGGCAGCAACAGAATATATGATTGTTGATAACGTTGATGTAGAAGGAGCATTGTCTACTTCTGAAATAAAAGAAATGGTTGATTCCGGCATTTTCTCGGTGCAATCTCATACTGCAACACATGCAGACTTACCGAAAATTACAAACTATGAGGAAGAGTTAAAAGGTTCAAAAGAAAAACTAGAAAAAATAACAGGTAAGCCTGTTATCGCGATTGCTTATCCATTCGGTCATGTAGATGATAAGGTTGTTACAGAAACGAAGAAGTATTATCAATTTGCGACGACGACAAAGCCTGGGCAATTCATTACGAAGGGTGAACCTGATGAATTGTTAAAGATGAAGCGCGTTCGTATACACCATACAACGACTGTAGAGCAGTTTGCTTCTTCAATTAAGTAAATATAAGGGCTCAATACATTTTGAGCTCTCTTTTTACTTTATATTTATATATATTTTTAGAATTTTCTTGTATTATATATAGTAAGAAATCTTTCAAATTAAAGGAGATTATACATATGTCATTTGAACAAACGTTAGAGAAATATGCTGCTCTTGCAGTTAATGTTGGTGTTAATATTCAACCTGGACAAACTTTATCAATTAGTGCACCTCTTGAAGCTGTACAATTTGTACGCCTCGTTACAGAAAAAGCATATAAATCTGGTGCAAAACACGTATATGTAGATTGGAATGATGAGACGTTAACACGCTTAAAGTTCGATCTAGCTCCTGAAGAAGCTTTCGCTGAATTTCCATCTTGGAAAGCACATGCTCGTGAAGAATTAGCAAAAGAAGGCGCTGCATTTATGTCTATCTATGCAGAAAACCCTGATTTATTAAAAGGTGTAGAAGCATCGCGTATTGCAACAGCTCATAAAGTAGCTGGAGAAGCAATGAAAGTATACCGTGATTACGTACAAGCAGATAAAGTAAGTTGGTGTGTCATTTCTGTTCCTACGAAAGAATGGGCTGCGAAAGTATTCCCTGACGTAGCGCCAGAAGAACAAGAAGCAAAGTTATGGGATGCTATTTTCAAAGCTACTCGTGCTGATTTAGAAAATCCTGTCGAAGCATGGAAAGAACATGATGAAACATTACATACAAAAGTGGATTACTTAAACGAAAAGCATTATAAAGCTCTTCACTATACAGGTCCTGGAACAGATTTAACAATCGAACTTCCAGAAAAACATGTATGGGCTGGTGCTGGTAGCTTAAATGAAAAGAACGTACCATTTATGGCTAATATTCCAACTGAAGAAGTATTTACAATGCCACTTAAAACAGGTGTAAACGGCCAAGTTTCTAGTACAAAACCGTTAGTATTTGCAGGTAATATTATCGATAATTTCACGTTAACATTTGAAAACGGGCGTATCGTAGACTATAAAGCTGAAGCTGGTGAAGAAGCTTTAAAACATTTAGTAGAAACAGATGAAGGTTCTCACTTCTTAGGAGAAGTAGCTTTAGTACCTCATGACTCACCAATTTCAAACACAAATGTTTTATTCTACAATACACTATTTGACGAAAATGCATCTTGCCACCTTGCAATCGGAAATGCTTATGCATTTAACTTAGTTGGCGGAAAAACAATGTCTAAAGAAGAACTTGCTGAAAACGGCGCAAACGCTAGTATCACACACAACGACTTCATGATTGGATCAGCTGAGCTTGATATTGACGGTATTACTGCTGATGGCAGACATGAGCCTATCTTCCGTAAAGGTAACTGGGCGTTTTAAATTTATTACCATAAAGAAACACATTGGATAATCAAATGTGTTTCTTTATTTATTTGGTCTCAATTCAAATTTTATCGTTCTATTTTCATGCGTAAACTCCGGTCTATACGTAGCGATATACGTATTTTCTTTCGCTACGTCAAATAGCATGATATCTTGAATTTTTTCATCTGGTGCTAACTTTTTACTAATAAAGCTATCAGGGTTATTATATTCTTTAAATCTTGTACCTTTCTTATCGGTAATCTCAAATTCATAAAATGCAAAAGGTATTTCCTTTTTACTATTATTTTCTACTTTGAAAATAATCCCCAAAATCTCCTCTTTCTTTTTATTCTCATCATAATCCGGATATCCTAATTTAACTGAATCGATAGTTACTTGCAAACCATCTACGTCTACTGTCTCCCCTATTTTATACACTTTATCTTGAACATCTTCTTGTTTACTTTCATTACTATCTTTAGTCTCAGTGCAAGCACTTAAACTAAAAGCTATGCCAAAAATTAAAACAATTTGACTTACCTTTTTTAACATACTCTTTCCTCCACATAAGACAATATTTCATATGTATCATAACAAAACGCTTTACTCTTTCTTGTCATATTTTGTCGTATTAATTGTTAACTGCACAAATAGAAAAAAGCTATCTTCTACAAAAGATAGCTTTCATGATGCCGATGAAACCTTAAGCCCAATGACACCCAAAACAATAAAAAGAATACAAAATGCTTGAAATAAACTAATATGCTCTTTAAAAAAGTACACACTAATGATTGTAATAAGTAATGTTCCAACGCCAGACCAAATAGCATAAGCAATACTTAAATGAATCTTTTTCACAACGATGGCAAACACGCTGAAACAAATCCCATAAAACACGAAAATCAGTACACTTGGAACGAGCTTTGTTAAACCATTTGATAGTTTCATCGCAATTGTTCCAGCTACTTCAAAAATAATTGTAACAAGTAATAATAGCCAATATACCATACTAGAATCTCCTTCTCTGTTACCTTATAGAGATTCTAGTATACTACTTATAGTCCCAATGAAATATATTTAATTTCTAAATATTCCTCGATGCCGAAATGGCCTCCTTCACGACCGATACCACTTTCTTTAAATCCACCAAATGGTGCTTGTGCAACTGATGGAAGACCATCGTTTAGACCGATAATACCGTACTCTAACGCTTCACTAATTTGGAATGCTTGGCTAATGTCTTTCGTGAAAATATACGCAGCTAAACCGTATGGTGTATTGTTTGCACGTTCGATTACTTCATCAACTGTTTTAAATTTCGCAACTGGTGCCACTGGCCCAAATGTTTCTTCATTCATACAAAGCATCGTATCATTTGCCAACCCAATTACAGTCGGTTGAATGAAATGTCCCTCTAACTCTGCGACCTTTTGACCACCATATAAAACTGTTCCACCTTTTTGAATAGCATCTTCAATATGTTCTTGTACTTTTGAAACTGCATTCTCATCAATAAGTGGCCCGACAGTCGTTCCGTCACCGAAACCGTCTCCTACTTTCAACTGCCCTACTGCCTTTTGGAACTTCTCTACAAATACTTCGTATACTTCTTCTTGAACGAATACTCGGTTTGTACATATACACGTTTGTCCTGCATTACGGAATTTCGAACCAATCACCGCTTCTACTGCTTTATCTAAATCTGCATCATTCATTACGATAAACGGAGCGTGTCCCCCTAACTCAAGCGAAACTTTTTTCATCGTTTGCGCCGCACTAGCCATTAACTCTTTCCCGATTTCCGTTGACCCTGTAAAGGACACTTTTCGAACGCGACCATCTTCCATCCATGTATCAGCAATTGCTTTTGCACTACCTGTTATGATATTGATTACGCCCTTTGGAATATCTGCTTCATGGGCTAATTCAGCTAATTTCAATGCAGTTAATGGCGTTTGACTTGCCGGTTTCACAACGGCTGTACAGCCTGCTGCAAGCGCTGGGGCTACCTTTCTCGTAATCATAGCAGCTGGGAAGTTCCAAGGTGTAATAGCTGCCATAACGCCAACTGGTTGCTTCATAACTAAAATGCGCTTATTCGGATGAGCAGCAGGAATCATTTCACCATATACGCGTTTCCCCTCTTCTGCATACCATTCAACAAAACTGTTTGCATAATTTACTTCACCAAGCGCTTCTGCAAACGGCTTCCCTTGTTCCTTCGTCATAATCGCTGCGATCTCTTCTTTATTTTCATCAATAAGCGTAAACCACTTTTTTAACTTCGTTGCACGATCTGCTGCCGTTAACTTAGACCACGTTTTAAAAGCTTCATGTGCAGCATCAACAGCTTGCTTTGCCTCTGTTACTCCGCCTTTTGGTACAGTTGCAAATATTTCCTTCGTCGCAGGATTATTTACTTCAATTTGTTCTTGTAGTGTAATCCACTCACCATTTATATACATCGCCTTTTTATCTATACTTACGAAAGTCGCCTTTTTATCCAATGTTTTCTTCCTCCTCTATGAACTTCTTAATTTTTCTAGTAGCAGCAGATTGACTAATTTGCAAAAACTCAGCCACTTTATAACTTGATCCATACGTTTTATATGCTTTAAGAATTATATTTCTCTCTACCTCTTCCAGCATTTTATAAAGGCTTTGCCCCGATTGTTCAACTGCAGCCTCTTGCATAGAGAGTGGCAAATCCTCTACCGTTACAACATCATCAACAGTAATAACAATTCTCTCAATTACATTCTCTATTTCTCTATTGTTCCCTTCCCACGGATATCCAACAAACATTTGTAACGTACTCGGCGCTAGTTTCACATCACGTCCGTACTTTTTATTAAAGTGCTGCAAGTAATGATAAATAAGCGGCAAAATATCTTCTGTTCTTTCCCTAAGCGGGGGAATTGCAATTGGAATGACATTCAAACGATAGTATAAATCTTTCCGAAATGTTCCTTCTTTCACCATCTCGCTTAAATCTCTATTTGTTGCCGCCACAATTCGAACATCTACTTTTTTTAATTCTCTTCCGCCTATAGGACGAAATGTTTTTTCTTGCAATACTTGCAAAAGCTTCGCTTGAATTTCAAGCGGCATTTCACCGATTTCATCTAAAAAAAGAGTTCCTTTATGCGCGGATTCTAATAGTCCCTTTTTCCCTTCACGATTCGCACCTGTAAAAGATCCACCTGAATATCCAAAAAGCTCCGATTCAATTAAATTAGTTGGTAATGCCGCACAATTAATTTCATAGAAACTTTCATGCTTACGGTGACTCACTTCATGTAAATGGCGTACTAATCGACTTTTTCCTACTCCAGTCTCGCCTAAAACGAGAACAGTACTATCCACTACAGATACTTTTTTGATTGTATCGACTATTTTTTGCATAGCTAGACTTTTAAAAATAAGTCCTTCATGCTCATATGTTTCTCTTAATTCTTTTTTATATGTTTTTAGCTGATTATCCATTTCCTCTACCTTTTGACGTAATTGATAGAGTTCAGTAAGGTCGCGAGAATAACTAATCACTCTTCTTAAATTTCCCTCATCATCAAAAACAGGCCTTGTACGAACGTGTAAATACTCTCCTGATTTTGTAGTTTGAACGAGTTCAATTGGCCTCTTTTTTTCAATCACTTCTAATGTCGCTGATGGATAAAAGATTCCATCCTTTTGTAGTTCTTTTACATGCTTACCAACTAACTCTTCTGCAGCTAGTTGGTAGTGCCTTTCACATGTACTATTTACACGTACAACGATCCCTTGCTCATCTGTAACAAAAATTTCGTCAAACGCATATTCAAATACATCTTTTAAATCCATTAACACTCGTTCCTTTTCTGCAACCATCCTAGCCACCCCTAACTTCAAATCCATCGATCCACTTCACTACCTTTATTATAAAGTGAATTTTCTGCATTTAATATAGAGTCAACTAGAATGTTTGCTATTTATACTTCAGTTTTTAAACGCGAGCGATGTTTGTTTGCTCATAACAAGCTTGCAATGATTCTTCAATTATTGTTAAACCTTCTTCAAGTTGCTCATCTGTAATAACTAAAGGCATTAACACACGGATAACATTTCCATATGTCCCTGCTGATAATAACAGTAACCCACGCTTATTTGCTTCTGCACATAGATTAGCCGTTAACGTTTTGTCAGGTGCTTTCGTCTTACGATCTTGAACGACCTCAAATGCACACATTGCGCCTAACCCACGCACATCACCGATGCAATGATATTTATTTTTCATCTCTTCGAATCGGTTCATTACGACTTTTCCTAATTCTATCGCTCTATCATTTAATTTCTCATTTTCTATTACATCGAGAACAGCTAATGCAGCCGCACATCCTAATGGACTTCCTGCATACGTTCCACCAAGTTCACCTGGTGCAGACTCATTCATAATTTCTTTACGTCCAATGACACCACTTATCGGTACACCAGCACCTAATGATTTAGACACTGTAATTAAATCTGGAACGACATCATAGTGATCAATTGCAAAATATTTTCCTGTACGACTAAAGCCTGTTTGTATTTCATCCGCTACAAATAAGATGCCGTTCTCTGAACAAATGCGGCGTACTTCTTGAACAAATTTCTTACTTGGGACGATAAATCCACCTTCCCCTTGAACAGGTTCCATTACAACAGCTGCAATTGTTTCTGGTGCTACTTCCGATATGAAGAAGTTCTTAAACTCTTCAATAATAAAATCATCATACTGCTCTTCCGTTAATCCCTCTGGGCGACGGTATTCGTATGGAAATGGCGCTTTATATACTTCTGGAGCAAAGGGACCAAACCCAAATTTATATGGCTTCACTTTACTTGTCATCGTCATTGTCATTAATGTACGCCCGTGGAAACCTTTAGAAAATGCGATAATACCAGGTCTCTTCGTATATTTACGAGCGATTTTCACCGCGTTCTCAACTGCTTCTGCACCACTATTTAAAAACAGGACTTGCTTATCGAAACTTCCTGGTGCCAATGCCGCAAGCTTTTCTGCTAATTCAATATATGGCTCATACATCATAACGTTAAATCCAGTATGAATGTATTGATCGACTTGTTTATGGAGCGCTTCTTTAACCGTTGGATGACAATGCCCTACGTTAATTGTCCCGATTGCTCCTGCAAAATCAATGTACTGATTGCCATCAACATCTGTTACAAGAGCACCATTGGCAGATCGTACAAACGTTGGGATGCCGTTACTTACTCCTTTTGGTACTATATTTTGACGGCGTTCTAATAAAGATGCCGCTTTCGGTCCTGGAATTTGTTCATTTACTTTAGCAAATTTTTTTGTGTTCATTGCGTACCCCATCCTTTTCTTTACATTGTTTTCTCTTTTTATTGCAAAATATATGCCAACTTTCTTTTCTAGCATTTATCCTATATTCTTTGTATCCAGGCATAAAAAATAAGTCTATAAAGACTCATTAAGAGTCTTTATAGACTTATTTTCCTTACACATTAGACTCTTCTTTCTCCCAGAAAAACTCACCCGATTGAGAAATAAACTCTCCAACAGAATCTAACACTAAATCAGCAAGTGGTTCTAATGTTGGACGGTCTCCTGTACCAGATAGCACCCCAATTGCATAGCAATCGCCATTTTTAGCTAAATGTAAATCAGTTGGCGTATCTCCAACAACCGCAACCTCACATGATTCTAAATTAAATTTCTCACAAAACACTTCTATAATCTTTTTATCTGGTTTTTGCGCAGGGAATGTATCCGAGGCTATAATATAATCAAAAAAGTTCTCCAACTTATATTGTTTTAAAAATAATTCTGTTGGTGCGAAATCATCCGCCGTGACAACCCCTAATATAAATCCTTTATCTTTTAATGCCTGTAACACTTTCGGTAAGTCTGCTGTCATTTTCATATGCGAACGATGCTCATACATAAGGGAAAATAACTTCTCACTTACCCACTGATGCATCTCTTCTTCTCTAGCAGACTCAATATAATTACAAAGCCCCTTCGCTACATCAAGGCTTGTTCCAGCAGCTATTGCACTCCTTGGATTAACAAATGCTCCCTCTACACCAATCTCTTCTAATAAGGTCTGCCGCATTGTACTTGGTAAATGATATAAACTTATACATTCAGCTACAAGTTCTTCAGCTACTTTTATCCATATTGAATGAAAATCCATTAATGTCCCATCTTTATCAAATAATATTGCTTTTACCTTCTCCATAGCATCCTACCTCTCGTTTCTTATCTCCTCCAGTGTATCAATAAAATATGGATGTAAAATAAAAGAATTGTAAAAATACCATAAAAATCAAACTAACTCCCAATTTACAATTCATTTTAACAAAGTAAAAGAGGATGCCTTTACAGGGCATCCTCTTGATGTTCAGGAACAAATAGTTCTAAACAATGATATATATTTTCGAATTCCATCGGTGCATCTCCACCATACTCACCATCTAAATTAATCATTAGTTTATCTGGTGAATGTACTTTAATTCGGTTCGCTTGTGTATATAACACTTTTGGATTATTAATATGTTCACCACGTTGTGCTTGTGTTGCTGCTTTAATTAAATCAGCGATAGAACCTTTTTTCAGTACTAATAGGTCAAATAACCCATCGTTAATAGATGCATACGGTGCTACCTTTTCAAATCCACCTACTGAACGAGTATTCGTAATTAAAAACATCGTAATTTCTTCTTGTAGTAACTTTCCATCATACTCAATTTCAACATATGTCGGATGCAATGATGGTAACATCTCGATACCTTTTAGGTAATAAGCAAGCTGCCCTAATACTGTCTTTAACTTACTCGGTACTTCGTATGTTAATTCTGTAATACGACCGCCACCAGCGATGTTAATAAAATATGTATCGTTCGCTCTACCAAGGTCTAATGGCACTGTTTTTCCTTCGCAAATAATATCTGCTGCCTCTTCAATAGAACGAGGTACACCAATTGCACGTGCAAAGTCATTTGTCGTTCCAACTGGAATAATTCCAAATTTCGGACGGAATTCATGCCCAACTAAACCGTTTACTACTTCATTTAACGTACCGTCGCCACCAGCCGCAATAACAACATCAAACTTACGATCCGCAGCTTGCCTCGCCGCCACAGTAGCGTCTCCAGGACCCGTTGTCGCATGACAAGATGTCTCATAGCCAGCTTGTTCTAATTTTTGTAATACTTCTGGTAAGCTCTTCTTAAATAGCTCACGCCCAGAAGTAGGATTATAAATAATTCTTGCTCGCTTCATCATTTATTAGCACAGGAAATTTCTTTATGTATCGAAAAAGAACATACTGAACTTCTATTCAGTATTCCCATGCCTACCTCCTCTCATCTTGCTATCCTTCTTTTATCCCGCTCAAACAGGCAGTAAGAACCCGATTCGTGTAGTCCATCAAAAGTAAATATTCATTTCAATGGTTTTTTATTTGACCCCAAAATTTATCCCGCTATTTGCGGGCAGTAAATGCCCGATTGGTGAGGGCTAATAATCAGTGTTGGATGAACCTCCCACTGATTAAAGTTTCACTTTATTTCTATCCATTCTTCCATAAAAATTTACATATAACGAATAATAACTATCTATTATTTCATGAGATGAAAAAAACCTCTATGTTTAGATTTATCATTATTCCCACCTTTTTGCAACTATCATACCATAGTTGCTATACAAACATTTTTCCACTTTTGACAGTTAATCAAACGTTTGTTTAAACGATTTTGTCTCATTTAAACAAACGTTTGATTAACCTAGAAAAACACCCATGTACGGGTGTTTTTCTGCTTAATCTTTAAAAGTTACTACTATTATCGCTTATTAATCTCTTCAAGTAAGATTTTGTTAACAAGCGGTGGATTTGCTTGTCCTTTTGTAGCTTTCATAATTTGACCAACTAAGAAGCCAATTGCACGGTCTTTACCGTTTTTAAAGTCTTCGATAGATTGCTCATTATTATCAAGAATTTCTGTTACAACTTTACGAAGTGTACCCTCGTCAGAAATTTGAACAAGACCTTTCGCTTTAACGATTTCTTCTGGGTCTCCACCTTTTTCAATTAATTCATTAAATACTTTCTTCGCGATTTTAGAAGAAATTGTACCTTTTTCAATTAATTGAACCATTTTAGATAAACCAGCAGGCGTTAATGCAACGTCTTTTAATTCTTTTTGTTGTTTGTTTAAGTATGCAAGTACTTCACCCATTAACCAGTTCGATGTTAATTTCGCATCAGCACCGTCTGCAACAGTTGCTTCAAAGAAATCAGACATCTCTTTCGTTAATGTTAACACGTGTGCATCATAAGCTGGTAAGCCTAGTTCTGCAACGTAGCGAGCTTTACGTGCATCTGGAAGTTCTGGAATAGAAGCTCGAACTGCTTCTTTCCACTCATCATCAATGTAAAGTTCAACTAAGTCTGGCTCCGGGAAGTAACGGTAATCGTCAGATCCTTCTTTCACACGCATTAAGATTGTTTTCTTCGTTGCTTCATCATAACGACGTGTTTCTTGTTGGATGATACCACCAGATAACAGTTCTTTTTCTTGGCGCACTTGCTCGTGCTCAAGACCTTTTTGTACGTAAGTGAATGAGTTTAAGTTTTTCAGTTCCGCTTTTGTACCGAACTTCTCTTGTCCAACTGGACGAAGAGAAATGTTCGCATCACAACGTAAGGAACCTTCTTCCATCTTACAATCAGATACACCAGTGTATTGAATGATTGATTTTAACTTCTCTAAGTATGCATATGCTTCTTCTGGCGTACGCATATCTGGCTCAGATACGATCTCGATTAAAGGCATACCTTGACGGTTGTAGTCTACTAATGAACCATCAGCTGTATGCGTTGATTTACCAGCATCTTCTTCTAAATGAAGACGTGTAATACCGATACGTTTCTTTTTACCGTCTACTTCGATTTCAATCCAACCATTTTCACCAATTGGCTTATCAAATTGAGAGATTTGGTAAGCTTTCGGGTTATCTGGATAGAAATAGTTTTTACGGTCAAACTTCGTTTCCGTTGCGATTTCACAGTTTAATGCCATTGCAGCTTTCATCGCAAAGTTAACTGCTTCTTTATTTAAAGTAGGAAGTACCCCTGGGTATCCTAAGTCAATTACACTTGTTTGTGTATTTGGCTCCGCTCCGAATTCTGTTGGACTCGCAGAGAAAATTTTCGAATTTGTTTTTAACTCAACGTGAACCTCTAAACCAATAATTGTTTCTAAATTCATCTATGCTCGCCTCCTTACAGACTTGCTTTTTTTGTATGATAGTCTGTTGCTTGCTCAAACGCATGTGCAACGCGGTAAATTGTCGCTTCATCGAAGTGTTTACCAATAATTTGTAGACCAAGTGGCATGTTGTTAGCACCGAATCCACATGGAACTGAAATCGCTGGAACACCCGCTAAGTTTACTGGGATTGTTAAAATGTCATTTGCATACATTGTCATTGGATCGTCAACTTTTTCTCCCACTTTAAATGCCGGAGTTGGTGTTGTTGGTCCAATAATAACATCATAGTTAGCAAATACATTTTCAAAGTCGTTCTTAATTAATGTACGTACTTGTTGTGCTTTTTTGTAATATGCATCATAGTAACCAGAGCTAAGAGCAAATGTACCAAGCATAATACGACGTTTAACTTCATCACCGAAACCTTCACTACGTGTGTTTTTGTAAAGATCTAATAAGTTATTTACATTATCAGAACGAACACCGTAACGCACGCCATCAAAGCGTGAAAGGTTAGCAGATGCTTCAGAAGAAGATAGTAAGTAATACGTTGCTAGAGCGTATTTAGAGTGTGGAAGAGATACTTCCTCCCAAGTTGCGCCCATACCTTCTAATACTTTTAAAGCAGCTAGTACTGACTCACGAGCTTCTTCGCCAACACCTTCGCCTAAGTATTCTTTCGGTACAGCAATGCGTAAACCTTTAACATCGCCTGTTAAACCAGCTAAATAGTTTCCAACTTCAACGTTTGCAGAAGTTGCATCCATGCGGTCAATACCTGAAATAGCTTGTAATAAGTATGCATTGTCTTCTACTGTACGTGTAATCGGTCCGATTTGGTCAAGTGAAGATGCGAATGCTACTAATCCGTAACGAGATACGCGTCCGTAAGTTGGTTTTAAACCTACAACACCGCAATATGCAGCTGGCTGACGGATAGAACCACCCGTATCAGAACCTAGAGAGAATAGTACTTCTCCTGCTGCTACAGCTGCTGCAGAACCACCACTAGATCCGCCTGGAACGTAATCTAAGTTCCATGGGTTTTTCGTAGCGTAGAATCCTGAGTTTTCATTTGAAGAACCCATTGCGAACTCGTCCATGTTTAATTTACCGATTGTAATTGTGTCAGCAGCTTTTAGCTTTTGCACAACTGTCGCATCATAAATTGGATCGAAGTTTGCTAATATTTTGCTTGCACAAGTTGTACGAAGACCGTTAGTTACAATGTTATCTTTTACACCAATTGGCATACCGAATAATAAACCATTATCTTCAGCGCCGATTTTTGCATCTAATTCTTTTGCTTTTGCGCGTGCATTTTCTTCATCTAATGTAAGAAAGGCTTTTACGTTATCTTCAACATCCGCAATACGTTTGTAAGATTCTTCTACTAAATCCGTAACGGAAATTTCTTTGTTGTTTAACTTCTTATGTAACTCTGATACTGAATGATCAAATAATGACATCGAAATTCCCCTCCTCTATTCTAATACTGCTGGAACACGGATTTGATTATCTTTGTGATCCGGTGCATTTTTTAATACTTCTTCAACTGGTAAACCTTTTTCTGGTACATCTTCACGCATAACATTTTTCATAGTTAATACATGAGTTGTTGGTTTTACATCTGTTGTATCTAATTCATTTAACTGTTCTGCAAATGTAACAATTGCATCTAGTTGTTTTTGAAATTTTTCTGCTTCTTGATCAGTAATTGCAAGACGTGCTAAATGTGCTACGTGCTTTACATTCTCAACGGAAATTCTTGACACGGCTAGGCCACCTCCATAATATATCGTTCAATCTACAATACTATTGATGATACCAAATTTTCAGTACTTCAAGCAAGTCAACACAGAGTACTTACGCCATTTTTACATAAAAAAAGAAAGGCAAATGCCTTTCTTTACAATTTACTCTTTATCTAACGGTTTATTTTTTGGAAATCTCTCGTTATCTTCTTCATTATCACGAATTGTTTTTTGTAATACAAAACAAGACATCGTTAAAAATAATGTTCCAATTAAATAGTATCCTTTTACACTAAGCGTTTCATCTAACGTATAAATCCCAATTAGCATACCTGAAAGCGCACAAACAAATGAAGTCCATGCTAAAAATGTGAACGCTTGCGTATTACGTCTTCTCATCGTTCTCCCCCTCGTTAGCTGTATACCCATTATAGATAAGTATATTTACCATGATGGATTTTTATGTAAATTCTAGTTTTATATTTATAAATCTATCATAAAAGAATACTATTTTAAAGAAAGTTTTCTGCCTAATCTGAAAAAACAATCTAAACAATTGGTTTTTCAGATTACCTTACTGTTCGCTAGCTATTTTCATTCATAAAAAAAGACCAGGAAAACTCCTGGTCCATTACTCTACTTAACAAACATTGGATTCTACGTTATACAAAATTGGAAGGTACAGAATTAGGGTTTGTTTGTTAAGTTTATATGTTGAACGAACTAACAGCGGAGGGGTTCCTTCTGTTAGTCCATTAAACTCAATCATTATTTTACGATTTTTTCAAGCTCCTCAAGTGAAAGATCTACTGAAATTGAACCATCATTTGTTTCTTTCTTAATTGCATCTGTTACTTCTTTTGAATGGTATAATTCAATTACTTTTTTCAGTGTTGGATCATCTTTATCTTTCGTACGAGCTGCGAAAATATTAATATAAGGCTTCGCATTTTCATTCTTTGGATCTTCTAAGAAAATAGGATCCTTCGCTGGATCTAATCCAGCTTGACCAGCAACACCGTTATTAATAACTGATGCCGCTACATCTTTTAACACACGAGGTGTTTGCTGTGCGATAACCGGTGTAATTTTTAATTTCTTCGGATTTTCAGCAATACCACTTGGATCTCCAAATAGACCAAAATCCTTTTTCAGCTTTAATAATCCAGCTGCATCAAGAAGTTTTAATGCACGTGCTTGGTTCGTTGGATCGTTTGGAATTGCAATTTCTGAACCATCTGGGATTTCATTTGATTTCTTATATTTTTCAGAGTATAAACCCATTGGTGCAATTTGTGTTGTACCAACAGCTGTAATATCTAACTTATGTTCCTTTTTAAATTGCTCTAAGAACGCAATATGCTGGAATGAGTTTAGTTCAATATCTCCATCAGCTAACGCTTTATTTGGCGTTGTGTAATCAGAGAACTCAATCAGTTTAACTTTAATCCCTTCTTTTTCAGCTTTTCTCTTTACAATTTCCCAAGCGTTTCCATCCGTTCCAGTTACACCAATGCGAACTGTTTTCTCTTTTGCTCCTGCATCCGAGCAGCCACTTAACGCCGAAATCCCTACAATCGCTGATAATGCAAATGCTAAAATTTTCTTCATTTTCTTCATTTTCTTTTCCTCTCTTCCTTTTTATGATCTACGTAACAAGACTTTCGCAAAGTAATTTCCTAAATTTTGAGCTATCTGTACGAGAATAATAAGTAACACGACCGTTACGAACATAACTGATGTATCAAAACGTTGATAACCATATGTCATTGCTAAATCACCAAGACCGCCACCACCGACAAGCCCAGCAACTGCAGAAAATTCAATTAAACCAACTGTCATAAATGTGACACCTAAGATTAATGGTGCTAACGCTTCTGGTACAAGGATTTCAAAAACAATTCTAATTGGCGAGGCGCCCATTGCTTGCGCTGCTTCAATTACTCCTTTCGGAACGGAAACAAGGTTTGTTTCAACCATTCTAGCAATACCAATTGATGCGACTAACGTCATCGGGAAAATTGCCGCTGCTGTTCCAATCGTCGTTCCGATAACACTTCTTGTTAGTGGACTTAAGGCTACTAAAAAGATAATGAATGGTACCGGACGAATTGTATTAATTATGATGTTAAGAATAGAAAAGACCCATTTATTTTCTAAAAAGTTTCCTTTTCTCGTTACATATAAAAGTAAACCTAGAGGTATACCAAGAATTGTAGCAAATATAAGGGTTACAATTACCATTAAGAGGGTATCCCCCGTCGCATCTAGTATGCGCGGCCAAAATATACTCCAATCAACTCGCATGAGCTTCTACCTCCTTCAGCTGCACTTGCAGTCTTAGATGTTGTAATGCTTTTTGAATTTCCCTCTGCTCACCTTGCAACTCTACAAGAAGATTTCCAAATAGCACATTTTGAAGTTCAATAATATTTCCGTACAGTACATTTACATCGACGTTATAGTTTTTTGCGATATATGATAGTACCGGCTGTCCTGTCTCCTCACCAGTAAATGTTAGACGATAAATTTGACCACCATTTTGAATTTTCGCTAGAACACTTTCCGGTAAATGATCATTAATGACAGAACGTACAAAGTTTTGAGTCGTCTTTGTTTTTGGTTGCGTGAAAACATCAAACAGTTTTCCTTCTTCAATAACTTTTCCCTTCTCCATTACAGCTACACGGTGACAAATTTCTTTCACAACATGCATTTCATGTGTAATAAGAAGAATTGTTAAATTGTATTCTCTATTTACTTTCTTTAATAAGTTTAGAATTTCTGTCGTTGTTTCTGGATCTAAGGCTGATGTTGCCTCATCACATATAAGAATATCTGGCGATGTCGCAAGTGCTCTAGCAATGCCCACACGCTGCTTTTGTCCACCTGATAGCTGCTCTGGGTAATAGTTTGCTTTATCTTCTAACCCTACAAACTTCAGCAGTTCATTTACTCTTTCTTTTATCTCATTCTTTGGTACTTTCGCTAACTTTAATGGATAAGCAATATTTCCAAATACTGTTCTTGAATTAAATAAATTAAAACTTTGGAAAATCATTCCGATTCTTTGTCTCAGTTTACGTAATTCTTTCGTCGATAATGATGTAATATCTTTATCATCTATTGAAATCGTTCCTGCCGTCGGTCTCTCTAACATATTTACTAAGCGTAATAACGTACTCTTTCCAGCGCCACTAAAACCAATAATGCCAAAAATTTCGCCTTTCTCAACTGATAATGTTACATCCTCCACCGCATGAACAGATTGCCCAGCTGATTCATACAATTTACTTACATTGTTAAAAGAAATCATTTTTTCCCCTCCTATATGCTGTAAAAACTTGAAGCAGAGCTTTCGAGGTAAAATAAAAAGTGCTCTCCTTCTTATCAACCATAAAGATAAGAAGGAGAGCACTTATATGTACTCATTCACATCTTCTCATCTTCCAAGCCTTTATATGGCTTGCTGGAGTTAGCACGGTATTAAAAAAACCCGTTGCTGAGGTATCGTAGGGCCAGTCCCTCCACCTCTCTGGATAAGAATGTATCGATTTAATTGTCGTTTAATTAATTCTCATTATAGAACTCAGAATAATAAGAGTCAATACATTTTTTAGAAAAATATTAATTATTCCTTTATTAAAATTTTCAGATGAAAATTCATGAGAAAATAGTAACTTTCAAGGTTATTTAAAATTCTTCTTCCTCATATTTTTAAACAGGAGAATCCTCTCTACGAATTGAATAAATTTATTTGAATATGAAACTCGGAGGAAGATAAATATATGAAAACAGCTCTTTTACTCGTCGATATTCAAAACGATTATTTTCCAAATGGAAAGATGGAATTGCGTAATCCAGTAGAAGCAAGCGAATATGCTAATCAGTTATTACAACACTTTAGAACAAACAGCGAACCTATTCTTCATATCCAACACGTAGCTATAAAAGATGACGCTACTTTTTTCCTACCTAATACAGAAGGTGTACATATTCACGAAAGCGTACGTCCACTTAGAGAAGAAACAGTTATAGTCAAACATTATCCAAATAGCTTCCGAGAAACTAATCTTCTAGAGCAATTAAAACGTTTAAATATTGAACATGTCGTTGTATGTGGGATGATGACTCATATGTGTATCGATGCTACAGTAAGGGCTGCATTCGATTTTGGCTTTCAATGTACCGTTATACATGATGCTTGTGCTACAAAAGACCTGTCTTTTAAGAACGCTACTATACCAGCTGTTTACATTCACAATACAATTTTAGCTAGTTTAAATGGCGTATATGCAAATGTAATAAGCACGCAAGAATTTTTAGCTACATAAAAAAACACTCCTTTCAGTGAGCAAAACCGAAAGGAGTGTTCCTTGTCGAACCATAGATTTTCTTTCAAATTGTATTATACAGGAAATTCTCAAAATGAATACTAAAAAATATGACTAATAAGTCAACTTTTCTCATCATTTTATTTCTGTTCACATGTTTATCCCGCTATTAATAGGTTTTAGCTCATTCCCTTCGAACGATGGTAATATATAGGATTTCAATTTTAAAAGAAGCTCTTCACATTCTGTGAAGAGCTCCTCTACTATTTCTTATAAAGTTTCAGAAGTAGTTTTTGCTTGCATGTGAAGTGCTAAGTAATCAGGTCCACCAGCTTTAGAGTCTGTACCAGACATGTTAAAGCCACCGAATGGTTGGTAACCTACGATTGCACCAGTACATCCACGGTTGAAGTATAAGTTACCAACGTGGAAGTCTTCGCGTGCTTTTTCAATATGGTCACGGTTGTTAGTAATAACAGCACCTGTTAAACCGTATTCCGTATTATTTGCAATTGCAAGTGCATGATCGAAGTCTTTCGCTTTACAGAATGCTACTACTGGTCCGAAGATTTCTTCTTTCATTAAGCGAGCATCTTCTGCAACGTCAGCAACGATTGTTGGTTGGATGAACCAGCCTTTAGAATCGTCTCCTTCGCCACCTGCTAAGATTCTACCTTCTTCTTTACCAATTGCAACATAGCTCATTACTTTATCGAATGCAGCTTGGTCATTAACAGGACCCATGTTTGTACCTAATACTGCTGGGTTAGCAACTGTTAATTCTTTTGTTAATTCAACAGCACGATTTAATACATGATCATATACATCTTCATGGATTACTGCACGAGAACATGCAGAACATTTTTGTCCTGAGAATCCGAATGCTGATGCAACGATAGACTTAGCTGCTAATTCAAGATCTGCTTCTTTATCAACAACGATTGTATCTTTACCGCCCATTTCAGCGATAACGCGTTTCAACCAAATTTGGCCTGGGTTTACTTTCGCTGCACGCTCATAGATACGGATACCTACATCACGAGATCCCGTGAAACTTACGAAACGTGTACGAGGATGATCAACTAAGTAGTCACCAACTTCAGAACCATTACCTGGAACGAAGTTTACTACGCCAGCTGGTAAGCCAGCTTCTTCTAATACTTCCATAAATTTCGCTGCCACTACAGGAGTTGTACTAGCTGGTTTTAGTAATACTGTGTTACCAGAAACTAAAGCAGCTGTTGTCATACCTGCCATAATTGCGAATGGGAAGTTCCAAGGAGAAATGATAACACCTACTCCTAATGGAATGTAAGAGAAACGATTATATTCAATTGGACGGCTTTCTACTGGAATACCGTCTTTTAATTTTAACATTTGACGACCATAATATTCCATAAAGTCGATTGCTTCTGCTGTATCAGCGTCTGCCTCATTCCATGGCTTACCTGCTTCTTTTACAAGAATAGCAGAGAATTCATGTTTTCTGCGACGAACGATTGCTGCAGCACGGAATAAAATGTCTGCACGCATTTCTGGCTTTGATTTTCTCCAAGTTTGGAATGTTTCATCCGCTACTTGCATTGCTTTTTCAGCTAACTCACGGCTTGCTTTTGAAACACGACCAACAAGTTCCTCTTTATTTGCAGGGTTTACAGAAACAATTTTGTCTTCTGTAGTGATTTTTTCTCCCCCAATAATTAATGGATAGTCTTGTCCAAGATAAGATTCTACTTTCTTTAAACCTTCTTCAAACGCTAATTTGTTAGCCTCCACTGAAAAATCTGTAAATGGCTCATGTTTGTATGCTACTACCATTTTTTTTAGCCTCCCCTTAGAAAAACGTTTACATTTTACAACATTATTCTACACGATAATTTAGATTTATTCAAATATTCCTAGACTTATATTTTAAAAATTAATAAATTTTTAAAATATAATAAAAAAAAGAGATTCATACATGCGTATGAATCTACAAAATATGAGTATATTCCAAAACATTTTTCCCGATCAATAATATAGTAACTAATAAAAATAAAGTCCTTACATATCCAACACCTTTTTGAACCGCAAACTTCGATCCAAAATAAGCACCTAAGATCATTGATAATCCCATGATAATACCGTATTCAAAATGAATTATATCTAAAAATAAAAAAGTAATTAAAGATACAATATTACTAACAAAGTTCAAAAGTTTTCCAGATGCTGCCGCTTGAATAAAATCCAAGCCAATTAATAAAAATGCAAAAATTAAAAACGATCCTGTCCCTGGTCCAAAAAATCCATCATAAAATCCTATCATTAAAATAGCAAAGAAAAATATTAATGTTTTTCTTTGCGTCATCTTCTTATAGGTAGACACACTTCCCCAATTCTTTTTTGCAATAATATAAATAGCAATAAATACCAACATTACAAGTACTAATGGGCGTAAAATATCCGGTGGAATAAATTTTACTACTAAAGCACCTGCAACAGCTCCAACAATAGTTAACGGGATTAACTTTCCTACAATTTTAAAATCAACTTTTCCTGATCGAATAAAATACATCGCACTCGTAAACGTCCCCATTGTTGCCGCTAATTTATTCGTTGCAATTGCCGAAGCTGGCGATAAGCCAACAAACATAAGCGCAGGAAGCGAAATTAACCCTCCTCCTCCAACAACGGAATCAATAAAAGCTGCTAAAAAACCGAATGCAATTAATAAAATAATGACTTGAAAACTTAATTCTTCCATGAGCTTTACCCCTTACCCCTATTTTTTACAACATTTTAAATTATAACAAAATTACATAAGAAAAAAAGCTGTTCCATAGAGGAACAGCCTTCATATTTAATCTAAAATCTTCACAAGTGGTTCATCTTGTTTTGCTTCACGTATAATAATAGCTTCTGGGCGTTCTACAGATTTAATCGTTACTTGTACTTTCATATAATTCGGGAAGTATTCCATAACAAGCCCTGCCACATATTGTGTAAAACCAACTATTTCAGCTTTTCCATTAAACTGGACAGGAATATCAAGCTTCATTTCTCTTAATTCATCATCTCTATACATACCAGTACCAATAACAGCTGTATAGTCGCCTTGGAAATAATCGCTTAGTTTTGCCTTAAAGTTGGATACTCTTGCAAGGTCTTCACGTTTATTATCTGTTTTCGCTTGCTCTGATGGGAACAAATAATATTTTTCATTAATTTGTTGCCAATCTTCAACCGTTTCACTACCTTTTTCAACATTCGCATAAGAAACAAAGTTACCTGGCACGAGCGAAGACTTTGGAGCTTGGCGATAAATCGCAAATGTTATTGGAATATTTTTGGTTTCAGGTTCTTTTTGATGTATGACTTTCAAAATTTCTTGCGCCATTTTTTTCCCTTCAGCTAACATCTTTTCATCCGGGATTGCAGCTTCACGTGGATAACCATGCTCTTCGTTAAAATATTGAACAGAATTCATTGCTAATCCAACTACCATACCAACGCGTTCCTCGCCGTTATCGCCTTTTTTCACATAATAATCATGCTCTAAAATATTTGAAATATATATTGGATT
This sequence comes from Bacillus cereus ATCC 14579, assembly GCF_000007825.1. NCBI lineage: Bacteria > Bacillati > Bacillota > Bacilli > Caryophanales > Bacillaceae > Bacillus > Bacillus cereus. The sequence continues at coordinate 319,707 of NC_004722.1, read as the reverse complement.
TTTTTTATTTTTCACTTCTAGTGATTCGGATCCTGTTCCTAATGCAGGGTTTAATCCTATATTAGGAAATTTAACTGCATCTTTTTTTAATTTGTCCTCTAGTTCCTTTTGTTCAGCATCTGTACGTTTTCTTTTAACAAGCATCTGTATAGTTTGAGTATCTAGAGCTTTTCCGCCTTTTAAAAAATTATCTTTCGTACTAAATGATTCTTTTGCAATTCGCATTAACCCTGTTTCAAATTCATCTATATCAAGACGACTATTTAACCCTTGCACCACTAAACCACGTGCATTTCCACCATCAAATGGAATAGTCGTCTTATAATATTCATCCGAAATAGCGTATTTTGGAACAACTGATTGTTCTTTTGCTTTCCCCGATTTCTCAGCCACTTTTTCATCTTTGTCGGCACCTGCACTACACCCACTTACAAGTAGGCCAAGGCTTAATACCGCTAATGCTATTTTTTTCATGGTAAGTTTGCACCTCTTACTTATTTAGCTCTTGTAAGAACCTCTCTTCATTCCAAACCTCAACATTATGTTTCTCCGCTTGTGCTAATTTCGAACCAGCCGCTTCACCTGCAACAACTAAATCCGTACTCTTACTAACACTTCCCGTTACTTTTCCACCTAATGCCTCAATCTTCTTCTTCGCTTCACTTCGCCCCATAACTTCTAGCTTACCTGTTAAAACAACCGTTTTTCCTGCGAAGTAAGATTCAACATTTTGTAAATCTGCAATTTTTATACCTTTGTATGTCATATTCACGCCATACTCTTTAAACTGCTGTAATAACTCTAATACATCTTCATTATCAAAATATGTCACAACAGATTGAGCCATTTTTTCGCCAATTTCATTAATTGCTTTTAGTTCTTCTTCCGTTGCTTTTACAAGCTCATCCATCGTTTCAAAGTGCTCTGCAAATGTACGTGCTGCTTTCGCTCCAACGTGGCGAATTCCAAGACCAAATAATAATCGCTCTAACGAGTTTTCTTTAGAATTTTCAATTGCTTGTATTAAGTTTGTTGCTGATTTTTCACCAAAACGTTCTAACTGTAATAATTGCTCTTTCGTCAATGCATATAAATCAGCAAATGTACGAATGTAATCAGCATCAAAGAGTTGTGTAATGACACGTTCTCCAAGTCCATCAATATTCATTGCATTTCTTGAAACGAAATGGATTAACCCTTCTCGAATTTGAGCAGGACAAGTTGGATTTATACAACGAAGTGCTACTTCTTCTTCTAAACGAACAAGTTCACTCTCACATGCTGGACAATGAGTTGGCATGCGGTATTCTTCTTCCTCACCAGTACGCTTATCAAAAATAACGTTCACAACTTCAGGAATAATATCTCCAGCCTTCTTCACAACAACGTAGTCACCAATTCGAATGTCTTTTTCACGAATTAAATCTTCGTTATGTAAAGAAGCACGACGAACAATCGTACCAGCAACTCTCACTGGCTCTAGTTCTGCAGTCGGTGTTACAACTCCTGTTCGGCCAACACTTAATTCAATGCCTGTTAATCTCGTTACAACTTCTTCAGCCGGGAATTTATAAGCAATCGCCCATCTTGGACTCTTCGCTGTAGTTCCTAGACTTTCTTGAAGGGCAACATCATCTACTTTTATAACGATTCCATCAATCTCATAATCAAGATGCGGACGTTTTTCTTGCCATTCTTCTACATAAGCTATAACTTCTTCAATTGTTTCACATGTACGGCGATTTGGATTTGTCTTAAATCCAAGTTCACCTAAGAAATCAAGCGATTCACTATGTGATGGAATTGTTTTTTCTTCTACATTCGCAAGACCATACACAAACATAGATAAGTTACGCTTCGCTGCAATTTTCGGATCAAGTTGACGTATTGAACCTGCTGCTGCATTACGCGGATTCGCAAATACATCTTCTCCATTTTGCTCTTTTTCTTCATTTAGTTTAACGAATGAACGCTTCGGCATATAAGCTTCGCCTCGTGCTTCTAACGTTACTTCTTCATTTAAACGAAGTGGGATAGCTTTAATCGTTTTTAAATTTTGAGTAATATCTTCACCCGTTACACCATCACCACGTGTCGCCCCTTGAATGAAGCGTCCTTTTTCATAATGAAGCGAAACGGCAAGCCCGTCAATTTTTAATTCACATATATATCTTACATTCGCACCATCAATTCCTTGACGTACTCTTCTGTCGAAATCACGTAAATCTCCTTCGTTAAATGCATTTCCTAAACTTAACATTGGTGACTTATGTGTTACTTTTTCAAATATATCAAGAACAGTCCCCCCAACGCGAACGGAGGGAGAATCTTCACTCATAAACTCTGGGTTCTCTGCTTCTAATTTTATAAGCTCCTGCATATTACGGTCATATTCCGCATCAGAAACAGAAGGATTGTCTAATACGTGATATTGATAGTTAAATGTATTTAATAAATCACGCAGTTCTTCTATACGTTTTTTTGCTATCTCTTTTGACATATCCTCATTCCTTTCTATTGTTTCGTCACAGGTGCAAATTTTGCTAACAAACGTTTAACACCAATTGGGCTTGGGAATGCAATATCTAATTCTTTTGCATCACCTTCACCTTTTACACTTACAACTGTACCGACTCCCCATTTTTGGTGGGAAGCTTTATCTCCTACTGCCCAGCCAATTTGTTCGCCACCTGTCGTCTTAGCTGCAGGGCGCGCGAAAGCTGAACGAGAGCGTGTTGTCGTTGTGATTGTCGTTTTGCCGCTACTTGCCGTTCTGCCTTTTGCACCAAACGATGTTTCACGCTTTGGCGCTGTTTCATTTAATGATTCCACTAGTTCTGTCGGGATTTCTGTAATGAATCGAGACGCAGCGTTCATACTTGTTCTACCAAATAAAGTACGCATTTGCGCGTTAGATAAATATAGCTCTTCTTCTGCACGGGTAATACCTACATAAGCAAGACGACGTTCTTCTTGCATTTCATCCTCTTCCATAAGAGAACGAGTATGAGGGAATATCCCTTCCTCTAAGCCAACAATAAAGACAACCGGGAACTCTAATCCTTTCGCTGAGTGCATCGTCATTAAAATAACTTCTTCACCAGCAGTTGGGTCTTCATCTACACGATCAATATCAGCAACAAGTGCTAAATCTGTTAAGAATGCAACAAGGCTCTTATCTTCGCTTTGAGATTCAAATGTTTGCGTAACAGATAAGAACTCGTCTAAGTTTTCTAAACGACCTTCCGCTTCTAAAGAACGTTCATTTTTCAACATATCGCGATAGCCTGTTTTTTCAATAACTTCTTCTACTAATTCTGTAACAGATAAATACTCTTGCATATTTACCCAGTTATTTAATAAATTCGCAAATTCTTTTACTGCCTTTGTAATTTTTGCACTTACTCCAACATGCTCAATTTCATCAAATACAGCAGTTAATGAAATTCCGTTTTGCACACCGTAATTAATAATTTTATCGATAGAAGTCGCACCAATACCACGCTTTGGCATGTTAATAATACGTGCAAAACTAATTTCATCATCTGGATTACCGATTAAACGTAAGTACGCCAAAATATCTTTAATCTCTTTACGGTCGTAGAACTTCGTACCCCCGACAATTTTGTACGGAATGTTAGATTTAAGGAAAATCTCCTCGACCATACGAGACTGAGCATTCGTACGATATAACACTGCAAAATCAGTATATTTTCGTTTCCCCATTTGAATATCGTCACGAATTTTTTTCGCAACAAAATACGCTTCGTCCTTTTCAGTTGCAGCACGATAATACGAGATTTTACTTCCAACTTGATTGTCTGTCCATAATTTCTTCGGCTTACGATTCGTATTTTTTTCAATAACAGCATTCGCTGCATTTAAAATATTTTGTGACGAACGATAGTTTTGTTCTAACAAAATTACTTGTGCATTCTCATAGTCTTTTTCGAACGACAAAATGTTAGAAATATCTGCACCACGCCAGCGATAAATAGACTGGTCAGAGTCACCTACAACGCAAAGATTTTTAAAACGCGCTGCCAAATGTTTAACAAGAAGATATTGCGCTTTGTTCGTATCTTGATACTCATCAACGTGAATATATTGGAACTTACGCTGATAAAACTCTAATACTTCTGGAACACGTTCAAATAACTGAATCGTGGTCATAATTAAATCATCAAAGTCTAATGAATTATTTTTCAAAAGACGTTTTTGATACTCTGTGTATACATCGCTCGTTAATTTTTCATATGGATCAGCCATTGTAATTTTTTTTGCATATTTATCCGCAGATAACAGTTCATTTTTCGCATTACTAATACCCGCTAAAATAGAGCGCGGCTCAAATTTCTTCGGATCAATATTGCGCTCTTTCATAATTTTTTTGACTACAGTTAGCTGATCGCCTGAATCTAAGATTGTAAAGTTACGATTAATACCAATACGATCGATATCCCGTCGTAAAATACGTACACACATAGAGTGGAACGTCGAAATCCAAATATCTTCTGCTTCTGGTCCCACAAGTGTATCAATACGCTCACGCATTTCACGAGCTGCTTTATTTGTGAAGGTAATAGCCAGTACATTCCATGGTGCTACACCTTTTTCACCAAGTAAATATGCAATACGATGTGTTAACACACGTGTCTTACCACTACCTGCACCTGCCATTAATAGAAGTGGTCCATTCGTTGTTTGGACTGCTTTTTGTTGCTGTGGATTTAAACCGTTTAATAATCTATCTGTCATACTCATATACGCCTGCACCTACTCTCCTTTTACTGCTTTAACTGTTTTTAACGCCGATTTTATATCATCATAAATAATATTTCCAACAACTACTGTATCAGCATATTGTGCCATTTCTTTCGCCTGTTCTGCATTAGAAATACCACCGCCATAGTATAACTTAGCTTGTTTCAATTCTGCTTTTACATTTTTAACAAGTTCAACATCTCCATACGTACCGCTATATTCTAAATAAAATATCGGTAAATGTAATAACTTGTCTGCTAAACGAGCATATGCAATAACGTCATCTTCTGTTAAATCACATTTCGCTTCTGTAAGCTGGGCTACTTTCGCTTCTGGATTTAAAACACAATACCCTTCCATAAAAATTTCGTCCCAGTCCATAATATCCCCAAATTCTTTCAATGCCTCATGATGAACACCTGTTACCCATTCTACTTTTCGGCTATTTAAAACACTTGGGATGTAATAAAAATCAAATCCTGGTGTAATTGCTTCTACATCAGAAACCTCTAATACACAAGGAACTGCATATCTACGAATGCTAACTAGCATGTGTAATACGTTATCAATTGTAACTCCATCACTTCCGCCTACAATAACCGCATCAGTTCCAGACTCACAAATCATTTCTAAATGTTCATCGCTTAACTCCTTATTTGGATCAAGCTTAAATACATGTTTCCATCCGGAAATATCGTACATGAAAACACCCTTCCTTTTCTCTAGTTATATATATTTCTGTTCAAAATAACAGTTTATTTTCATCATTATTGTTTTAACTTCATCTTAAATATTTGTTTAAAACGGAGAATTAAGTTTGGAATTACCTCTTCCATATTTTTTAAACTAGAGGATTTAATTTTGAAGTTCCTTTTATGCATTCTTTCATTATAACAAAAAAAGTTACTTACACACACGCACATTCCAACATCTTTTTCCACGTCAAATGTTGGATTACATATCCCAAAAATCAAACGGGATACTAATAAAAGAAATAGTATTATCTATTTCAACTTTCATAAAAAGGAGTGTTTTTCTAATGAAGCAAAATATCGGGACAATAAACGCTCTAATTCGAATTACACTTGGGCTTGTCCTCTTCGGATGTAGTGCAACTAAACTTGTACGCAAGCCGTGGTGCACTTGGTCTAACATTTTTCTATGGATTGGTGCAATGAAAGTTGCAGAAGGAATTGTTCGTTTCTGCCCTGTTGTTGAAATGTGGAAATTCGGAAAATACATGAATATGGGGGCATTTAAAATGCCTAGCATGAATTTTGCTGAAAAAGGACATGCTAAAGAAGAAGTGAATCAAACTTCCACTCATGACAAGCCAAAGTCAAAAGGAAGTTATGACGCTTCTGACAAAGAGATTGAGTCAGCGATTGAAAATATAATCCTGGCAAAACCGCTTTGAATCATTTGTCACGATGCAAGATGCTCTCAAAGGGACTTAGCTGCTGCAGTGGGCGGTTAAGTCTTCTTTATTTTACCATAAAACAGAACGTACATTCTCTTTTTCGGCCTTAAAATGTATATAAAAGATATCAATCAATAAAATTCAGAAAATTAGGTGCATACCTCTTGCTTAAAATGATATAAAAGTGATATCATTTTTATATCAGGAGGCGATCATATGAAAGAAAAACAAGTATTTTATGTAAATGGTTTTCTCGGTATTATTGGAATTTTGATTTTAGCTGCTATCGGTGTATTTTTCCTTGCACAAGAAATTTTCATAGGAGCGGCACTAACTATTATATTAGCCGCAGTTCTCGCTACAGGTATCGGTATTGTTCAACCGAATCAAGCGAAGGTTATTACGTTCTTCGGTAATTATTTAGGAACAATTCGTCAAAACGGTTTATTTTTAACGATTCCGTTCGCATTCCGTCAAACTGTATCTTTACGTGTTGAAAACTTTAACAGTAAAAAATTAAAAGTAAATGACGTTGATGGAAATCCAATTGAAATTGCAGCTGTTATCGTATATAAAGTTGTTGATTCTGCAAAAGCAATGTTTGGTGTTGAACATTATGATCGATTTGTAGAAATTCAAAGCGAAACGGCAATCCGCCATGTTGCAACAAAATATCCTTATGACAATTTCCAAGATGAAACCTGCGTTACGTTACGCGGAAATACTGAAGAAATCTCTGAAGAATTAAAACGTGAGTTAGAGGCGCGTCTTGAAATTGCTGGTGTAGAAGTATTAGAAACTCGTTTAACGCACTTAGCTTACGCAACAGAAATTGCCCATGCAATGCTACAACGCCAGCAAGCAAAAGCAGTATTAGCTGCTAGAAAAGAAATTGTTGAAGGTGCTGTGAAGATGGCGAAAGATTCCATCCATATGTTAGATGAAGAAGGCGTACTAGAACTCGATGACGAGCGTAAAGCAAATATGGTAAACAACTTATTAGTTGCCATCGTTTCAGATAAAGGTGCGCAACCAGTTATTAATACAGGAAGCCTATACTAAGGGCTATAAGTAATTATGGCTAAAAAGAAAAGCTTTCCATTACGTATTGATCCTGAATTACACGCAGTCATCGAAAAATGGGCAAATGATGAATTTCGTAGCGTCAATGCACACATCGAGTATTTACTTCGAGAAATGGCAAAGCAAAAAGGGAAATTAAAAAAAGATAAAGATGCATAAAAAATCCCGCTGATTCCTCAGCGGGATTTTTACATATTAACTTTTCGTCATCTCATGCCCAATTGCACGATATCCTATATCACTTCGATAAAATAGACCATCACTCTCAATTTTACCGATTTCTTTATATACTTTATCTTTTGCTTCTTGTAAACTATTTGCCTTACAAGCAACAAATAATACACGGCCACCGTTCGTTACAAAGTCCCCATGTTTCATTGCTGTACCTGCATGGAAAACAATCACATCTTGCAGTGCATCTAGTCCACTAATAATATCACCTTTTTTATATGCTTCTGGATATCCTTTAGAAGCAAGTACAACACCGATTACAGCTTCTTCTGACCATTGTAACGTTAGTTCACTTTCATCTAATACAGCGTTACATACGTCAACTAAATCATTTTCTAAGCGAGGTAATACAACTTCTGTTTCAGGATCACCGAAGCGTGCATTAAATTCAATTACCTTCGGACCATCATTTGTTAAAATAAGACCTGCGTATAAAATACCTGTAAACGAACGGTTTTCTGCAATCATCGCCTTAGCAGTTGGATGTAATACGGTTTGAATCGCTTCTTGAACTGCTGATTCTGGAATTTGTGGTACTGGAGAATATGCACCCATTCCGCCCGTATTTGGACCTTTATCACCATCAAAAGCTCTTTTATGATCTTGGGCGATTACCATTGGATGTACAGTTGTTCCATTCACGAATGCCATTAATGAAAATTCTTGTCCATCTAAAAACTCTTCAATAACGATCTTCTTACTTGCCGCGCCGAATTTCACATCTTGTAGCATTTCTTTCACAGCTTGTAATGCCTCTTCAAGCGTCATTGCTACCGTTACCCCTTTACCCGCAGCTAGGCCGTCAGCTTTAATAACGATTGGTGCACCAACTTTTTGAATGTACTGTACTGCTTCTTCATAATCTGTAAAAGTTTCGTACGCCGCAGTTGGAATATCATACTTTTTCATAAGCTCTTTTGTAAAAGCTTTACTACCTTCAATAACAGCAGCCGCTTTATTCGGACCAAATACGCGAAGTCCCTCTTCTTTAAAACAATCAACAATTCCATTCATAAGCGGAATTTCTGGTCCAACGAAAGTTAACTCAACATTATTCTCTTTTGCAAATAAAACTAATGCATCAAAATCATTTTCATCAATATCAACTGGTGTTGCAACATCTCTCATACCTTCATTACCTGGTGCTACATATACCTTTTCTACTTTTTCAGATTGTGCAAACTTCCAAGCTAAAGCATGCTCACGCCCACCGCGGCCAATTACTAAAACATTCATATTTCATCCCCCAATAATTAAATAAGTACAAACTAGAAGCTATGCTCCTAGTTTGCTTTTTCATATCAATAAAAGGTTATCTCGACCGGACTTTTTAAACATCCCTATCAATAAAGGTTTAAAAAGGAGGATCAAGAGCACCGAGCAGGTCTAGGCGCATTTGCCAGGAGAACACGGAGTGTAGTTTTCCTACATGAGTACCGCACTGGCGATGCAACGACGACATGCGAAGGTTATCTTGACCGGACTTTTTAAACATCCATATCAATAAAGGTTTAAAAAGGAGGATCAAGAGCACCGAGCAGGTCTAGGCGCATTTGCCAGGAGGACACGGAGTGTAGCTTTCCTACATGAGTACCGCACTGGCGATGCAACGACGACATGCGAAGGTTATCTTGACCGGACTTTTTAAACATCCTCTATTAGTGTTTGAAATGACGTACGCCAGTGAACACCATAGCAATCCCATAAGTATCTGCCACTTTAATAGAATCTTCATCACGGATTGATCCGCCTGGTTGAATGATTGCTGTAATTCCTGCTTTTGCTGCTTCTTCTAATGTATCTGGCATTGGGAAGAAAGCATCAGATGCAAGTGCGCTACCTTGTGCTTTTTCACCAGCTTGTGTAATTGCGATTTTTGCAGAACCTACACGGTTCATCTGTCCCGCACCGACGCCAATTGTCATGTCATCTTTCGCTAAAACAATTGCGTTTGATTTCACATGTTTTACAACTTTCCAAGCTAGTTTTAAATCTTTCCATTCTTGCTCTGAAGGTTCACGTTTCGTTGGAATTGAAATTGTACTTTCATCTAATGATAACGTATCTTCTTCTTGAACGAGAAGTCCACCTTGTACAGAAGTTAGTTTTTTGCTTGCACTTGTCGCTTTTTCAATATTTATAGTTAATAAACGTAAGTTCTTCTTACTTTGTAACACTTCTAAAGCTTCTTGCGAGAACGAAGGTGCGATAACAATTTCTAAGAAAATTTCATGTAACTTTTCTGCTGTAGCTTTATCAATTTCACGATTTGCTGCAATAATACCGCCGAAAATTGATACTGGATCTGCTTCATAAGCGCGAGTATATGCTTCGTGAATATCAGTTCCTACTCCAACACCACATGGATTCATATGTTTTACTGCTACTACTGCTGGTTCTGTAAATTCTTTTACGATGCTAAGTGCTGCGTCTGCATCATTAATATTGTTATACGATAATTCTTTACCGTGTAATTGTTCTGCGTATGCAACAGAAGAAGTTGCCGCGAATGGCGCTTTATAGAAAGTTGCCTTTTGATGTGGGTTCTCGCCATAACGTAAGTCTTGCTTTTTCTCAAATGTCACAGTTAATGTTTCTGGACTTTCTTCACCCATTTGCTCTGTTAAGTAGTTAGAAATTAACGCATCATACGCTGCTGTATGACGGAATACTTTCGCTGCTAGTTTACGTTTTGTTTCCTCTGCTACTTCACCGTTCTCTTTCAGTTCTGCTAACACAATATCATAATCTACTGGATCTACAATTACAGATACGAATTTATGATTTTTCGCAGCAGAGCGAATCATTGTCGGGCCACCGATATCAATATTTTCAATTGCATCAGCAAATGTTACATCAGGCTTAGCGATTGTTTCTTTAAATGGATATAAGTTAACAACAACAAAGTCAATTGGCTCCATACCTAATTCATTCATTTGTGTTACATGTGTTTCATTATCACGAACTGCTAATAGACCACCATGAATATTTGGATGTAACGTTTTCACACGGCCATCCATAATTTCAGGGAAACCAGTTACTTCAGAAATACCAATTACTTGTAAACCGTTTTCTTCTAATAACTTTTTCGTACCACCTGTTGAAATAACTTCAATCCCTTGTTCTAGTAACCCTTTAACAAATTCTACTACTCCTGTTTTATCTGAAACACTTACTAATGCACGCTTTTTCATTTATCCTTCACCCCTGGTTGTATGTTAGTTAACAGTTGATTCTTTCACAGACTGAACAATTTGATTCACTGTATTTACGTATAATTTATGTTCAACTTGTTGAATTTTCTTTTGTAAACTTTCTCTCGTATCCCCTTCAGAAACAACCACTGCTTCTTGCGCAATAATTGGCCCTGTATCCATACCTGCATCTACATAATGAATTGTTACTCCAGTTACTTTCACACCTGCTTCTAACGCTTGACCGACAGCATCTTTACCCGGAAAGCTCGGTAGTAATGATGGATGAATATTAATAATCTTCCCGCCGTATGCTTCTAGTAACGTCGGCCCGATTAACCGCATATATCCAGCTAAAATAACATAATCAATTTCATATTCTTCTAGCTTCTTTAATATCTCTTTTTCAAATGCTTCTTTTGACTCATATGCTTTCGCTGAAAAAGCAAAACACGGAATATGATGATAATTTGCCCGTCCAACAGCGCGTGCTTCTGGTTTATCACATACTAATAAACTAATTTCTGCATCCAATCTTTTTTCTTCTACCGCATTAACGAGAGATTGAAAGTTAGATCCGCTTCCAGAAGCAAAAACTGCTAATCTACTCATAGTGCTGTGCCCCCATTAAAAGTAACGCCAGCTCCTTGTATAGTACGTCCAATAATACGAGCCATTTCTCCTTGCTCTTCAAGAAGACGAACAACATCTTTTGCATCTTCTTCCTTCACTGCTACTACCATACCAATACCCATGTTAAAAATATTGAACATTTCTTTTTCTTCCAGTTTTCCAACTTCTTGAAGCAAACTAAAGATCGGCTGAATTTCCCAAGATCCTAGTTCAATCTCGGCACCGATTCCTTCTGGCAACATGCGTGGAATATTTTCAATAAATCCACCACCTGTAATATGCGCCATACCGTATACTTCATGTTTCTTCAATAGTTCTAAAATAGGTTTGACATAAATTTTCGTTGGTTTTAATAATTCTTCACCAAGAGGTAGTTCTAAGCGGCCATAAATACGCTCTAAAGATAGTTCCCCATCTTCTAGTAACACTTTTCTTACTAAAGAGTAACCATTGCTATGAATACCGCTAGATGCTAAGCCAATTAGCACGTGACCAGCTTCAATCTTTTCACCTGTTACAATTTTCTTTTTATCAACAATCCCAACTGTAAAACCAGCTAAATCATATTCTTCCGTAGAATACATTCCTGGCATTTCAGCTGTTTCTCCACCGATTAATGCACAACCAGCTTGGCGACAGCCCTCTGATATACCTTTGACGATGTTTTCAATTTTACTAGGTTCAGCTTTACCACAAGCAATATAATCAAGGAAGAAAAGCGGCTCTGCTCCTTGGACAACAATATCATTTACACACATTGCTACTGCATCAATACCAATTGTGTCATGTTTATCTGCCATAAAAGCGAGCATCAATTTCGTTCCCACGCCATCTGTTCCAGATACTAATACAGGTTCTTCTAATGCAAATTTTGATAGATCAAACATACCTCCAAAACCGCCTAAACCGCCTAGTACTTCTTTTCTCATAGTTGTTTGTACGTGTTTTTTCATGCGAGATACCGCTTCATATCCAGCTTCAATATCTACTCCTGCTTGCTTATATGCATTCGCCATCGTTATTTACACCTCGTCTTTTAATTTCTCCCCATCCAGGGCGGGCTATTTTAAGAAAGGAGCTAGCTTCTACATCAAAAGAAGTAGAAGCTTGTTTCACTTTTCTTATTTCATACTTTCTAAAAGCTCTTGCTCATAATCATAAAGAGCTGTTGGATAGTCCCCATTAAAGTAAGCCATGCATAGGCCACCATATTTCCCTTCATATGGACGTCCAATTGCATCTACTAATCCATCTTCGCTTAAAAATGTTAAAGAATCTGCTCCGATCATTTCACGGATTTCTTCTACTGTATGATTTGCTGCAATTAATTCTTTTCTCGTTTGAATATCAATGCCATAGAAACATGGATATTTCAGAGGTGGTGAAGCAATTCTTACGTGAACTTCTGTCGCTCCAGCTTCACGAAGCATACGAACAATTCGTTTACTTGTCGTTCCTCTTACGATAGAGTCATCAATCATAACAACTCGTTTCCCTTCAACTACACCTCTTACTGCGGAAAGTTTCATCTTAACCCCTTGCTCTCGCAGTTCCTGAGAAGGTTGAATAAACGTACGTCCAACGTAACGATTTTTAATTAATCCTAACTCATATGGAATACCTGTCGCCTCCGCATAGCCAATCGCAGCTGAAATACTAGAGTCTGGTACACCAGTAACAACATCTGCTTCAATAGGAGCTTCTGCCGCTAAACGTTTCCCCATATTCTTACGTGCTGCATGAACGTTAACGCCTGCAATATTAGAATCTGGTCGTGCAAAGTAAATGTATTCCATACTACAAATTGCATGTTCTACATCGTTTGTGAAACGATCTACGTGAATTCCTTCATCATTAATGATAAGTAATTCACCCGGTTCTACATCACGAATGTATGTTGCACCTACTACATCAAAAGCACATGTTTCAGATGCTACAACGTAAGCATCCCCCATCTTTCCAATTGAAAGCGGACGGAACCCATTCGGATCTAATGCAACGATCATTTCATTTCCAGTTAGTAAAAGATACGCAAACGCACCTTTCACTTTGTTTAAAGCTTCTTTTACACTTTCAATTAAAGAATCTTTCGTACTACGTTTAATAAGATGTAAAAGTACTTCTGTATCTGAACTAGTTTGAAAAATACTGCCCTCTGCTTCTAATTCACGACGAAGCATTTTTGCGTTAATTAAATTTCCGTTATGAGCTAACGCCATACTATGATCGGAAAAACGGAACAACAATGGTTGAACGTTAGCAACTTCACTTCCACCAGCTGTTGCATATCGTACATGTCCGATCGCTGATTTTCCATTTAATCCTTCTAGCTCACCTCTTGAAAACACTTCTGATATTAAACCTAACCCCTTGTGACCGACGATTTTTTCCCCATTATTTACGACAATGCCTGCGCCTTCTTGCCCACGGTGCTGTAAACTGTGCAATCCGTAGTATGAAACTTGTGCTGCATTTTCATGCCCCCAAATTCCGAAAACGCCACATTCTTCGTTTAACCCCTTTATTTCAGCAAGCATGGGATTGCCCCTTTCCAAGCCTTTCTCATTTCATCTACATTTGCTGTAAGTAATACTTCATTTTCTTCATTATGAATTGTTACTTCATTTGTACTTGTTACTTCTCCAACTTGGATTGCTTCTACCACTTTCTCAAACGCCTCTTTATTTTCACGTTTTACAGTTATCACGAAGCGAGACTGTGATTCAGCGAATAATGCTGCTGTTGCTTCTCCATCTAATTTCACAGTAGCACCTAAGCCTTTAGCACCAATTGCACTTTCTGAAATCGCAACTGCTAAACCACCTTCAGCAACATCATGTGCAGATTGAACAAGACCAGCTTGAATTGCTTCTAATACTTGTTTTTGGCGTTTTAATTCTACATCTAAATCGATACTTGGTGATTGACCGAAAATTTTGCCGTGAATCATTTTCTGTAATTCACTTCCGCCAAACTCAGCTTTCGTCTCACCAATTACATACACTAAATCACCAGCTTGCTTAAACTCTTGTGTTGTTACATGTTTTAAGTCATGCACAAGTCCAACCATCCCAACAGTTGGTGTTGGATATACAGCTTCACCACTACGCTCGTTATACATCGATACGTTTCCGCCGATAACTGGTGTTTGTAATGTGCGACAAGCTTCACTCATACCGTCTACTGATTTCTCAATTTGCCAGAAGATTTCTGGTTTTTCTGGGTTACCGAAGTTTAAGCAATCTGTAATTGCAAGTGGCTCTCCGCCAGAACATACGATATTACGCGCTGCCTCTGCTACTGCAATTTTACCGCCCATCTCTGGGTCTAGATAAATGTAGCGAGAGTTACAATCTGTCGTCATTGCTAATCCTTTTTCTGTACCGCGTACACGTACAACTGCAGCATCTGAACCTGGCGTAACAACTGTGCTTGTGCGAACTTGGTAATCGTATTGATCGTATACCCACTCTTTACTTGCAATTGTTGGTTGCTGTAATAAAGCGAATAACGTTTCTTTATAATTTTCTACTTTTGGCGTTTCCATTTTCATTGCTTGGAATTCAGCAAAGTATGCTGCTTCTTTTGATGGCTTATGATAAATTGGTGCTTCTTCTGCTAAAGCATCTGCTGGAACTTCAGCTACCTTTTCACCTTTATGGAATAAACGAAGCATTTTATCTTCTGTTACTTTCCCCATCGTAACCGCTGCAAGATCATACTTCTCAAATAAATCTACTATTTCTTGTTCTCTACCTTTTTTCACGACAATTAACATACGCTCTTGTGATTCAGATAGCATCATTTCATATGGTGTCATTCCTGTTTCACGCTGTGGTACATCATCTAAGTACATTTCAATACCCATTCCTGCTTTACTTGCCATTTCTGCAGATGATGATGTTAAACCAGCCGCACCCATATCTTGAATTCCAACAAGTGCATCAGATTGAATTAATTCTAAACACGCTTCAATAAGAAGTTTTTCCATAAATGGATCCCCTACTTGAACCGCTGGACGTTTCGCTTCTGAGCTTTCAGATAGTTCTTCCGACGCGAATGTTGCACCGTGAATACCGTCACGACCAGTTGATGCTCCTACGTACATTACTGTGTTACCAGCACCATGTGCTTGCCCTTTTTTAATGTCTTCGTGGTTAATCAAACCTACGCACATTGCATTTACAAGTGGATTTCCTTCATAACATGGATCAAATTGTACTTCGCCGCCAACAGTCGGAATACCGATGCAGTTACCGTATCCTGCAATTCCTGCTACTACTTCTTCGAATAAATATTTCACACGTGGTGACTGTAATTCACCGAAACGAAGTGAGTTTAATAGAGCTACCGGACGTGCTCCCATAGAGAATACGTCACGAATAATACCACCAACACCTGTTGCAGCTCCTTGATATGGTTCAATAGCTGAAGGATGGTTATGACTTTCCATTTTAAATACAACTGCTTGATTATCACCGATATCTACAATTCCAGCACCTTCCCCAGGCCCTTGTAGAACACGCTCACCTGTTGTTGGGAATTTTCGAAGCACTGGTTTTGAATTTTTATAACTACAATGTTCAGACCACATTACAGAGAATAACCCTGTTTCTGTATAATTTGGCAGACGACCTAAAATCTTTTCAACCATGGCAAACTCTTCGTCTGTTAACCCCATTTCCGCATATATACGCTCTTCTTTAATTTGTGTTGGATTTGGTTCAAGCATTAACGACATATGTTTCCCTCCACTGTTTTAAGATAGATTGAAAGACTTTTAACCCTTCAGCACCGCCAAGTAATTCATCTACAGCACGCTCTGGGTGCGGCATCATACCAAGTACATTTCCTTTTTCATTTACAATACCAGCAATATCTGAAACGCTACCGTTAGGGTTTTCTACATAACGGAATGCGATTTGATTGTTCTCTTCTAATTGTTTAAGAGTCGCTTCATCACAATAGTAATTCCCCTCACCATGCGCGATTGGAATATTAATTATTTCATCTTTTTCATATTGTGATGTAAACATCGTTTCATTATTTTCAACACGTAACTGAACAGTGCGACACATAAATTTTAAGTTTTCGTTTCTTATTAACGCTCCTGGTAGTAATCCTGATTCAACAAGAATCTGGAATCCATTACATACACCTAAAATCGGCTTTCCTTGCTCAGCAGCTTTTTGCACTGCTTTCATTGCATTAGCAAAGCGAGAGATAGCACCGCAGCGTAAGTAGTCACCATAAGAAAATCCACCTGGTAGTAGAATTGCATCATATTCATCTAAATTCTCTGTATCGTGCCAAACGTAATCTACTTCTTCGCCAAGCTCATCTTTAATTGCATGGAACATATCGACATCACAGTTCGAACCCGGAAATACTATTACGGCAAATTTCACTGTGCGACAACCTCCTCAACTTCATAACGGAAGTCTTCCATTACAACGTTCGCTAATAGTTTTTCACACATTTCTTTTACCTTGCTATCTAAATCAGATACAGATTTATCAATTGTTAGTTCCATGTACTTTCCGATTCGAACGTCTTGTACTTCTGTGAATGAAAGACTATGAAGTGCTCCTTTTACTGCTGTTCCTTGTGGATCTAATACGCTTTCTCTTAATGTTACATATACCTTAACTTTATACATGTGAAATTCCCCCTAAACGTTTTAAAATCTCTTCATAAGCATCTGTTAAATTTCCAAGATCACGACGGAATACGTCTTTATCAAACTTTTCATTGCTCGTTTCATCCCATAAACGGCAAGTATCTGGTGAAATTTCATCCGCTAAAATGATTTCTCCTTCTTCCGTTACACCAAACTCTAATTTGAAATCTACTAATCTTACACGACAGCTTGCGAAATGATCAATCAACACTTGATTGATTTGTAGAGCCATATCTCGTAATACACTTACTTGCTCTGGCGATGCAACGTTTAATACACGAATATGATCTTCCGTTACAAGCGGATCTCCTAAATCATCATCTTTGAAGTAAAATTCTACGATTGGTTCTGCAAGTACAGTTCCCTCTTCCATTCCTAATCGTTTTGAAAGACTTCCTGCAATTACATTTCTTGTGACAACTTCTAAAGGAATAATACTCACTTTTTTAACAAGTTGTTCTGTTTCAGATAACTTCTCAACAAAATGTGTTTTAATTCCCACTTCTTGTAACTTTCTGAACAATAAAGTTGTAATTTCATTGTTCAAACGACCTTTTCCTGTAATCGTCTCTTTTTTCTCCCCATTGAAAGCAGTCGCACTATCTTTGTACTCTACCCAAACCATATCTGCTGATTCTGTACGATAAATTCTTTTTGCCTTACCTTCATACAGCAATTCTAGCTTTTGCATTTCGCAAGCCCCCTGTAGTTTGAAAAATGTGAATAATATTTTTATAAAGAATGGCACAGAATGACTCTATTCTGTGCCATATGAAATTTTACGCTTCGTTTAATCCAAGGCGTTCAAAGATTGTATCAACGTGTTGCATATGATGCTCATAGTTGAAGCATTCATTAATTTCTTCTTGTGTTAACTTGCTTGTAATACGCTCATCAGCTTCTACAAGCTCTTTAAATTGTACTTGTGTTTCCCAAGCTTCCATCGCTTTAGGCTGTACGATATCATAAGCTTCTTCACGTACCATACCTTTGTCGATTAGTGTAAGCATTACGCGCTGAGAATAAATTAAGCCGTATGTTCTTGTCATATTACGTTTCATATTCTCTGGGTATACAGTTAAGTTTTTAACAATATTACCAAAGCGATTTAACATGTAATTTAATGCGATTGTAGCATCTGGTAAAATTACGCGTTCTGCCGAAGAGTGAGAAATGTCACGCTCATGCCATAATGGAACATTTTCGTAAGCTGTCATCATATAACCGCGGATAACACGAGCTAAACCAGTCATATTTTCAGAACCAATTGGATTACGTTTATGTGGCATTGCAGAAGAACCCTTTTGACCTTTTGCGAAAGCTTCTTCAACTTCACGTGTTTCACTCTTTTGTAAACCACGAATCTCAACTGCCATCTTTTCGATAGATGTTGCAATTAGTGCAAGTGTTGACATGTAGTGTGCGTGACGATCACGTTGCAATGTTTGTGTTGAAATTGGTGCTGCTTCTAATCCTAAATTTTCACAAACATATTTTTCTACGAATGGATCGATATTTGCATATGTACCAACCGCACCAGATAGTTTACCAACACGAACTGTATCAGCAGCTTGTTTGAAACGCTCTACGTTACGTTTCATCTCTTCATACCAAAGACCAAGTTTTAAACCAAATGTCGTTGGTTCTGCATGAACACCGTGTGTTCTTCCCATCATGATTGTGTATTTATGCTCTTTCGCTTTGTTAGCTAAAATGCTTACAAAGTTCTCTAAGTCTTTTAATATAATTTCATTCGCTTGTTTTAAGATGTAAGATAATGCTGTATCTACTACATCTGTAGATGTTAAACCGTAATGAACCCATTTACGTTCTTCGCCTAATGCTGGCGTTTCTGATACAGCACGAGTGAATGCAACTACGTCATGACGTGTTTCTTTTTCAATTTCATAAATACGATCAATATCAAATGATGCATGTTCACGAATTTTTTTAACATCTTCTTTTGGAATATCGCCAAGCTCAGCCCATGCTTCACAAGCTAAAATCTCAACTTCTAACCACGCTTTAAATTTGTTCTCTTCCGTCCAAATCGCACCCATTTCAGGGCGTGTATAACGACTAATCATCTTTTTCCCTCCAACAGTTGTTCTTGATGGTCCCAAATATGCAAACTCTTCGCTTTTTCTAGAGCGACTTCAATATTATCATTTAAAATATTAACATGCCCCATTTTTCGCTGTGCTTTTGCTTCTTCTTTTCCATACAAGTGTAAATAGCACCCGGTTAATCTATTCACTTGTCTTAGGACCCCTTCTATATGTTCGCCTAAAATGTTTACCATGACAACTGGTTTTAACAAATTTGTTTCTCCTAGAGGTAAATTACAGATTGCTCGAATATGTTGACCAAATTGACTCGTTTCACATGCATCCTGTGTATAGTGTCCTGAATTGTGAGGTCTTGGCGCTAATTCATTAATATAAATCTCAACATTATCTGTAGCAAACATCTCTACAGCTAGTGTTCCCACAAGTTCTAATTCATCCGCAAGTACCTTTGCATACGCAATTGCTTTTTGAGAAAGCTCTTCTGTAATGCGAGCTGGAACGATAGATTCATGTAAAATGTTATTTACATGAATATTTTCTGCTACTGGAAACACTTTTGTTTCACCACTTACACTACGAATCACAATAACTGATACTTCTTTTTCAAAAGGCACCCATTTCTCTAAAATACATTCTGCTTTATCCACAAGATTTCTTGCTGCCTCAACATCAGCTTCACTTCTTAAAACAACTTGTCCTTTCCCATCATATCCACCTGTCGTCGTTTTTAAGACGGAAGGGAATGATAACCCAGCAATTGCTTCTGTAAGCTGATCTTGATTTTGAACTAATCTATACGTTGCTACTGGTAACCCAGCCTTCTCAATCGCATTCTTTTCTGTAAAACGATTTTGTGTTGTATTTAACAACTGACTACCTTGTGGTAAGTACGCATGTTTTTCAAGCCATTGTAAACATCTATAATCAATATTCTCAAATTCATATGTGACAACATCACTTATCTCTGCTAAATGCTGAATTGCTTTTAAATCATCATATGGTGCAACAATTTCAATATCAGCAACTTGTGCACATGGCGAATGCTTTGTAGGATCTAAAACAGCAATTTTATATCCCATCTCCTTAGCTGCCAATGCCATCATTCTTCCTAGCTGGCCGCCTCCAATAATACCGATTGTTTTTCCAGGTAAAATGATTCTCGTCATACTAGCTCACTACCTTCACGCACATCTTTTTCAATCGCTTCTCGTCTCAATTCTAATGCATCATGTATATCATCATGAAATGATCCAAGTATTTGTGCGGCAAGTAATCCAGCATTCGTTGAACCGGCTTTACCAATTGCAACAGTTGCAACTGGAACACCTCCTGGCATTTGGGCGATGGATAATAATGAATCTAAGCCGTTTAATGCTTTTGATTGAACTGGAACTCCAATTACAGGAAGATTTGTCTTCGCTGCAACCATTCCTGGTAAATGTGCTGCTCCACCAGCTCCAGCAATAATAACTTTCAATCCACGTTCACGAGCCGTCTCTGCATATTCAAACATATAATCCGGAGTCCGATGAGCGGATACAACTTTTTTCTCATACGGTATATTTAATTCATCTAAAATGTCACAAGCATATTTCATTGTTTCCCAGTCTGACGTACTTCCCATTATGACTCCAACTAGTGATTTCATATTAGAATCCCCCCGATTCAAATAAAAAAAGCCTGAAATAGAACAGTTTCTCTTTTACTATGAGAGAAAGCGCTCTACTCAGGCATACGTATCCCTTGTGAATAGAAAAATACCGAGTGACTTTCCCTCATAGTCTAACGAATAACGGTCGTTAGGTAGAGACTTGCAGGCCATATCCCCGCGATTATATGAGGTCTTATATTATTGTTTCTATGGCTATATTAACAATATTTCATAAACAATGTCAATAAATAATCGAATGTTTTTTTATTAGCAGTCAATAACGTTCGTGTTTTAGTTATATTCAAAAGAAGAATTGCAACTATATACAAGAAGAAAAGGGAATTAGAATATATATTTCTAGAGATCTATTTTATGTATTTATCGTTTAAATAGCACTTCAGTATGTTTTTAATCAAAATATATACACTCTTGTATTATTATAACGATTTAATTTCTAAGGAGGATAACTGTTAAAGAAAGAACTTGGCTATTATCCTATTTATTTTTCTCTATTGCAGTAATTTCTGTAATTATTAAATATTTATTTATAGCATCTCATTATTTAAAATATATACTTATGATAGAAATAATGTGTCCTATTTTAAGTATTACTTTAGCGACATTAGGAAAATCAGGAACACAAAAAATCATTACTATTATTTTAAAGAGTCTCTACTTCATTCTTTTTTCGTCTGTAGCTTTATTAAATTTACGGATTATAGCATTCGGTAAATAAAAATAAACACAAAAAAACCTAAGTCAAAATAACTTAGGTTCTTGCTTGGCGACGTCCTACTCTCACAGGGACAAGGTCCCAACTACCATCGGCGCTAGAGAGCTTAACTTCCGTGTTCGGTATGGGAACGGGTGTGACCTCTCTGCCATCATCACCAAACTATGAAGGCATATTCCTTCAAAACTAGATAACATTGCTACATATTATATGGTTAAGTCCTCGATCTATTAGTATTCGTCAGCTCCACATGTCACCATGCTTCCACCTCGAACCTATCAACCTGATCATCTTTCAGGGATCTTACTAGCTTACGCTATGGGAAATCTCATCTTGAGGGGGGCTTCATGCTTAGATGCTTTCAGCACTTATCCCTTCCGCACATAGCTACCCAGCTATGCCCTTGGCAGAACAACTGGTACACCAGCGGTGCGTCCATCCCGGTCCTCTCGTACTAAGGACAGCTCCTCTCAAATTTCCTACGCCCACGACGGATAGGGACCGAACTGTCTCACGACGTTCTGAACCCAGCTCGCGTACCGCTTTAATGGGCGAACAGCCCAACCCTTGGGACCGACTACAGCCCCAGGATGCGATGAGCCGACATCGAGGTGCCAAACCTCCCCGTCGATGTGGACTCTTGGGGGAGATAAGCCTGTTATCCCCGGGGTAGCTTTTATCCGTTGAGCGATGGCCCTTCCATGCGGAACCACCGGATCACTAAGCCCGACTTTCGTCCCTGCTCGACT